>NZ_MUME01000469.1 GCF_002155915.1 Streptomyces thermovulgaris | reverse complement strand
CACCGAGAAGGCGCAGTTGGCGGGCGCGGAGCCCGCACCGCACCGCCCCGGCCCGCATCCAGCCCCGAGCCGCCCCGAGCCCGAGGAGAAGGCCGGGAAGAGCGGGAAGGCGGGGAAAGCCGGAGGGCCCGCGGGGAGGAAGGGACCGGCCGGCGGCCACCGCGGCGACCATCCCTCCCCGGGGCCGGTCCGGCGGGACGACACACCCACGCAAGGAGATCCATGAACACCGACGAACTCGTCGAACTCGGGCAGCAACTGCGCGTCGACAGCGTGCGGGCCGCCGCCGCTGCGGGCTCGGGGCACCCGACGTCCTCCATGTCCGCCGCCGACCTGATGGCCGTCCTGCTGGCGAACCACCTCCACTACGACTTCGAGAACCCCGAGCACCCCGGCAACGACCGCTTCGTCCTGTCCAAGGGACACGCCTCCCCCCTGCTGTACTCCGCCTACAAGGCGGCCGGCGTCCTCGACGACGAGGAACTGCTCACCTTCCGCGCCCGCGGCAGCCGCCTGGAGGGACACCCCACGCCACGGCAGCTGCCATGGGTGGAGACGGCGACCGGCTCCCTCGGGCAGGGCCTGCCCGTCGGCGTCGGCATCGCGCTGGCCGGCAAGCGCCT
>NZ_MUME01000468.1 GCF_002155915.1 Streptomyces thermovulgaris | reverse complement strand
GTCGGAGCTCGCCTCCGGAGCCGGTGCTCCGGAGGCGAGCTCCGACAGGAAGGCGCGTCCCGCCTTGGCCACTGGTACGGAACCCCCGCCACAGACCCCGGCAGGCTCCGCGGTGGCGTCCGCTCCCCGGCGCACGCCCGCCCGCGTGCGGACGACGCCCAGGTGGACGCGGCGGCGGCCGAGGCGCTGCGGCCGTTCTCGGGGGAGGAGGCGACGGCCGAGGAGGGGACGGTGGCCGGGGCGCCGCCGGAGAACCCCTACACCCTGCACCAGGAACTCCAGCAGACCATGAACGACCTGGTCGGCATCATCCGCCGCGAGAGCGAGATGAAGCAGGCCCTGAGGAAGCTCGGCGAGCTGCGGGCCCGGGCCCGGCGGGCCGCGGTGGAGGGGCACCGGCAGTTCAACCCCGGCTGGCACCTGGCCCTGGACCTGCGGAACACGCTGCTGGTCAGCGAGTGCGTGGCGCGGTCCGTGCTGGAGCGCACGGAGTCGCGCGGCGGGCACACGCGCGAGGACCACCCGTCGATGCAGCGCGCATGGCGCCGGATCAGCCTGCTGTGCCGGCTGACCGGCCCGGAGGACGGTCCGGCGGCGACGGATCCGCTCAGCGGCCGGATCACCCTCACCCGGGAGACCACCGAACCCGTCCGCCCCGACCTGCTCGCCCTCTTCCCGAAGGAGGAGCTGGTCAAGTACCTCACCGAAGAGGAGCTGTGCGCATGAGCGGCTACGAGGCCCGCTTCAAGGTGTGGCGGGGCGATGCGCGGGGCGGCGGCCTGGAGGACTTCACGGTCGAGGTCGACGGGGGCGAGGTGGTCCTGGACGTCATCCACCGGCTCCAGGCCACCCAGGTCCCGGACCCGGCCGTGCGCTGGAACTGCGAGGCGGGCAAGTGCGGCTCGTGCTCCGCGGAGATCAACGGGCGTCCGCGGCTGATGTGCATGACCCGCATGTCGGTCTTCACCCCGGAGGAGACGATCACCGTCACTCCGCTGCGGACCTTCCCGGTGATCCGGGACCTGGTGACGGACGTCGGCTACAACTACGCCAAGGCCCTACAACTACGCCAAGGCCCGCGAGATCCCCTCCTTCGTCCCGCCGTCCGGCCTCGGTCCCGGCGAGCACCGCATGTTCCAGGAGGACGTGGACCGTCCGCAGGAGTTCCGCAAGTGCATCGAGTGCTTCCTGTGCCAGGACGTGTGCCATGTCGTCCGCGACCACGAGGACAACAAGCGGGCGTACGCCGGCCCGCGCTTCCTGATGCGGGTCGCCGAGCTCGACATGCACCCCCCTGGACGCCGCCGCGGACGCGGGCCTGGACCGCAAGCGCGCGGCCCAGGAGGAGCACGGCCTCGGCTACTGCAACATCACCAAGTGCCGCACGGAGGTCTGCCCCGAGGGCATCAGGATCACCGACAACGCCCTGATCCCGCTGAAGGAGCGGGCGGTGGACCGCACGTACGCCCCGCTGGTGTGGCTGGGCTCGAGGATCAGGCGAAGGTCGTCGTAGTCCGCGCGGGGGCGGTGGTCCGCAGGAGGGGCGGACCACCGCCCCCGCGCGGACTACGACGACCTT
>NZ_MUME01000467.1 GCF_002155915.1 Streptomyces thermovulgaris | reverse complement strand
TTACGGGACAGCCCTTAGGCAACCGGCCAGTGAGGGAATCACGCCTCTGGGGCGCACGAAGGCGAACGCGCCCTGCAAACGCCCCGGTACGTCCGCTCGAGGGCATACCGCGGCCGCCGGAACGACCTGCGAAAACGGCTGGAATGCGGCGCCCGCTCGACGCGCCGCGGACGGCGTGTCCGCAAAGCCGGGCGCCGAGGGGCGCGCACCCCGGCGCGGAGTGGTGCGCCGCGGTGCACCGGCCCGTCGCGACACCTGTTCTCACAGGGTCTTCCACGGGCTTTTCACGGGCTTCACGAGCAGGGGCGGCGCCTACTTCACGGGCAGGTGGTACGCCACCCGGTAGCGGTCGGCGGGGATCACGATGTCCGCCGTCTCCACGGGGCGGCCGGAGGCGTAGAACGTGCGCTGGACGACCATCACCACATGGCCGGGGACGCCGCCGAGGACATGCAGTTCCTCGGCGAGGCCGGGGCGGGCGCCGACCTCCTCGGTGACGTTGTCGACGATGATGTCGATGGCGCGCATGCGCTCGACGACGCCCATGCCGCCGAGCGGCCCCTCCTCGGGGAGCATGACGGGGGTGCGGCCGGTGAGGGCGAGCGGCTCCCAGGAGGTGGAGAGCATCATCGCCTCGCCGCTCTCGCGGAACACGTACGCGGTGCGCATCACGCGGTCGCCGGGCTTGATGCCGAGCCGTCCGGCGATCGCGTCGTCGGCCTCGACCTGCGCGCTGCTGGACTCCCAGGTGCCGCGCATCGCGGTGTCCGCCTGCTCCTGCCGGAACGGGGTCGCGCCATCGGCCGGGCGGAAGCCGGAGCGGGCGATACGGCGCGGCACGGGCCGCTCGCGCACATATGTCCCCGAGCCGGAGCGGCCCTCGACCAGGCCCTCGGCCATCAGCACCTTGCGGGCCTCGAGGGCGACCGTGTCCGAGACGCCGTACTCCTCGCGGATCCTGGCCTGGGAGGGCAGACGGGTGTGCGGCGGCAGCAGGCCGTCGATGATCTTCTTGCGGAGATCACCCGCGACACGCAGATACGCCGGCTGCTCACCGAAAGTCACTGGCCTCTCCCATCAGGTTGCACAGACAGCAACAGCCTGACAACCGTGGGTTGTACTTGCAAGCAAAGGCCAAAGAATCACCCGATGTGATGACTTCTGGAAGCCGGGCACCTCACTCAGGCGCTTTCTCCCTCGTGTTCTCCCCGCTCCGGCCGCCGGCACACCTCTGCGCCGTCCAGCGGACGGCCGGCTCACCCCAGAGCCTCGCGCAGGGTGACGGACGTGCCGTACGGCGGTCATGACGCAGCGTCGGCGAAACGGCACCCGTAACCTGAGGGCATGACCCCGCTGCCGGATCGTTACTGCCCCACGGACGGCGTCCGCGTCCCCGGCGATTCCCTCGCCTGGCGCTGCCCCTCCTGCCACGGCCCCCTGGACCTCGACTTCACCCCCATCCCGGCGCCCCTGAAGTCTCTCGCCGGCCGGGTCAACTCCCTGTGGCGGTACGCCGAGACACTGCCGCTGACGGGACCCACCGTGTCCCTCGGCGAGGGCCGCACCCCGCTCGTGCCGCTGACGGACGAGGTCTCGGTGAAGCTGGACTTCCTGATGCCGACGCTGTCCTTCAAGGACCGGGGCGCGGTGCTGCTGGCCGAGGTCGCACTGCGCTCCGGTCCGCGCCGGGTGATCGCGGACAGCAGCGGCAACGCGGGCACGGCGATCGCCGCGTACTGCGCCCGTGCGCGGCTGCCGTGCACGGTGTACGTCCCGCTGGGCACGTCGGCGAAGAAGCTGGAGCAGATCGAGGCGCACGGCGCCCGTGTGGAGGTGGTCGACGGCGGCCGCGAGGCGGCGGCCCGGGCCGCGCAGCGGGCGGCGGACGAGCCGGCCACGTTCTACGCCTCGCACGTCTACAACCCGTACTTCCTGCACGGCACCAAGACCTATGTCCACGAGCTGTGGGAGGACCTCGGCGGGCGTCTGCCGGAGGTCCTGGTCCTGCCGGTGGGCAACGGCACGCTGCTGCTGGGCGCGGCGCTGGCCGTCGCCGAGCTGTACGGGGCCGGGCTGCTGGACCGGCGCCCGGCGCTGTGGGCGGTGCAGGCGGCGGCGGTCGCCCCGCTGGCCCGTGCCTGGGAGCAGGGTGCGGAGGAGCCGGCGGACCTGATCAGCGTGGGCCCGACCCGTGCCGAGGGCATCGCCATCCCCCGTCCGCCCCGCGCCCGCCAGATCCTGCGCGCGGTACGCGAATCGGGCGGCACCTTCCTCACCGTGACGGAGGACCAGATCCGCCACGCCCAGCTGGACCTCGCCTCCCGCGGCTTCTACGTGGAGTCCACGAGCGCGGTCTGCTGGGCGGCCGTCAGGGAAGGGGCCCTCGGCGGCAGGTCGGCGGTGGTGCCGCTGTGCGGGGCGGGCCTGAAGTCGGGCCTGGCCCGGCCGTAGCCTCCCTCCGCGGGATCCGGCTCGCGCGGTCCGCCGTCCGCGGCCGGGCCCGCCGGACTCTCGCGCCTCCTGGCGCGTCCGTCCGGTCCCCGGCGGTTCCCGCCGGAGGGTCAGCCTCGGTGCGTGCACGCGCGGTTCGGGACCGCGAGCCGGACCGGTGCGGAGAACTGCCCGCCGTTTGGGCCCGGTTCACGCCGCCGGGCACGAAGGCCGCCGTCACGGGCCCGTGGATCCCCGCTCAGCTCCCCGTCAGGGACTGCTCGGCCCAGATGGTCTTGCCGACGAGGGAGTGCCGGGTGCCCCAGCGGCGGGCGAGCTGGGCGACCAGCAGCAGGCCGCGCCCTCCCTCGTCGAAGATCCGGGCGCGCCGCATGTGCGGGGTGGTGCTGCTCGAGTCGGAGACCTCGCAGATCAGGGTGTTGTTCTCGTGGATCAGCCGGAGCTGGATGGGCAGCCGGCCGTAGCGGATGGCATTGGTGACGAGCTCGCTGACCACCAGCTCGGTGACGAACACGGCGTCCTCGAATCCCCAGTCCTCCAGCCGGTCGGTGGCCAGCCGGCGGGCCCGGGCGACGTCGGCGGGGTCGCAGGTCAGGTCCCAGGCGGCGACCCGGCCGGGGTCGAGGGCCCGGGTGCGGGCGATGAGCAGCGCGATGTCGTCGTCCGGGCGGTGGGTCAGCAGCGCCGTGAGGACCCGGTCGCACGCCGACTCCGGGGTCTGGGCGGGGCGGGCGACGGCGGCGAACATCCTGTCCAGGGCCTCGTCGATGTCGCGGTCGCGGGCGTCGAGCAGACCGTCGGTGTACAGGGCGAGCAGGCTGCCCTCGGGCAGTTCGGTCTCGCTGGTCTCGAACGGCAGACCGCCCAGGCCCAGCGGCGGACCGGCCGGGACGTCGAGGAGGTACACGGCACCGTCCGGGGTGACCACGGCGGGCGGGGGGTGGCCGGCCCGGGCGAGGGTGCAGCGGCGGGACACCGGGTCGTAGACGGCGTACAGGCAGGTGGTGCCGATGCCCCCGGCGGTCTCGTCGGCGCCGCCCGTGGCGGCCGTGTCGGTGGACAGGCGTATGACGAGGTCGTCGAGGTGGGTCAGCAGCTCGTCCGGCGGCAGGTCGACGTCGGCCAGGGTGCGCACCGCGGTGCGCAGCCGCCCCATGGTGGCCGAGGCACGGATGCCGTGGCCGACCACATCGCCCACCACGAGGGCCACCCGCGCGCCGGAGAGCGGGATCACGTCGAACCAGTCGCCGCCCACGCCGGCCCGGCCGCCGGCGGGCAGATAGCGGGAGGCGATCTCGACGGCCGCCTGGTCGGGCAGGGTCTGCGGGAGCAGGCTGCGCTGCAGGGCCATGGTGGTGGTGCGCTCGCGCGGCTGCCGCCGGGCGCCGTGGATGCCCGCGGCCGCCCGGGCCGTGAACTGCTCGGCAAGCCACAGGTCCTCCGGGGTGAAGGCCTCCGGGCTGCGGTGACGGCCGAAGAGGGCCACGCCGACCGTGGTGTCCCACGAGCGGACCGGCACCACCATCAGCGAGTGGGTCCCCACCTCGCGGATCCGGGCGGCCTGGGGGTCCTCGTCCGCCCACCGGACGACGGCGGAGTCCGTCGTCGCGTACCGGGCGCCACGGCCCCGGGCCAGGCACTCGGCCACGGGCGACCGTGCCGGGTAGACGGTCGTCCCGCCCGTCGCGGCCAGGGACTCGGGGCGTTCGCCGAGGACCGACTGCACCGCGGTGCGGCGCAGGGTGACGCCCCCGGCCGACAGGGCGGAGGGCACCTCGTCGTCGCTCCCGGGGACGTCGAGCAGGTCGACGACGGCGAAGTCGGCGAGACGGGGGACCGCGGCGTCGGCCAGCTCCTGCGCGGTGCGCGCGACGTCCGGGGTGGTGCCGATCCGGGCGCCGACGTCCTTCAGCAGGCGCGTGTGCTGCCGGGCGGGCGGCTCCTGCGCCCTGTGGTGCGCCGCCAGGCACACGGCACGCACCCGGCCGTCCGCGTCCTTCAACGGGGTCAGCGAGGTCGGCGGGCCGTGCTGCGGGCCCGGCGCCGTCACGGGGCAGGGGCCGGCCTGCAGATGCTGCGGCTCGCCGGTCTCGACGGCCAGGCGCATCCCCCTGTCGGCCTCCTCGCTCACGGGCTGCGGCGCGATGTCCGGCAGACGCAGCCCGCGCATCTCGGACTCCGTGAAGCCGAGGACGCGCTCCATGGCGGCGTTCGCCCGCACCAGCCGCAGATCCGTGCCGAAGACCGCCATGCCGCAGGGGGACTGGGTGAACGCCCATTCCTCCAGCCGCTCCCCCGGCGCCCTGGACCCGGGTCCGCCGGAGAGCCCGCCGGGCCGGCCCGCCACGGCGGACACCACGAGCCATTCGTCGGCCCGCCCGCCGTGCGCGCGCCGATGGGCGAGCAGACGCAGCCGAAGCCGGCCGCCGTCCCGGTGCCGTACCGCCACGCTGCCGCTCCACCTGTCGCGCCCCGACGCGTCCCGTCGTACGTCCCCGCCGGGGGCGTCGGCGAGCAGGCGGGCGGCGGAACACCCCACGACCTGCGAGGGCTCGTAGCCGAGCAGCCGCCGCGCCCCCTCGCTCCACCCCGTCACGACGCCGTACGCGTCGACGGTGGCCGCGGCCGTGTACGCCGTCTCACCGAAGTCGTCCGTCCTGGCGGGCCGCTCACCAGGAGGTGTGGGAGGTCGCTCCATCGCCGCTCATCTCGCCCTCGCTCGTTCCTTTTCCCGCGGTTCCCGGGGGATCCGCACGCCAGGGCTCCACTGACAAGCATGTTCCTGCGCGGCACGCAGCACCAACGCAGTGCTGTACGGGACCGAACCTGCTGCAAACGGGCCGGGTGGCAGGCGTCCTGTCGGTGCCCTGCTCCCCCCGGGTGCCCGGCCGAGCGGCTCCCGGACGGCAGCCCGGAAAAAATCTTCGAAAAAATCTTCAAAAAAGCGCACAGGGCGGGGAACCGCACCCCGGGCTCCTCGCGTGGTCTCCATCAACCAAGACATTTCTGCACAAATCCACCTCTTCCGGTTGTGCGTGCGGCGATGTCCGACCCGATCCGCCGCAGAGAAGCCCCCATCACCCCCATGAGCCTGACATCCACGCCGTACACCGAAGCCCCCGCTCCCGCCCGGGTCCTGCTGGCCCCGCGCGAGCACGAGGTTCTGCAGCACATCGCAGCCGGGCGCACCTATGCCCAGACGGCCCGCCGCATGGGGCTCTCCCCGCACACGGTCGACGCCTATCTGCGCCGCATCCGGGCCAAGTCGGGCATCAGCAGCTCGGCAGAGCTCATGCGCCTGGCCATCACCCTCGGGCTGTGACGGCGACCCCCGGCCGCCGGCCGCTCGACGCGCACCGCTCGGTCCGTTCGGTCCGCGTCCTTCGGCCCGCTTCTCGGTCCGCACCGCCCGGTCCGGGCCGTTCGGCGGTCCGGCTCCCGAACGGCCCCGGGCCACGACGGGCCCCCGCCCCTCGCCGGACACACGCCCCTCCCGCCGGCCGCACGGCTCCTTGCGGCCCTGGGAGGGCACCGCAGGAGAAGGGAGGAAACCCCAAGAAAAGCCCTGTTGGCCGCTTTTGACACCTCTTGGCCAAAATCTCACGCTGGTGAGTGAACCAGCCCGTCCCCGAAGGAGAAGATCATCATGACGGCACGCACCTGGAAGGGCATCCGGCACCTCGCCGGCGGGTTCTGCGCCGCCGCGCTGCTCGCCGGAACGGTGGGGGTGGCGAGCGCCGAGGCGGCGCCCCGGGCAACGACGGCCATGGCGGAATCACCGAGCATGGCACCACGCGACTCCTGCACGGGGTACCAGTACGACGACAGCGGCATGCGCACCTGGACGCCGCCGGGCTGCACCCCGCCTTGAGGCGAGACGCCCGCCACCGACCTCGCATTTCCGCCGGACCTGGTGCTGTCGCCGAGCAACGGTCTCGCACCTCCACGAGGTCCGGCGCACTTCTGCGCCGCCGCACACCGGCCCCCGCCCGCGTCGGCGGACCGGCCCGGAGCGCCCTTGCCCTGACAACGCCCTGACCCTGAACACCCGGCAGCGCCCCGGCGCCCTTCGGCACCCTGCGGCGCCCTTCGGCATTCCTCGGCGCTCTCCGACGTCCCTCGGCGTCCTCCGGCGCCCTTCGGCCGGCGCCCTCTAAACGGTGATCACCGACACCGACCCCGAGCTGAAGTCCGCCACATAGACCCGGCGCCCGTCCGGGGACATCGCCACCCCGGCCGGGCCGGAGCCGACGGAAATGGTGCGGCCCACCTCGTTCGTCGCCGTGTCGATCACCGACACCGCACCCGAGCTGAAGCCGGTCACATAGGCCCAGCGGCCGTTGTCCGGGGACACCGCCACCCCCTGCGGGCCGGAACCGACGGGAACGGTGTCGTCCACCTTGCCGGTCGTCGTGTCGACCACCGACACCGCACCCGAACCCAGACTGGTCACATAGACCCGGCGCCCGTCCGGAGACACGTCCACCGCCTGCGGGGAGCGGCCGACGGGGATGGTGCGGCCCACCTTGCCGGTCGTCGTGTCGACCACCGACACCGAACCGGAACCCAGATTGGCCACATACGCCCGGCGCCCGTCCGGGGACATCGCCACCCCGGCCGGACTGGAGCCGACGGGGATGGTGCGGTCCACCTTGTTCGTCGCCGTGTCGATCACCGACACCGAATCCGACCGTCCGTTGGTCACGTAGACCCGGCTCCCGTCCCCCGGGGACACCGCCACCCCGTCCGGCTGACGGCCGACGGGGATCGTGCTGTCCACCTTGTTCGCCGCGGTGTCGATCACCGACACCGAACCGGAACCCAGATTGGCCACGTACGCCCGGTGCCCGTCCGGGGACACTTCCACCCCTTTCGGGAAGCTGCCGACGGGGATGGTGCGGTCCACCTTGTTCGTCGCCGTGTCGATCACCGACACCGAACTCGAGCGCTCGTTGGTCACATAGGCCCGGCGCCCGTCCGGGGACACCGCCACCCCCTCCGGGTGGCCGCCGACCCGGATCGAGGACACGGAGGCCGGTGCGGGAGGGTCGGGCAGCGCCAGATAGACGCCCGCACCCCCTGCGACCAGCGCCACCGCCCCCGCGATGAGCCCGGCCCGCCGGTGTCCGGACCGCGGCGGGCGGGGGTGCGGCCGGGGCTTCTCCTCCCGCTGCTCCCGGTGCGGCGGCTCCGGGGGCGGGCCGACCGGTTCCTCCGGTTCGGCCGCCGGCTGGAACTCGGCCGGCAGCCGGAACTCCACCGGTGGCAGAAGCTCGGTCTGCGGGGCCGGCTCGGCGGAGCGCGGCGGCACCGGGCCGACCGGCTCCCTCGGCCCGGCCGACGGCACGACCGTGGGGAGGGTCACGGGCTGCGCGGAGGCCGGGCCGGGCCGGACGGCGAGGGCGGTGAGCTGCCGGGCGGCCTCGTCGCCGTCCATCCGCTGCTCGGGGTCCTTGGCCAGCAGCCCGAGGAGGAGCGGGGCCGCCTCCGCCGTCCGGCGCGGCGGGGTGGGAGGCTCGGACAGCAGGGCGCTCAGCAGGGCGCAGTCGGAGTCGCGGTCGAAGGGGCCGGTGCCCTCGAGCGCGAAGTACAGGGTGCCGCCGAGCGAGAACAGGTCGGAGGCCGGGGTGGGTGTCCCGCCGTGGAGCCGCTCCGGGGCCATGAAGCGCACGGTCCCGATGATCTCCGCGGGTGCGGTCAGCCGCGGCGCGCCGGAGCTCGGCTCCAGTGCGATGCCATAGTCGGTCAGCAGCACCCGGCCGTCCTCCGTGGTGCGGGAGGCGTGCGGGCCGGGACCGGTCAGCAGGACGTTGGCCGGTTTGACGTCCCGGTGCAGGACACCGAGCCGGTGACCCTCCATCAGGGCGTCCAGGATCGCCAGCCCGATCCGGGCGACGTCGGCGAGCGGCAGCGGCCCCTGATCGCGCACCACTGCCTCCAGGTCCGTGGCGCCGGGGACGAACTCCATGACGATCCACGGCAGACCGCCGGACTCCACGATGTCGTACACGGTGACGACATGGGGGTGGTTGCGCAGCCGGGCGGCGTGCTGCGCTTCGCCGCGGGCCCTCGCGATCCGGGCGCTCACCTCGCTCTCCGGGATGTCCGGCGACAGGACGATCTCCTTGAGCGCGACCTCGCACGCCAGCTCCTGGTCATGAGCCAGCCACACCCGCCCCATGCCACCAGTGCCGAGCCGACGCAGGAGCCGGTAACGCCCGGCGACCACGCGCCCGGCGGCCTCGTACGCTCCCGTCATGGCGCTCCCTCTTCCAGGAGAGGAGGCCCGGTAGGGGTCCCCGGTGAGCGTTGGAAAAACCCTCTTCAGGTATTTCACATCGCTCAAAGAGCAGCAAGTCGCCCAGATCAGACGGTCGCGGCCCGCGGATGCGTCCCGCGCGGCCGCTCCGTGCGGCGGTGCCGGGGGCGGCAGTCGCGAGGGGGGAGAGCCCGCCGGAAAGGGACCCGCCGAGGGCCCGCCGTGGTGACGGCGAGACGGGGCCGTGCCGTGCGCACGCATCGACACGGCAATCGGCCGCCTGAGCCCTGTCGCCCAGGCGGCCGAACGACCACCACATGATCACCAGCTTTCACGGCCGGCAGTCCCCCTCCTCCGGCCCGCCCACCGGGCCCGGCCCTCGATTCCTCGCTCCTTGCCCGCGGCCGTACCGTCGTGAACAGGTCGTACGTGTCGTGCGTCATGAACAGAAGGGGAAGTCGCCCTTTCCGTTCTGTCCCTTGTTCCCTCCGAACAGCGCGAACCAGTCGCCGTTGAGGAACTGCCGCTTCCAGGTGTCGATCTCGCCCTCCGGGACCTCGTACTTCTTGGCGGCCTCGGCACGCGTCGTGTGTCCGGACATCACGGACATCACAACCCGTATCCTGTCCGCCCCCTGGAGCTCGGCTCCCTTCGGCTTGTCCGGCAGCGGGTCGCCGAACCGGAGACAGCCGGGCTTGCCGGGCTCGCCCGGCCGACCGGGCCTGCCGCCCTTTCCGCCTTCCCCGCCCCTGCCGCCCTTGCCGCAGTCCGAGGGGTGGTGGGAAGAAGGGCTGCCATGGGCGGAGCGGTGGGTGTCCGCCGGAGCACCTCGTGCCGCGTCGGCGGCGTACACGGTGCCGATGGCGATGACCAGGGAGGCCGTCCCCAGGATGAGGGAACGCCGCTGAGGGTTTTTGAACATGAGGATTCTCCGTTTCCAGGACAGGGTGTCGTTCAAAGGCAGGAGGTCTCGGGCTCCGCGCCCGGCCGGCCGGGGCCGATCGTGGTGATCGGCGGGGTGGGGTGGAGGCCCTCCGAGACCTCCACCTCGTCGGGACGGGGCCGTGGTGCCCCGTGGTGATCAGAAGACGCTGAAGCCGCCGACTCCGCCGTGGCCGCCGTTGCCGAAGACGCTGAAGCCCCCGGCACCGCCGTTGCCTCCGTCGCCGAAGACGGTGTTGCCTCCGAAGCCGCCATGGCCGCCGTTGCCGAAGACACTGCCGCCACCGGAACCGCCGTGGCCGCCATTGCCGAAGACGGTGCTTCCTCCGAAGCCGCCGTTGCCCCCGTTGCCGAAGACACTGCCGCCACCGGAACCGCCGTGGCCGCCGTTGCCGAAGACGCTGCCGCCGCCGGAACCGCCGGAACCGCCGCTGCCGAAGACGCTGCTGCCCCCG
>NZ_MUME01000466.1 GCF_002155915.1 Streptomyces thermovulgaris | reverse complement strand
GCTGCTCGACGACGTCGTCGACGGCGAGGCGCTCGACCTGCCGGGCTTCGGGGAGTCCCCGCCGCCGGACGACGGCGACTACTCGGTCACCGGGCACGCGCGCGCGGTGATCCGCTTTCTCGACGCCTCCGGCCGCGGGCCCGTCCATCTGTTCGGCAACTCGCTGGGCGGTGCCATCTCCACGCGGGTCGCGGCCCTGCGCCCCGACCTCGTGCGTACGCTCACTCTTGTCTCGCCCGCGCTGCCCGAGATCCGGGTGCAGCGCAGCGCCGTGCCGACCGCACTGCTCGCGGTGCCGGGCATGGCCTCCCTGTTCACCAGGCTCACCCGGGAGTGGACGGCGGAGCAGCGGGTCCGCGGGGTCATGGCCCTGTGCTACGGCGATCCGAGACGGGTGACGCCGGAGGGGTTCCGCAATGCGGTACGGGAGATGGAGCGGCGGCTGCAGCTGCCGTACTTCTGGGACGCGATGGCGCGTTCCGCGCGCGGCATCGTGAACGCGTACACGCTGGGCGGCCAGCACGGGCTGTGGCGCCAGGCCGAGCGGGTCCTCGCGCCCACCCTCCTGATCTACGGCGGCCGCGACCAGCTCGTCGGCTTCCGCATGGCCCAGCGCGCGGCCCGGGCCTTCCGCGACTCCCGTCTGCTCGCCCTCCCGGACGCCGGGCACGTGGCCATGATGGAGTACCCGGATACGGTGGCCACCGCATTCCGTGAACTGCTGTCGGACACAGGCGAGTTGGAGGGCAGAGCGATGAGACGCGCGAACGCGGCCGGACAGGCCGCCGACAGGACGTCCGACGCGACCACGGGGGGTTGAGGGACCAGGTGGGACGCCACAGCCGCCGCGGGCCCGCTCCTCGGGGCAGCACCGCGGACACGACCGCAGCAGGGGACGGCCGCGAGCTGCGGCAGGGACGCGAGCCCGGGGGCGGCTCCGGGGAGGCGTGGGACCGTCCGGATCCCTGGTCCGGCCCCGGCGGCCGGCCGGAGCCGGGCCCGGTGCACGGGGCTTACCGGGGAGCGCCGCACTTCGGGGACGGGACTCCCGCCCGGGGTGTCCCTCGGTTCCCGGACGGCACCGCCGCGCACGGACCCTACGGGGCGCCCTGAGCCGGCGCTCCGTAGGGTC
>NZ_MUME01000465.1 GCF_002155915.1 Streptomyces thermovulgaris | reverse complement strand
GTCCCCGCTCGTACCGGCTCCTGGAGCCGGTACGAGCGGGGACCGGCCTTTCTGGCGGCGCTGGCCGGGGGCGGCTCGCCGCGTGCCGTGTGGAACGCGCTCCCCGGACCCGGATGGAGCGGGGAACTGGCCCGCGCGGTCGCCGCCACGCTCGCCTCGGGACGGGGCGCGCTCGTCGTCGTGCCCGACGGAAGGACCGCCGCCCGGGTGGACTGTGCGCTGACCGCCCTCCTGGGCGAGGGACGGCATGTGCTGCTCACCGCCGACGCGGGCCCCGAGAAGCGGTACCGGCAGTGGCTCGCGGTGCGCAGGGGGTCCGTGCGGGCCGTGGTGGGGACACGGGCGGCCATGTTCGCACCGGTGCACAACCTCGGGCTGGTGGCGCTCTGGGACGACGGGGACGACAGCCACAGCGAGCCGCACGCACCGCAGCCGCACGCCCGCGAGGTGCTGCTGCTGCGCGCCGTGCAGGACAAGTGCGCCTTTCTGCTGGGCAGCTGGAGCTGCACGGTGGAGGCGGCCCAGCTCGTCGAGAGCGGCTGGGCCCGGCCGCTGGTCGCAACGCGGCAGCGGGTGCGCGGGGCGGCTCCGCTCGTGCGCACCGTGAGCGACGGCGAACTCGCGCACGACGAGGCCGCCCGGGCCGCCCGGCTGCCCTCGCTCGCCTGGCAGACGGCCAGGGAGGGGCTGCGGCACGGGCCCGTCCTGGTGCAGGTGCCCCGCCGGGGCTATGTGCCGCGGCTGGCCTGCACACGGTGCCGGACGCCCGCGCGGTGCCGGCCCTGCGCCGGGCCTCTGCAGGCGCAGGACGACGGGGCGCTGCGGTGCGGATGGTGCGGGCGCGAGGAGACCGCCTGGCACTGCCCGGAGTGCGGCGCCTCTCGGCTGCGCGCCCAGGTCGTCGGGGCCCGGCGGACCGCCGAGGAGCTGGGGCGGGCCTTCCCCGCCGTGCCGGTGCGGACCTCGGGGCGCGAGCACGTGCTGGACACGGTGCCCGGCACCCCCGCGCTCGTGGTGAGCACCCCGGGCGCCGAGCCGGTCGCCGAAGGCGGGTACGCGGCCGCGCTGCTGCTGGACGGCTGGGCCATGCTCGCGCGGCCCGATCTGCGGGCGGGCGAGGACGCGCTGCGGCGCTGGATCGCGGCCGCCGCGCTGGTGCGGCCGCAGGAGGCGGGAGGCACCGTGGTCGTCGTCGCCGAGCCGGCCCTGCGGCCGGTGCAGGCCCTGGTGCGGTGGGATCCCGTCGGCCATGCGCTGCGGGAGCTGGCCGAACGCGCGGAGCTGGGCTTCCCGCCGGTGTCCCGCATGGCGGCCGTGTCCGGCCCTGAGGAGGCGGTGACCGGCTTCCTCCCCACCGTCGACCTTCCGCAGGAGGCCGAGGTGCTGGGTCCCGTCCCGCTCCCGGTCACGCCTCCCGGCCGCCCGCGGCGCCCGGGCGCGCCCCCGCCGGGGGAGCAGTGGGTTCGTGCCCTGGTCCGTGTCCCGCCCGGCCGCGGAGCCGCCCTCGCCGCCGCCCTGAAGTCCGCTCAGGCGGCCCGGATGGCCAGGGGAAGCGGGGAGACGGTCCGGGTGCGCATCGACCCGCCGGACATCGGCTGACGGACGCCCGCCGGGCCCCGGCCGCGCCATGACGGCCCGCCGGGGCCCGGCCGTGCCGTGAGCCCGCCCGGGGAGGACGATGGGGTCAGCCGTTGCGAGGGGCCGGGAAGACCGTGGGGCGGACCTCGTCGCGAAGGGCGGGGCTGCCGGCGGCGGACTGGGCCGGCATGGAACGGGCCGCGGGGATGCCGGTGCCGACGTTGACCGTGCGGGTGCCCGAGGGCTCGGAGGCGCGCTCGGCCTCGGCGGCTGCCTGCGCGGCGGCGCGGCGGGCGCCGTAACGGCGGTGGACGGCCTGCTTGGTGACACCGAGGGCGGAACCCACGGCGTCCCACGAGAAGCCCAGCGAACGGTCGAAGTCCACGGCGGCCGTGACCAGGCTCTCGACGCTGTCCCGCAGCTCCTGCGCGAGACGGACCGTCGGGGCGGGGGCGCGTCCGTAGACGACGAAGCCCGTGGAGGGGCCGGAGCGGCGCGGACGGTAGACGTTGCCCAGCTGGGCGGTGAGCGTGCGCAGTGCGTCCACCTGCCGGCGGACCCGCTCGATGTCCCGCACCAGCAGGTGCAGACTGGCCCGGGCCTGGGCGTCGTGAGTTGCGTGGTCGGCCATGAACAAGCCTCTCGAACCGGCGTTGAAAGGAACCGGGCCGTGCGGACGGCCCGAGGGGTCAACTCTTTCTTGACCAACGCTCCTTCGCCCCGCTGGTCACGCGCGGGGGGCGTGGCGGCATATATGCACGCCCCCCGCGCGTGACCA
>NZ_MUME01000464.1 GCF_002155915.1 Streptomyces thermovulgaris | reverse complement strand
GCAGGGGGGCGGGTGGAGAGGCGAGCCGAGGATCGGGCAGAGGGCCCGGCAGGAGGCCGGCCGGGGACAGTGCCCCCGCCCGGACCGGCGGGCGTTCGTGCGCGGTTCGCTCGTCCATGCGTCTGGTTCCTCCTCGGGTCCCGGTGATGGGTACCTCCCACGCCTCGGTGGCGGAGGAGTCGTGCGGCACTGCTTCGTCGGTGTGCGAATCCCGCGCCCCTGGGACCCGCTGCGGCTCCGGAGAGCCACTGCGCGATCGACGGCCCGTACACCCGCGGTTGCCCGCGTCGTATACAACGCTCTCGACAGCACAAAAACCACAAAAGGACTCGGGGGCTTCACTGCCCGAGTCCTCTTTCGAAGCAGAATAACCGACATGGGCACGGGGTCGACAGGCCATGTGGTGCGTTCGACGGACGCCGCGGGGGTCCGGGCGACGCCGGCGGCACGCGTCAGGACGTTTCTGCGCACGGCGGACGGGGTGAGGCTCGACGCGGCGTACGAGCGCAGAACGGCGGCGCACGAGGGCGCACCCGGGGGCGCGCACGAGGGGTCGGACGACCTGGTGTTCGTGGTCGCACACGGGTTCACCGGTGCGCTGGAGCGACCGCACGTGCGCCGGGTGGCGCGGGTCCTGGCACGGCACGGCGCCGTCGTGACCTTCTCCTTCCGCGGTCACGGCGCCTCCGGCGGACGCTCCACCGTCGGCGACCGCGAGGTGCTGGACCTGGCGGCGGCGGTCGCGTGGGCGCGGGGCCTCGGGCACGCGCGCGTGGTGACCGTCGGCTTCTCCATGGGCGGCTCGGTGGTGCTGCGGCACGCGGCCCTGCACGGCGGCGGCCCGGCGGACGCGGCACGAGCCGGGGCACGGACCGGGTCCCGCACGGACGCCGTGGTCTCGGTCAGCGCGCCCGCACGCTGGTACTACCGGGGCACGGCCCCCATGCGCCGGCTGCACTGGCTGGTCACCCGCCCCGAGGGCCGTCTGCTGAGCCGCTACGGGCTGCGCACCCGCATCCACCACCGCCACTGGGACCCGGTCCCGCTCTCCCCGGTGGAGGCGGTCCCCCTCATCGCGCCCACCCCCCTGCTGATCGTGCACGGCGACCAGGACGGCTACTTCCCCCTCGACCACCCCCGGATGCTGGCCGCGGCCGCCGGTGACCACGGGGAACTGTGGGTGGAGCGCGGCATGGGCCACGCCGAGAACGCCGCCTCCGACGCCCTTCTGCACCGCATCGCGCGCTGGGCCCTCGCACGGGCGGGCTAGCCTGGCCCTGTTCATTGCCGAGCGACTTGAGGAACGGGATGGCAAAGGTCACGGTGCGCTACTGGGCGGCGGCGAAGGCCGCGGCCGGGGTCGCCGAGGAGCCGTACGAGGCGGAGACGCTCGCCCAGGCGCTCGCCGCGGTGCGTGAGCGGCACCCCGGTGAACTCGTCCGCGTCCTGGAACGCTGCTCGTTCCTGATCGACGGTGACCCCGTGGGAACACGCGGACACGAGACGGTACGGCTGACCGAGGGCGGCACGGTCGAGGTGCTCCCGCCGTTCGCAGGAGGGTGAGCGATGACCGACCGGTCGTACGAGGGGCCCTGGAACGAGAACCCCCACCACGACTCCCACCCCGGGTACGGCCCGTACCCGCAGCCGTATCCGCAGGCGTCCGCCCCGCGGCAGCCGTCCCCCCACCCCGGGCCGCAGCAGTGGCCC
>NZ_MUME01000463.1 GCF_002155915.1 Streptomyces thermovulgaris | reverse complement strand
GTGGTGAGGGCGGCGGGCAGGGGCAGGACCGTGGCGAGGGCGGGGACGAGCATCAGCTCGCGGACGCCGGCGCCGTCGGGTGCGAACACCGCGAGGGTTCCGCCCACGGTGGCGAGGGCGAACCCGCCGACCGCCGCCGGCAGCGCGGGCAGCGGATCGGCGCCCAGCAGCAGCGCCGTCACCCACACATGCAGCCCCGACAGCACCCAGGAGGCGGTCTGGTAGAGGAGGGAGCGGCGCAGGTCCCGGGGCCGTCCCGGGGACGGGGGCGGACGCCGCCGGGCGACTCGGGCGGCCAGGGCCGCACACCGGTGGACCAGATCCGGCCGGGCCAGCAGAACCGCCAGCGGGACCAGGGGAAGCGGCGTCCACCACAGGCCGTGGTCGAACAGGGCCGGTGCGACCAGCATGCCGACCGCACCGCCCGTGAGCAGCACGACCACCAGGTTGACCACATAGGTCCCGGCCATCTGGGCCTTGCTGGCACCGGCCTGCTCGCCCATGCGCATCTGCGCGATCAGGCCCCACACCCGGCCCGGCACGAACTTGCCGAGGAAGCCGACGAAGAACATCCGTACCCCGGTGGGGGCGGGCACCGGCACCGCGACCGCGGACAGGGTCAGCATCCAGGCCCGGGTGCCGCACAGCAGGCCGGCCGCCGTGACCAGGACGGCACCCAGCAGAGCCGGCACCGAGCCGGGGTGCAGCAGCTGCGCGAGCACGGACCAGTCCTGCCCGCGCAGGGCGAGCCCGATCCCGGCCGCCACCGCCACGGTGAACAGCACGGTCAGCGCACGGCGCCAGGCGGCGTTCATCAGGAGCCCGTCCTCGACGGCAGCGTGGCGGGAAGCGCCGTGCGCCCGCCCAGCCGGCGCACGGCGCCGACGACGAGCCCGGCGACGATGGCCCACTGGGCGAGCAGGTGCACGGCCAGGAAGTACAGCAGGAACCGCCTCCCGCGCTCCCGGCGGACGAATCCGGGGAGCCCCGGGTCGGACACCAGGAACAGGGCGAGGAACAGCAGCGGCACGACGGCGAGCAGCGGCACGGCGAACGCCGCGAACAGCAGGGGCAGCGAGACGGCGAACAGCGCGGCACCGACCACCCCGAGCAGGGGATTGACCACCACCGCGCCGGAGCGCATGCGGTGGGCGCCGGCGAAGCCGGCCAGCGGAAGGGAACGCCGGAACTGCTCCCGCAGCATGTCCGCGAGCCCCGCGCAGTCGTCGTGCCTCCCGACGACGGTGTCGGTGAGCCGGATGCCCGCCACCCGTGCCAGCCGGTCGCTGTACTCGACGTCCTCCGCGTCGCGCAGGCCCTCGTGGAACGGGCCGGCGGCGGCGAAGACCTCGCGGCGCATCGCCGCCAGCGCGAAGACGGCCGTGCCGACCCGGCCCACGCTGCGCCTGCGCCACCAGTGCGCGTGCAGCACGCGGTAGTGCTCGACGGGGCCGTCGTCGAACAGCGGGCGGGTGTCGTAGGTGCCGTGCACCAGACCGCAGTCGGGGTCCTCGCGCAGGATGCGCAGGGCGTTCTCGACGGCGTCGGGGCGCAGGGCCACGTCGGAGTCGACGAAGAAGAGGATGTCGCCCCGCGCCTCGCGCGCGCCCCGGTTGCGGACCGCGGAGACGCCCTGGTTGCCCTCGCTCTCGATGAGCCGGCAGGGGTAGGAGGCGGCGATCTCCCGGGAGCGGTCGGTGGACGCGTCGTCCACCACGATCACTTCGAGCGGCCGGTGGGTCTGCGCGAATATCCCGTCCAGGCAGGCGGCGAGGGTCTTCTCGTAGTTGTAGTTGGGGACAATCACCGACACTGTCGGTCGATCCGTGATCATGTGCTGTCCGTTTCGGCGAATGAGGCGATGCGGACGGGTGAGGGGGGTCTCGTTCCGTGTGCACCGTAGGGACGGGCGGGGAAGCCGCGACAGTGGCAAGGGCTGCGGCCCCGCCTTTGTCGGCGAAGGTGCAGGGCGGCACTACGACCTGGGGCGTACGACGGGTGCACGGGAGGTGGCGGGGGAGCTGCCCGCAAGGG
>NZ_MUME01000462.1 GCF_002155915.1 Streptomyces thermovulgaris | reverse complement strand
CGAGCCGGGTGAGCAGGTCGCCGCTGGTGTCGGTGGGCCGGATCTCCTCGGTGACGGTGCCGTAGACCGGGCCGGAGTCCAGCCCCTCCTCGATGAGGAAGGTGGACGCGCCGGTGATGTCGTCCCCCGCCATCAGGGCGTGCTGCACGGGGGCGGCGCCGCGCCAGGCGGGCAGCAGGGAGAAGTGCAGGTTGACCCAGCCGTGGGCGGGGATGTCCAGGGCGGCCCTGGGCAGCAGGGCGCCGTAGGCGACGACGGGACAGCAGTCCGGGCCGATCTCCCTGAGCCGCTCCAGGAACTCCGGCTCCCCCGGCTTGAGCGGCTTGAGCACCTCGATGCCGGCCTCCTCCGCCCGCTCGGCGACCGGGCTGGCGACCATCCGGCGCCCCCGTCCGGCCGGTGCGTCGGGCCGGGTGACCACGGCGGCCACCTCGTGCCGCCCGGAGGCGAGCAGAGCGTCCAGGGCGGGAATGGCGACCTCTGGGGTACCGGCGAAGACGAGCTTCATGGAACGGCTTGGCCCTCTCAGGCGGAACGGACGACGACCGGCGCACCAGTCTATGACCATGGCCACAGGGCCGTGGCCGGACGAGGCCGGGGGTGCGGGACGCGCCGGTCCGCCGGAGGTGTGCAGCCGGCGCCGGGGCGCGGACCGGGCCCGGGCCGCGCCCCGGCGCCGGCTGC
>NZ_MUME01000461.1 GCF_002155915.1 Streptomyces thermovulgaris | reverse complement strand
ACCAGGTGCTGACCGACCTCTTCGACGAGGCCGCCGACTACGTCGAGGTGGTGCGCCGCCTGTGGGACAGCTGGGAGGACGACGCGGAGATCCGGGACGTGGCCACCGGCCGCTTCATCGACCGCGACAAGCTGCACTACATCGACTTCCGGGGCAGGTTCTTCAGCGTCAAGGGCCCCTCCATCACCCCCCGCCCGCCCCAGGGCCAGCCGCTCGTCAGCGCCCTCGCCCACCACACCGTCCCGTACCGCTTCGTGGCCCGGCAGGCGGACATCGGCTACACCACCCCGCACGACACCGACGAGGCCCGCGCGATCGTCGCCGAGATCCGCGCCGAGCAGAGGACGGCCGGCCGTGCCGGCGAGCCGCTGCACATCTTCGCGGACCTGGTGGTCTTCCTGGACGACGACCCGGCCGAGGCCACCGCCCGCCGGGAGCGACTGGACGCCCTCGCGGGAGAGCCGTACACCGGCGACGCCCGTGTCTTCACCGGCACACCCGCCCAACTCGCCGATCTGTTGCAGGAGTTCCAGTCCGCCGGACTGACCGGCTTCCGGCTGCGCCCCGCCGTCCTCGGCCACGACCTCCCGGCGATCACCCGGGGCCTGGTCCCCGAACTCCAGCGCCGCGNNGGCCGGCCAACCGCTACGCAGCCACCGCCACAGCCACCGCCTGAGCCGGAGGGACGTCCACGACCATGAGCAAGCCGCTGAAGCAGATCCACCTGGCCGCCCACTTCCCCGGCGTCAACAACACCACCGTGTGGAGCGACCCGAGGTCCGGCAGCCACATCGAGTTCAGCTCCTTCGTGCACTTCGCACGGACCGCCGAACGCGCCAAGTTCGACTTCCTGTTCCTCGCCGAGGGCCTGCGGCTGCGCGAACAGGGCGGAAAGATCTACGACCTGGACGTCGTCGGCCGCCCCGACACCTTCACCGTCCTCGCCGCGCTCGCCGCCGTCACCGAGCACCTCGGCCTGACC
>NZ_MUME01000460.1 GCF_002155915.1 Streptomyces thermovulgaris | reverse complement strand
CGCCGGCGGACGCCGCGGCCGGGGTCTGGCCGCCCGGTCCGCCCGTCATGCCCGGCAGCAGGGGCTCACCTCCGTCGGAGGGCAGCACGATGCCTTCGTGCGCGGGCCGCGCCGAGGGCCCCTCGCCCTGTCCACTCTGCGTCACCGGGACTCCTACGTATGGGGGACTTTCGGAATCGTCGGCTCACGCTACCGGGTCCCCTGAGTCCCGTGCCACGCAGCACAGGGCGAGAAAGCCCTCCCCGTGACAGCAGTAACAAAACCTGCCGGCAAAGCGCTGTATATGGCTCACCCGGCCGTTCTCACGCCGCTGTCCTCATCTCCAGCTGCGCCTCGAACTCCCGCACCACCGGCTCGTCGCGGAACGGCTCGAGCCGCTGCCGGAAGTCCTCCAGGTACTCCGCCCCCCGGTCGGACCGCAGCGTCCGCAGCAGCTCCACCGCCTGCAGGCCGGTGCTGCAGGCCTGCTCGACCTCCCGCTGCTGCACCTGCGCGGTGGCGAGCAGCAGACAGCCGATGGCCCGTCGCCGCACCCGTGACGCGGGATGCCCGGCCAGCGCCTCCTCCGCCCGCCGTGCCGCCGCCTCCCCCTGTCCCAGATCGCGGTGACAGTGCGCCAGTTCGTCGGCGAGATAGGCCTCGTCGAAGTGCGCGATCCACTCCGGGTCGTCCCCCGAGCCCGCCTCGGCGGCCTCCAGCGCGCTCACCGCCCGCCCGGCGGCCAGCTGCGTCGCCCGGACGTCGCCCATCAGCGCGTGCCCGCGCGCCTCGGCCGCGTGGAACATCGCCTCCACACGCGGTGTCACACGCCCGCGCGTGCCCTCCTGTGCCGCCCGCGCCAGTTGTGCGATCTCCCTCGGGTTTCCGAGCTGCGCGGCGAGATGGCTCATGGAGGCGGCCAGCACATAGCCGCCGTAGCCGCGGTCCCCGGCCGCCTGGGCGAGCCGCAGGGCCTGGATGTAGTACCGCTGGGCCAGGCCCGGTTGACCGGTGTCGACGGCCATGTACCCGGCGAGTTCGGTGAGTCGGGCCACCGCGCCGAACAGGTCGCGGCCCACCGCCTCCCGGTACGACCCCGAGAGCAGCCCGGAGACGACGCTGTTGAGGTAGTGCACGACCACCGGCCGCACATGCCCGCTGCCGTAGGTGTGGTCCAGCGCGATCAGCGCCTGCGTCATGGCCCGCACGGCCGCCACGTCGGACTGGCCCACCCGCGGTCCCACCGTGCGCGCGACCTGCCCGTCCGGTGCGGAGATCAGCCAGTCGCGGCTCGGCTCCACCAGCGCGGAGGCGGCGACGGAGGAGCCGGACAGGAAGTCCCTGCGGCCCACGTCACTGCGCCACAGCTCGCAGACCTGCTCGATGGCCCCCAGCACCGTCGGCGAGAACTGGAGCCCCACGCCGGAGGCGAGATGCTTGCCGTTGGCCATGCCGATCTCGTCGATCGTGACCGTGCGGCCCAGCTTGCGGCTCAGCGCCTCGGCGATGATCGCCGGAGCGCGGCCCCGCGGCTGCTGTCCTCGCAGCCAGCGCGCCACGGACGTCTTGTCGTACCGCAGGTCGAGACCGTGCTCGGCACCACACATGTTGACCCGCCGGGCCAGCCCGGCGTTCGAGCAGCCTGCTTCCTGAATGAGCGCCTGCAGCCGTTCGTTCGGCTGCCGCGCCACAAGAGGCCTTGCGGCCATGACACAACCCCCTGTAGCTGCGGTGCCTGCCCATGCACCGAGTCGACGAGTCTTGCGCGGCCGGAAGCGCTCCGCCTCCCGGCGAAGAGTCCCGGCCGTGAAGATCAATGCCCCGTCGGCATACCGAAAATGCGGGACATGTATGGATTGCCGGGGTAAAGGCGATCCCACCCCCCCCATATCGAACTACCCTTGGTTCACCGACGCTCCTCCCACGCGCCCCCACACATGCATCCATGCGCCCCGGGCGGGGGCCGGTGCTCCTCCCCGGCGCGCACCTCCCACGCACGCCCCGTAACTCCAGAATGGACAAGGGAGTTGAGTGAAACGTGGAAAAGACGATCCCGGGTGCCCAAGCCGTGCACACCACCGGCCGGATTCCCCAGCAGCGCGGGGAAACCCTGCTGGAGGCAGCCGTTCGCTACGCCGAGGAACGCCACTGGGAGGTGTTCCCCGGCACCTGGCTGGAGACGGTCGGCGGGGTGCAACGCTGCTCCTGCGGCGATCCCGCGTGCACGGCCCCCGGCGCACACCCGGCGCACGATGACTGGGAGAGCCGGGCGACCGGCAGCGCGACCGCGGTCCGCCGGCTGTGGCAGCAGCAGCCGACCGCGTCGATCCTGCTGCCCACGGGCCGTACGTTCGACGTGGTGTCCGTCCCGGAGAGCGCCGGGTTCCTCGCGCTGGCCCGGATGGAGCGGATGGGGTCGACCCTCGGGCCGGTGATCCTCACCCCCGGGCGGCGGATGCAGTTCCTCGTGCTGCCGGGGGCGCGCGCGAAGGTGCCGGAGCTGCTGCGCACCCTGGGCTGGTCGGCGGCCTCCCTCGACCTGGTCACCCTGGGCGAGGGGGCGTACGTGGCCGCGCCGCCCACCCGCTACGGCTCGCGGGGGGCCGTGCAGTGGGCCCGCCGGCCGACACCGGCGAACCGATGGCTGCCGGACGTGGAGGAGCTGATCTCGCCGCTGGCGTACGCGTGCGCGAGGGACAGGTGACGGAAGGACGGGCGGCGAAGGGGCAGGCAGCGGGACGGCCGGCATCCGGCCCGTTCCGCTTCCGCTTTTGACCTTCCTTTGCCTTCTTCGCCTTTCCTTCCTTTCTCTCCCCTTTCCAAGACTTTTGTCTTGTTTTCGCGGGTTCTGCGGTGTGCCGCTGGTCACGTCCATGCGGCACACCCGTGCCCCGGCGCGGCTCCCCGCCCTGTCCTCGCTCTGTGAAGGAAGCGCTCCACCCGTAGGGTTCAAAGGGACGGAGGGAGAGTCGCAGTGGGGACGATCGCCGTACGCGTACGGGGGCTCTGGAAGCGCTTCGGACAGCAGATCGCCGTGGCCGGGATCGATCTCGAGCTGCCCGCGGGAAAGTTCATCGGGCTGGTCGGCCCCAACGGGGCGGGGAAGACCACCACGCTCTCCATGGTGACCGGGCTGCTGCGCCCCGACCAGGGCACCGTCGAGGTCGCCGGGCACGACGTGTGGCGGGACCCGGTGGCGGTGAAGGCGCGGATCGGTGTGCTGCCCGAGGGACTGCGGCTCTTCGAGCGGCTGTCGGGGCGGGAGTTGCTGTCGTACTCGGGACGGTTGCGCGGTCTGCCCGGGGACGAGGTGGACCGGCGGGCCACCCAGCTGCTCGACGTGCTGGACCTGGCCGGCGCCCAGCACAAGCTCGTCGTCGACTACTCGACCGGGATGCGCAAGAAGATCGGGCTCGCCTCCGCGCTGCTGCACAACCCGGAGGTCCTGTTCCTCGACGAGCCCTTCGAGGGCGTCGACCCGGTGTCCGCGCAGATCATCCGGGGCGTCCTGGAGCGGTACACCGCCTCCGGCGCCACCGTCGTGTTCTCCTCCCATGTCATGGAGCTGGTCGAGTCGCTGTGCGACTGGGTGGCCGTGATGGCGGCCGGCCGGATCCGCGCCCAGGGTCCTCTCGCCGAGGTGCGCGGTGACGCCCCCACGCTTCAGCAGGCCTTTCTGGAACTCGTCGGCGCCCGGGACCGGGACGCCGGCTCCCGTCTGGACTGGCTGGGAGGCGACTCCCGATGAGCGCCGTCGCCGAAGCCCCCTCGCTCACCCCCGTCGTCGTCCGCCTGAAGCTGTCGCTGCTGCGCAACGGGCTGAGGCGGTCCGGCGGGCGGCGTGCCGCGTTCGTCGCCTCGGCCGTCCTCGCGCTGCTGTTCGCCGTGTCGCAGCTGCTGGGGCTGATCCTGCTGCGCGGCCATGCGCACGCCGCCACCGTGACCGTCATCGGCACGGCCGTGCTGGCGCTGGGCTGGGCCGTGATGCCGCTGTTCTTCCCCAGCGGCGACGAGACCCTCGACCCGACCCGCCTGGTGATGCTGCCGCTGCGGCCACGGCCGCTGGTCGGCGCGCTGCTGGCGGCCTCCCTGGTCGGCATCGGGCCGCTGTTCACGGTGCTGCTGCTGGCGGGCTGCGTGATCTCGGTGGCGCACGGGGCGGTCGCGTTCGCCGTCGCGCTTCCCGCGCTCGTTCTCGCGCTGCTGGTGTGCGTGGCCCTCGCGCGGGCCGTGGCCGCCGCCAACATCCGGCTGCTGACCAGCCGCAAGGGACGGGACCTCGCGGTGCTCAGCGGGCTGCTCGTCGCGGTCGGTGTGCAGGTGGTCAACTTCGGTGTGCAGCAGCTGGGGTCGACGGTCCTGGACCGGCTCGCCCCGGTCGCGGACGTGCTGCGGTGGGTGCCGCCCGCCTCGGCGGTGGGCGCGGTGGACTCGGCGAGCCGGGGCTCCCACGGCGTCGCGGCGGCCCAGCTCGCCCTGACCGCGGCGGCCCTGGCCGCCCTGCTCACGGTGTGGGGACGCAGTCTGGAGCGGCTGATGACCTCGCCCGACTCCTCCACCCTGCAGCCCGTCGGCGCTCCCGCGCGGGGGCGGGCCCGTGAGGGAGGCGGTCTGGCACGGCTGCTGCCGCAGGGCCGCACCGGCGCCGTCATGGAGCGCAGCCTGCGGTACGTCTGGCGCGATCCCAAGACCAAGGCGGCCTGGGCGACCTCGCTCGCCATCGGCCTGATCGTGCCGCTGTTCAACGCCCTGCAGGGCACCGGCTCGCCGTACATCGCCTGCTTCGCCGCCGGGATGCTCGGCATCCAGATGTACAACCAGTTCGGGCAGGACACCTCGGCGTTCTGGATGGTCGCGCTGACGATCTCCTCCCCGCGGGACGCCTATGCCGAGCTGCGCGCGCGGGCCCTGGCCCTGCTGGTGATCACCCTGCCGTACGCGAGCACGGTCACGGTGCTGACCACGGGGCTGCTCGGCGCGTGGGACCGGCTGCCCGAGGTGCTGGGCCTGTCCTTCGCCCTGCTCGGCGCGATGCTGGCGACCGGGGCGTGGGCGTCGGCCCGTTTCCCGTACTCCATCCCGCAGGAGGGCCACAAGAACGTCGCCCCCGGTCAGGCCGGCCTCGCCTGGATCTCCATCTTCGGCGGCATGGTCGCGGCGGCCCTGCTGTGCTCCCCCTTCATCGCCCTGGTCGTCTGGGCGAACATCAGCGGCGCCGTGGAGAGCTGGGGACCGTTGCTGCTGCCGCTCGGTGCCGTGTACGGGGCGGGGATCACCCTGCTCGGCCTGCGCCTGGCGGCACCGCGCACGGCGGCCCGGCTGCCGGAGATCCTCACGGCGGTGAGCAAGGGCTGAGACCCCGGCGTGCGGGTGCCCGCGTCAGCGCGGGCGCGCGGTCACCACATGGATCCTGAAGCCGCACGGAACCCGTCCGTCCGGTCCTGCGGGCCCGGCCGCCTCCGCCAGGAACGTCTCCCGCAGACGGCGGACGGTGTCCGGGGCGAGCGGGCCGGTGTCGTAGATCCCGGACAGGGCGGCCCGGACCCGGTCCGCCGGGCCGCTCGGATCGATCGGCACCGTCTCCTGCTCCGGGGCACTGAAACCGGCCGGCACCAGGATCTCCGCGAGTCCCTCACGTGTGCGGGTCCTGCGGTCCCCGAGCGGCGGGATGCGCTGCTCGGCGGGCGCCCGCTCGACGGCGGTCCGCAGCAGGCGCCCGAACAGCTCGTACGCCTCCCCGCCGAGCGCGCCGCCACCGATCGCACAGGCCAGTACCCCGCCCGGCGACAGCACACGGGCCGTCTCCGCCGCGACCCGGTCCACGTCCCCCATCGGCATCAGCGCCATGTGGCAGACACAGGCGTCGAAGGTGCCGGCGGCGAACGGCAGCTGCTGCGCCCTCGCCTCCGCCAGTGCCGCCGCCCGCAGCCTCGGGCGGCGGCGGGCCAGGGCCAGCGCCTCACAAGAGAGGTCCACACCGGCCGGCCGCCGTCCCCCGGTGCGGGCGAGCAGGTCCAGCAGTACGCCGTCGCCGCAGCCGGGGTCGAGGACGCGGCGGGCGCCGGCCACCCGGTCGCGCAGGATCTCGTGGCCGGACCTCCCGTCGGGGGCCCGGCCGTCGGCGAACGCGTGCGCGGTGACCGCCGGGCGCTCGGCGTGGAAGGCCCTCAGAAACGCCTCCTGGGCGGCCGTCGGGGCGGTCATCCGGCGAGGAGCGTGTCGAGAAACGGTTCGATGGCCGCGCGCCAGGCCTCCGGCTGGTCGTAGTGCACGAGATGGCCGGCGTCGGCCACCTCCGCGTACTGGCCCTGCGGCAGCACACGGACCATCTCCTGGGCCTCGGCCCGGCCCAGCTCGCCGTCCAGGCCGCGGACCACGAGGGCCGGGCAGGGGACCTGGGCGAGCTCCTCCCAGTGCGCGTCGTACGCCCAGGTCTCCCGGGAGACGAGCATCTGCTGCGGCTCGAAGACCGGTCGCCAGCCGTCCGGGCCCTCGTGCATCACCTCGGCGTAGAACTCGCCGCGCGCCGGGTTCGGACGCTCCACCCACGGGTCGTCCTCGCCGAACCACTTCCGTACGTCGGCGAGGGTGGCGAAGGGCACCGGCCAGGTCTTGAACCAGTTCTCCCACTCGCGCTGGGAGGCCGCGCCGAGCGCGGAGGCCCGCATGTCGCAGATGGCCACACCGCGCACCAGGTCGGGGCGGCGGGCGGCGAGCTGCCAGGCGGTCAGCGCGCCCATGGCATGTCCTATGACGACGGCCGGGGCGAGGCCCAGCTGTTCGAGGGCGGCCTCGGCGTCCTCCACATAGGCCTCGCGGGTGTAGGCCGCCTGCGGGGGTTTCTCGCTCTGGCCGTGGCCGCGCTGGTCGAGGGCGACGGCCCGGTGCCGCTCGGAGAGCCAGCGGGCGGTGGAGGCCCAGTGCGAGGCACGGCCCATGAGCCCGTGCAGCAGCAGCACGCCGCGGGCACGCCCCTCGGGCCCGGTGCCGGACGGCGCGTGCGGCGCGGACGTCTCCGCCCGGGCCGTCGCGAGGGGTTGTCCGGAAGCCGCCTCCGCTTCGTCCTGTGCGCCCTTCCGCGCTCCCCCCTGTGCGTCTCCCCGGGCCTCCCCCGGTCCGGACACGGCCCCGTCGGGGCCGGCCTTCGGGGGCTCGCCGAACTCCCAGGCGGCAAGCCGTACGCCGCCCGCTCCGGTCACGTCGATGCGCCGCACCACTGGTCTGGCACCCCCCTAGCTCCACCCGGACCGCCCGCCTCCGGTCGGGCCGGCCGGTCCTGTGAACCGTGTTCCGCTTCTCGTACGCCGTCGTGCTGCCGTCGTGCGCGTTCCCGCGGCGCGGGCCCTGTGGGGCCCGTCGCTCACAGAGCTTCAGGCTATCGAATGGATATTCGAAAATTTCTTCTCCGCCGCGAACACCCCTCGTTCGAGTGACCCCCCTCGAGGATTGATCGTCGTCGTCGCGGGGAGATCTTCAACGGGAGGCGGACCGCTCGGGGAAAACAGGTCCGAGGGGGACGACCCTGAGAGCTCGGGGCTCTGGGTCGGCACAGGGGAGGACAGACCCCGGCGCCGCACGGCGCCGGGGTCCTCTCCATGTACACGGCACATTCTCCCCACCCCTCCGGGTCATATGCCCCTCGCAACAGCCTTGCACGGGAAACGACCGAACGCTGCCCTTCGGCACGCTTCTTCACCGAAGGGGGGAAGAAAACCGGACGGCTGCCATCCGCCCCGGGACGGGCGGGATCAGCGCTTGGCCACGAACACGTGCGAGGCGACGTCCGGCGCCAGCTCGGCGGCCTCGCCCCCGCTGCCCACCAGCACCCCGCCGGGCGACTCCGTCACGCTCACCACCGAACCGGGCTGCACACCCGCCCGGCGCAGCGTGTACAT
>NZ_MUME01000046.1 GCF_002155915.1 Streptomyces thermovulgaris | reverse complement strand
CGCCGACGCGGTCACGGCCGCGGCGGCCGTGACCGCGTCGGCGGTGGTGCGGAGGGGGGTGAGCGGGGCGGCCGGCGTCTGGTCGGAGGACTCCTGCGACTGCGACTTCGGATGCTGCTGAGCCCTTTCCAGGAAGCGGAGGAGCTCCACGGGGAAGGGCAGGACGAGCGTGGAGTTCTTCTCCGCGGCGACCGTCGTGATCGTCTGCAGCAGCCGCAGTTGCAGCGCGGAGGGCGTATGGGCCATCTGCTGCGCCGCCTCGGCCAGCTTCTTGGACGCCTGCAGCTCCGCGTCCGCGTTGATGATGCGGGCCCGCCGGTCCCGGTCGGCCTCCGCCTGCCGGGCCATGGAGCGCTTCATCGTGTCCGGCAGGGACACGTCCTTGATCTCCACACGGTCGATCTGCACGCCCCACCCGACGGCCGGACTGTCGATCATCAGCTCCAGCCCCTGGTTGAGCTTCTCGCGGTTGGACAGCAGGTCGTCCAGGTCGCTCTTGCCGATGATCGAACGCAGCGAGGTCTGGGCCATCTGCGAGACCGCGAACCGGTAGTCCTCCACCCGGATGAGCGCGCTCGCCGGGTCGACCACCTTGAAGTAGACGACCGCGTCCACGCGCACGGTCACGTTGTCCCGGGTGATGCCCTCCTGCGAGGGGACCGGCAGCGTGACGATCTGCATGTTGACCTTGTGGAGCCGGTCCACGATCGGGACGATCAGCGTCAGACCCGGCAGACGCGGCGCACCGAGCAGCCGTCCGAACCGGAACACCACTCCACGTTCGTACTGCTTGACGATCCGCACCGCCGAGGCGAGACACACGAGCCCCGCACAGCCCACGGCGATCGCGGCGGTCACCAGTTCCTGCATCATGACGACTCCTCGGACGGACGGTCGTCTGCGCCTTGTGCGCCTTCCTCCACGATAAGTCCAATAGGGAAAAAATGTTCGGTTCGTGGGGGATGCAGTGCGGTGAGGAGAACCGGTGCACGAAAAAGGAGGTGCACGAAAAAAGGAGGCGAGGGGCGTGGCAGCGTGCGGGGGCACGCCGTCACGCCCCTCAAGGTCGCTTCGGGGTCACTCCGCCTCGACGAGTCCCTTGGCGTCCCGGGCGAGGGCGGTGAGGCGGGATATCGCGCGGAAGTACTTCTTGCGGTAGCCGCCCTTGAGCATCTCCTCGCTGAACAGCCGGTCGAAGGGCACGCCCGAGGCCAGCACGGGCACCTCGCGGTCGTAGAGCCGGTCCGCGAGCACCACGAGCCGCAGCGCGGTCGACTGGTCGGGCACCGGCCGCACCCCGGTCAGGCACACGGCCGCCACGCCCTCGGTCAGGGCGCCGTAGCGGCTGGGGTGCACCTTGGCCAGGTGCTCGAGAAGGTCGGAGAAGTCGTCGAGGGAGGCGCCGGCGGTGGTGTGCGCCGCCGCGGTCACCTGCTCGTCGGAGTACGGCGCCGGAGCCTGGGGCAGGCCGCGGTGGCGGTAGTCCTCGCCGTCGATGCGCAGTGTGCGGAAGTGCGCGGCCAGACCCTGGATCTCGCGCAGGAAGTCCGCGGCGGCGAACCGGCCCTCGCCGAGCTTGCCCGGCAGTGTGTTGGAGGTGGCGGCGAGGGCGACGCCCTCGTCGACGAGCCGGCCGAGCAGGGTGGAGACCAGCACGGTGTCACCGGGGTCGTCCAGCTCGAACTCGTCGATGCACAGCAGCCGGTGGCCGGAGAGGGTCTCGACCGTCTTCTGGAAGCCGAGGGCGCCGACGAGGTTGGTCAGCTCCACGAACGTGCCGAACGCCTTGCGGGAGGGCTCGGCGTCGGTGGCGTGCCACAGGGAGGCCAGCAGATGGGTCTTGCCGACGCCGTAGCCGCCGTCGAGGTAGATGCCGCGGGGACCGGAGACCCCGCCCTTCGCGGCCTTCCCCCTGCCGTTGCCCCGGTTCCTGCCGAAGCCGAAGAAGCCGCGCCTGCCGGAGCCGGCCGGGGACGTGCCGCCGAGACCGGCGGCGAAGTCCTCCAGGACCCGTACGGCCTCGGCCTGGCTGGGCTGGTCCGGGTCGGGAAGGTACGTCGCGAAGCGCACCGCGTCGAAGCGCGGCGGAGGCACCATCTCGGCGACCAGCCGGTCGGCGGGGACGTGCGGCTCACGGGCGCACAGGGACAGCGGGGCCGTGCCGGCCGGGGAGCTGAGCCCAGAAGGGGCTGTGGAGGAGGACACGATCCCCCATGGTAAGCGGCATGGAACACTGCACGGCATGCGACGCCTGTTCCCTGTGACCGACGAGACAGCGGCCCGGACCTCCGGGGCCGGTGGTACGCACGTGCCCGGCGCCCTCGAGGACCGGGAGTGGACCCTCGCCGAGCTGGCGGCCTTCTACGCCTACCCGGAGCGCGGGAGCGCGGGCCGGGAGCCGTGGCTGCGCGCCAACATGGTGACCACGCTGGACGGGGCCGCCCAGCACGAGGGGCGTTCGCAGCCCATCTCCTGCGCCGCCGACATGCGGATCTTCGGCACGCTGCGGGCCCTGGCCGACGTCGTGGTGGTCGGGGCGGAGACGGTGCGCCGGGAGGGGTACCGCCCGGCGCGGGCGCGGGCGCAGTTCGCGGAGCTGCGGAAGGCGGCCGGGCAGGAGCCGGCCCCGGCGATCGCGGTGGTCACCACAAGCCTGGAGCTGGACTTCTCGCTGCCGCTGTTCACCTCGCCCCTGGTGCCCACACTGGTCCTCACGGGTGCCGCGGCGCCCCCCGAGCGGATCGCGGAGGCGGAGAAGGCGGGCGCACGGGTGGTGATCGCCGGCGACGGCACGGGCGTCGACCCCGCCCGCGCCGTGCGGGCCCTCGCCGAACTCGGCCACACCCGTCTGCTCACCGAGGGCGGCCCCCGTCTGCTCGGCCAGATGGTGGCGGCCGACGTCCTCGACGAACTGTGCCTGACCGTCTCCCCGATGCTCGCCGCCGGCGACGCCCAGCGCATCGCGGGAGGTCCCGCCGTCGCGGTCCCCCGGCGCTTCACCCTGGTCTCCCTGCTGGAGGAGGACGGTTTCCTGTTCAGCCGGTACCGGCTGAACAGGA
>NZ_MUME01000459.1 GCF_002155915.1 Streptomyces thermovulgaris | reverse complement strand
CGCCCGGCGCAGCGTGTACATCAGCTGCGCGTCCGTCTGGATCGGCTCGCCGATCCGGCGGACGATCACCGTCTTGCCGTCGCTCCCCGGCTTCAGATCGGCCAGCGACACCATGTTCTCGTCGAGGAACGGGTCGGCGCCGTCCGTCTCGCCCAGCTCCTCCAGGCCCGGGATCGGATTGCCGTACGGCGACTCGGTCGGGTGCCGCAGCAGCTCCAGCACCCGGCGCTCCACGGCCTCGCTCATCACGTGCTCCCAGCGGCAGGCCTCGGCGTGCACCTGCTCCCACTCCAGGCCGATCACGTCGACCAGCAGGCACTCCGCGAGCCGGTGCTTGCGCATCACCCGCGTGGCCAGCCGGCGGCCCTCCTCCGTGAGCTCCAGGTGGCGGTCCGGGGCGACCGAGACGAGGCCGTCGCGCTCCATGCGGGCCACCGTCTGGCTCACCGTCGGTCCGCTCTGGTCCAGCCGCTCCGCGATCCGGGCGCGCATGGGGACGATGCCCTCCTCCTCCAGCTCGAGGATGGTGCGGAGGTACATCTCCGTGGTGTCGATCAGTCCGGACATCCGTGCCCCTTGATTACCTCTGCCGGAAGCCCGGCGGCTCTCCGGCTCTGCGCTGGCCCTGAACCTTCAATTCTGGCCCATCCCGCCGACAACCGGGGACGCCGCTCGCAACTGCCCCTGCCGGCCTCGCCGGTC
>NZ_MUME01000458.1 GCF_002155915.1 Streptomyces thermovulgaris | reverse complement strand
GGATACGGGAAGCGGGGGAGCCGCTCAGGGAAGGACGGCGGGAAGCCGGCCGGACCGGTCGAGGGCGCGCTGGGCCTCGGCACGCTCCCTGGCGCGGCGGCGGTCCTCCATCACGGAGGTCCAGGCGTTGCGGCGGGCGGTGCGCTGGCCGCCGCTCAGGAGCAGGGACTCGACCGTGCGCAGTACGTCGGTGAAGGACGGAATCGCGGTGGCGCGGATGGGCGCGGCCTGCATGATCGGATCCCCCTCGTGACGACGGTCGGTGTACGTGATGTGAGTCCAGGGTCACCGACTGGTGTTACCAGGGCGTGACCGACCGGTCAAACACGAATGAAGCCTTGCGGCCATGGGCCGGAAGGCGGACGCGGCCCTGAGCGACGCCCTCCACCTGCGAGGACGGTCAGGACCGCGTCGGATCGGCCGGTGCCGTCGTGTGCTCGATGTGTGCCCGATTTCATGCGTCGGCCGCCCGCCCGGCGGGCAGGGCGGTGACGGAGCGTCACCCGTCGTCAGACCGCCTGGGCGGCGACATAGGCGCCGCGCTTCTCGACAGCCATCTGGTACAGGCGCCCGGCGCGGTAGGAGGACCGCACCAGCGGGCCGGACATCACGCCCGAGAAGCCGATCTGCTCGGCCTCCTCCTTCAGCTCGACGAACTCCTGCGGCTTGACCCACCGCTCCACGGGGTGGTGGCGCACCGACGGGCGCAGGTACTGGGTGATGGTGATCAGCTCGCAGCCGGCGTCGTGCAGCTGCTTGAGCGTCTCGCTGATCTCCTCGCGGGTCTCGCCCATGCCGAGGATGAGGTTGGACTTGGTGACCAGGCCGTGGTCGCGGGCCATGGTGAGGACCTTCAGGGAGCGCTCGTAGCGGAAGCCGGGGCGGATCCGCCGGAAGATCCTGGGAACCGTCTCGATGTTGTGGGCGAAGACCTCCGGGCGGGAGGAGAAGACCTCCTCCAGCTGCTCCGGGTTCGCGTTGAAGTCGGGGGCCAGCAGCTCGACCTTCGTACGGCCGCCCTCGCGGTTCGCGGTCTGCTGGTGGATCTGGCGCACGGTCTCGGCGTACAGCCAGGCGCCGCCGTCCTCCAGGTCGTCGCGGGCGACACCGGTGACGGTGGCGTAGTTCAGGTCCATGGCGACCACGGACTCGCCCACGCGGCGCGGCTCGTCACGGTCCAGTGCCGCGGGCTTGCCGGTGTCGATCTGGCAGAAGTCGCAGCGCCGGGTGCACTGGTCGCCGCCGATGAGGAAGGTCGCCTCGCGGTCCTCCCAGCACTCGTAGATGTTCGGGCAGCCCGCCTCCTGGCAGACCGTGTGCAGGCCCTCGCTCTTGACGAGGTTCTGCATCTTCTTGTACTCGGGGCCCATTTTCGCCCGAGTCTTGATCCACTCGGGCTTGCGCTCGATGGGGGTCTGGCTGTTGCGGACCTCCAGGCGCAGCAACTTGCGTCCGTCGGGTGCGACTGCGGACACGACCGGCTCCCTAACGATTGACTCTTCGGTGTCCCCCAGGGTACGCCCGGGGTCTGTACGGCCCCGCCGCCCCCGTCCTTCCCCGTCCCCGGCGCCGCCGGGGGCCCGGCCCGG
>NZ_MUME01000457.1 GCF_002155915.1 Streptomyces thermovulgaris | reverse complement strand
ACTGTCGCGGGCTCAGCCCGGTGAACGGGGCTATCCAGGACGGCTCCGACGCCGTGATCACACCAGCCACACCATGATCATCTCACCTGCGACCAGCAGTTACGGGACAGCCCTTAGCCTTCGTTGAGCGCGGGGGCGTGGATGGGTTCCTGAGGGAGTTCGGGGCCGATCGGGGGGCTGAGATTTTGGAAGAGCTGGGACGGGAGTTGAGTGCGTGAGCGAGGGCGGTAATCCTTCGGAGCTTCCGAAGGGGTGGGTCCAGGTTCGACTGGACGAAATCGCCGAGGTGCGGCTTGGTCGGCAGCGATCGCCCAAGAACCATTCCGGTACGCAGATGCGCCCGTACCTGCGCGCTGCGAATGTGGACTGGAATGGTCTCAAGCTGGACGACGTGAAGGAGATGAACTTCACGGATGATGAAGTTGCCGTCTACGGCTTGAAGAAGGGGGACATCCTACTGAGCGAGGCGTCTGGTAGCGCCTCCGAGGTCGGTAAGCCCGCTATTTGGAACGATGAGATCGCTGACTGTTGCTTTCAGAACACGCTGATCCGTGTTCGCAGCTATGGCGTCGACCCCGGTTACCTGCTGCATTTCTTGCGCAGTGAAGCCATCCGTGGAGCCTTCGTGAAACACTCGCGCGGCGTGGGCATCCACCATCTCGGGGCTGCAAGACTTGCTGCATGGCAGGTCCCAGTGCCTCCGTTGGAGGAGCAGCGGCGCATCGTCTCAGCTGTTGAGGAATATCTGACTCAACTGGCGCGAGCCGAATCCGTAGCGCGGGCAGGTTTGCAGAAGCTCACCGCATACGCAGGGCAGCTGTTGCGCCATGCCTGTGACGGGCGGCTTATCGGGCTTACCGCTGCGGAAGAGCAGGTGCAGCCAACACCCGCTGATTGTATCGACGGTGACCTTCCTAGGTTGCCTGGAGGGTGGGCTTGGGCCCGGCTTGAGGAAATCGCAGATGTTGTTGGAGGGATTACTAAGGATTCCAAGCGGCAGTCTGATCCGAAGCTTGTAGAGGTTCCCTATCTGCGGGTCGCCAATGTGCAGCGTGGGCGCCTGGATCTTTCGAATGTATCCAGTATTCGTGCTACGCCAGACAAGATTGCGGCACTTTCTCTTCGGCCGGGAGATGTGCTCCTGAATGAAGGGGGTGATCGCGACAAGCTTGGCAGGGGATGGATCTGGGAAGGACAGATTGATAACTGCATCCACCAGAACCATGTGTTCCGTGCCCGTGTTCGCGATGAAGTGGTTGACCCGAAGATTATCGCTTGGCACGCGAACAGCTTCGGACGTCGTTGGTTCGAAGTAAATGGCAAGCAGAGCGTGAATTTGGCGTCGATCAGCCTGAAAAAGATCAGACAGTTCCCGGTGCCAGTGCCTCCAAGTGATGTGCAAGAAGAGATTGTGAAGGAGACCGAGCGTAGACTCTCGGTCATTGAGAAAACTGAGGCAGCCATCCGTTCGGTCTTGGGGCGTGTTGCAATTGTTCGCCGCTCCCTCCTCGCCGAAGCCTTCGCCGGCCGTCTGGTCCCCCAGGATCCTGCCGATGAGCCCGCTGAGGCCCTTCTCGACCGTATCCGCGCGGAGCGGGAGGCAGCCGGGGTGACCAAGTCCCGTCGCCGGAGCCCTCGCCGGGCACCCGCTCAGCGCAAGCGCACTCCGGGTACTGCATCCACTCTGGAAGCTCCCCCGCCACCTCGGGCAGACGCCCCCGCCCTGGCCACTGCCACTCAGCCCACCCTTGACCTGGAGATCTCCTCGTGACCACGACTGAGGCCCGTCGGCTCGTCGACAAGCTCTGGAGTTACTGCCATGTCCTGCGGGACGACGGCGTCTCCACCATCGATTACGTCGAGCAGTTGACGCTTCTCGTGTTCCTGAAGATGGCGCACGAGGCGCAGTCCCGCCCGCCGATGTTCCGCGAGCAGATCATGCCCGAGGGGCCGGTCTGGGAAGGTCGTGGCTGGCCCGAGCTGCTGAGCAGCGACGGTGCCGCGCTCGAATCCGCCTACACACAGCTTCTCGAAGACCTCGGCAACCAGCGCAAGGGCACCACCTTCCACCTGATCTTCAACGGGGCCCGTAACCGTATCCACGACCCCGCGAAGCTCAAGCGCCTGGTCAAGGACCTGATCGACAAGGAGAACTGGTCGGGCCAGAAGACCGACATCAAGGGCGACGCCTACGAGGAACTGCTGTCCCGTGGTGCTGAGGACATCAAGTCGGGCGCGGGCCAGTACTTCACGCCCCGCTCGTTGATCCAGGCCATCATCGACTGTGTCCGTCCGACCCCTGACGACACGATCACTGACCCCGCCTGCGGCACTGGCGGCTTCCTTCTCGCCGCCGCCGAGTACATCCTTCACGAGTACGGCAACCGGCTCACCCCCGAGCAGCGCAAGCACCTCAGCAGCGGCGGTATCTGGGGCACCGAACTCGTACGGAACACCGCCCGCCTCGCCGCGATGAACCTCTTCCTGCACGGCATCGGCCAGCCCACTGGCACCGCCCTGGTCCACACCCAAGATGCCCTCGCCACCCCGCCCGTCAAGCGCGCGAGCCTGGTCCTGGCCAACCCGCCCTTCGGAAAGAAGTCGTCGATCACCGTCTACGGCGACGACGGCTCGGCCGCCCGTGAGGCGATCGCGTACGAGCGCCGCGACTTCTGGGTCACCACGACCAACAAGCAGCTCAACTTCGTCCAGCACATCGCCTCGTTGCTGGAGATCCACGGCCGCGCGGCGGTCGTCGTTCCCGACAACGTCCTCTTCGAGGGCGGTGCGGGCGAGACCATCCGTCGGCGCCTGCTGAAGGAATACGACGTTCACACGCTGCTGCGCCTGCCCACCGGCATCTTCTACGCGGGCGGCGTCAAGGCCAACGTGTTGTTCTTCGAACGCAAGCCGGCCCGCCCCGAGAAGCCGTGGACCGAGAAGCTGTGGGTCTACGACTTCCGTACGGGCCAGCACTTCACCCTCAAGCAGAATCCCCTTACCCGGGCCCACCTTGAGGACTTCGTGCAGTGCTACCGCCCCGGCGAGGACCGCTCCAAGCGAGTGGAGACGGAACGCTTCAAGGCGTACACGTACGAGGAACTGATCGCTCGCGACAAGGCCAACCTCGACATCACCTGGCTCCGCGACCCGAGCATCGACGACGCGGACAACCTGCCCGCGCCCGAGGTGCTGGCCGCTGAGATCGTCGAGGACCTTCAGGCAGCTCTGGAGGAATTCACCGCGATCGCCGAGACGCTGCAGCAGGCCCGTGGCGAGGGCGCGGCAGCGGAAGTGCCTTCGGCCTCGGAATGACGGCGTACGCGTGGCCCGCACCCGTGGGCGTGGGTGCGGGCCGCGCGCGGCTGATCCGTCAGTGGGCGGCGGCGTACGGCAGGAAGGCCGCCCAGGTGGTGGGGGTGAGGGTGAGTCGGGGGCCGGTGGGGTTCTTGGAGTCGCGGACGAGGATGCGGTCGGGGACCGCTGCCACTTCGACGCAGGACGGGCCGTCGTCCGAGCTGTGACTGCTCTTTATCCACTCCAGCTCGGTACCGGCTCCGCTGTAGGGCTTGAGGGTCATGTCTCTCCCCGCAGTTTTTCGATGAGGGTCAGGGATTTCCGTGGCGTGAGGGCTTGCGCTCGGATGATCCCATAGCGCATGTCGAGGACGGTGGTCTCCTTGGGATTGCAGAACACGCGGTTTGTGAGTGGTGCTTCGCCGAGCCCCACGGTTGTTCCGTCCTTGAGTTTGAGCAGTCGGAAGGGGCCGCCGAGGCCTGAATTCTCCTCGCTGTCGAGAGGAAGAACCTGAAGATCGATGTTGGGCAACCTGGCCACCTCCAACAGCCGTTCGAGCTGCCCGCGCATGACCATCCTGCCCCCGATCGGCCGCCGTAGCGTCGCCTCGCACAGCACAAAGCTGAAAAGTGGCCGGGCTGTTGCGCTACTGACGATCTCCTGACGGGCCAGCCGCGCGGCCACCTGCTGCTCCAGCTCCTCCTCCGTGAACGGCGGGCGCCGTGAGCTGAACACGGCCTGTGCGTACTCCTTGGTCTGCAACAGCCCGTCGACGACCGAGTTGTTGTAGGAGCAGATCTCGACGGCCTCCGCCTCCAGGCGCTTCACGTCCCGTACCTTCTTCGGGTACCGGGCCTCCGCCACGTCCTCCTTCATCGCCGAGATCTTGCCGCCCGCGTTCAGGGCCTTGTCCGCCGCGTCCAGGTACTCGGGGCGGGGGATCCGCCGTCCCCGTTCCACGGAGGAGACCAGCTCCTGCCCGTATCCGATGGCCGCCCCGAACTCTGCCTGGGGCATGCCGGCGGACTCCCGCCACAGCTTCA
>NZ_MUME01000456.1 GCF_002155915.1 Streptomyces thermovulgaris | reverse complement strand
GCACCCGCGGGGATGGCCCCTGCGTCCAGGACATCCCCGTCTCCAGAGCCAGCTGCTCCCCGCACCTGCGGGGATGGCCCCTTGTATGCGGCGGCCTTGACCTTCATGCGTGTCTGCTCCCCGCACCCGCGGGGATGGCTTCCGGTGTCCTCCTTGACGCATTCGATCTGGAACTACTCCCCGTGTCCGTGCGGTCAGGGAGTCATGTGTTCGATGGTGTGGCAGGTTTCGGCTGCTGTGTCCTGTGGGGATTCGGGCGGCTTTGGTGGGGCAGGGTGTGCAGGGCGTCGGCGGGGCTGGGGTTGTTGGGGGTGTAGGCCTCCAGGCGGTGGTCGGGGCTGTCGGGCTGGAGCCAGGCCTGGTAGGTGACGCTCGTGGCGCCGACCGTCGGGTGCTGCAGGCGCATGGTGAGTTCACCGGTTGGTCCCGCCAGGCGCGCATCGGTGCGTGAGCGGCTGCTTTCGCACCGGCTGCTTTCACATGGGGCGGGCCGTGACGGCGCCCTCGGCCGTGGGTCGGCGGAGCAGATCATCTGTCAGCGGTCGACTGTTGCGGGGTGCGCGTTGGTGACACACGCCAATGCCGCTGAAACCAAGGTGCCTCGGCGGGCATCGGTCGGGTACCGTGCGGACCATGTCGAGTCCTGAGTCAGACAGGGTGGGGGGCTTTCGGTCACGCCGTCAGCCCCCTGAGCCACTGAACTCGTAGCCCCGTCGCCGCGCCGCGTTCTGCGGCCGGACGAGTGTGCCCTTGGGGCTGGCCGCGGTGACGAGATGACCTTCTTGTGCTTCTCCTCACCTCGGAGCCACTCGATGCCTTTTCCTCTGTATCTGCTTGCCATGGCGGTCTTCGCCATGGGCACCTCGGAGTTCATGCTCGCCGGCCTCCTGCCGGACATCGCCTCGGACCTCGACGTCACAGTCGGGACAGCAGGCACGCTCACCTCGGCCTTCGCGGTCGGCATGATCGTCGGTGCTCCCCTTGCGGCCGCGCTTGTCCGCAACTGGTCCAAGCGTTCCAGCCTTCTCGGGTTCGTCCTCACTTTCATGGCGGCTCACGCCGTGGGCGCCGTCACCACCGGTTTCCCGGTTCTGTTCGCCACCCGGGTCGTCGCCGCGCTCGCGAACGCAGGGTTTCTCGCCGTCGCCCTGACGGCTGCCGCAACGCTGGTCCCACCCGACAAAAAGGGACGTGCACTGGCCGTGCTGCTGTCAGGCACCACGGTGGCCACGATCGCCGGTGTCCCTGGCGGGTCGGTACTGGGCACGTTGCTCGGCTGGCGGACCACCTTCTGGGCCGTCGCCGCTCTCTGCCTGCCTGCGGCTCTCGGCATCCTGAAAGCCATCCCGGCGGGACGCGTGAAGGAGGAGGGGACCGGCGGGCCGGCCTTGCAGGCGGAGCTCGCCCAGCTCACAAGGCCGCCGTTGATCCTGGTGATGCTGCTCGGCGCGCTGGTGAACGCGGCGACGTTCGGAAGCTTCACCTTCCTCGCTCCCGTCGTGACCGACACCGCCGGGCTGGGCGAGCTGTGGATCTCCGTCGCCCTGGTGCTCTTCGGCGCCGGTTCCTTCGCCGGGGTCACCGTCGCCGGCCGGCTGTCCGACCGGCGTCCCGGTCTGGTCATCGCGGTCGGCGGCCCGCTGCTGGTCATCGGCTGGTCGGCCCTGGCGGTGCTGGCCGACGAGCCGGTCGCCCTGTTCGTCCTCGTGTTCGTGCAGGGCGCCCTGTCGTTCGCACTGGGCAGCACCCTGATCACTCGGGTCCTTTACGAGGCCGCGCAAGCCCCCACCATGGCCGGGTCGTACGCGACCGCGGCACTCAACGTCGGTGCCGCCGTCGGTCCCCTCATCGCCGCGACCGCCCTCGGCACCGCGGCCGGGATCCTCGGACCACTGTGGGCAAGCGGGCTCCTGGCCGCGATCGCACTGCTCATTGCGTTCCCCTTCCGCACGGTGGTCGCGGCCGACCGAGGCGCCGAGGTGCTCCCGTGACGCACGCGAACGCTTCCCGGACATCCGGGGGACGCCGAAGGATCGTCGAAGGCACGACATGTGCGGTGAGACCTGCGTCACTGCGTCGAGCACGGCAAGGGACAGTGATCGGAGCGCAGTTGTTCCGTCGCCGGAGGAGTGCGGCGACGGAGCTGACGTGACAGCCATCGCCTGTGGGACAGCGGCAAGCTCCGGCAGGGACGACGAATCCCGGCAGGGAGCCCGCCGTGCGTACTTCAGATGAACCGGAAAACGAGGTCTTTTGTGCGTGACATGCTTCCCAGGCCGTTGCTGTACGGCTTGGGGTGGTGCGCCCTGGGGATGGTGCTCCTCTACGCCCTCATCCGGCTGGGCGTTCTGACAGAGAACTTCCCGTACAAGGGAGTTGTGGTCTTCGCCGTCACGACCCTCGGCGTCATGCTCACCGGGACCCGGCCCAGGAGGTGCGGCGGGGGCGGCGACGGCTCCGGTCCGGCCCGCCGGGAATGATCGGTGGGTGATCGAAGTGCTGGTGGTCGAGGACCATGCCGTCGTGCGGTCCGGGTTGGTGGCGTTGCTCTCCGGCGAGCTGGGGATCCAGGTCGTCGGCCAAGCCGCCGACGGCGGGGCCGCGCTGGCCGAGGCCGAGCGGCTGCGGCCCGGCGTGGTTCTCCTCGACATCGATTCGACATCGATCTGCCCGGCACAAACGGCATCGCCGTCGCCGCCACGCTCGCCGAAAAGCTGCCCGACTGCCGCACCTTGATGCTCACGGCACTGGACCGGCCCGGGCATCTGACCCGTGCGATGGATGCGGGGGCTTCTGGTTATCTGCTCAAGAGCGCGACCCCCGCGGAGACCGCGGACGCGATTCGCCGGGTCGCCGCGGGCGGGCGAGTGATCGATCCGCTGATGCGGGACGACCGGGCCGGCGAGGCCAGCCCGTTGACCGAGCGGGAGACCGAGGTGCTGCGGTTGGCGTCCTCGGACGCGCACGCCCGTGAGATCGCCGCCGAACTCTTCCTGAGCGTGGGCACGGTGCGCAACCGGTTCTCCTCCGCCGTCGGCAAGCTCCACGCCCGCACCCTCGTCGACGCCGTCCGCATCGCCGAACGCCAGGGCTGCCTGTAGGGACGTGAGGATCTCACTTTCCGGGTCCTCGCACCGCGTGGTGGGATCAAGGACGGCCGGATCCGTGCTCGCTGCCCGCAGGGCGTGATGCGGCAGGCGTGCACGGGAGATGGGGAGCGCACGGTTGTGACGGCGGGGCGACGGAACACGGCGAGGCGGACGAAGGCGGAGTTGGCCGCGGTCCAGGCCCTGGCCGTGCTGGTGCACGGGGCGGCCGTGGCGGGCGTGGTGCTCGGCGGGCCGTGGACGCTGGTGTGGTTCCTGCCCGCTCTGCTGGGTTCGCTGGTGGCGGTCTGGTGCGTGCGCTACGGGATCCGACTGGGAGCGTCGGCGGCGAGCGCCGCGAAGGACAAGGAAGAGCACCGGCCCTGACGTCACTTTCCTGCTGATGCTTCCGAGCCGGACTTGAGCTCGAACCACACCGTTTTGCCGATGCCGCCGGGGCGGGGCGCGGCGCCCCAGTCGTCCGCCAGGGCCGCCACCAGGGCGAGGCCCCGGCCGGCTTCGTCCTCCAGGGACGCCTCGCGGGGTGTGGGCAGCGTGTCGCTCGCGTCCGAGACCGAGACGCGGAGGCAGCCGTCGTCGTTCAGCACACAGCGTGCCCGGATTTCCCTGCCCGGGGGGACCTTCGCGTGGCGGTAGGCGTTGGTCATCAGCTCGCTGAGCAGGAGCACGGCCGTTTCCGTCACCTCGTCGGGGAGCTTCCAGGAGGTCGCCTGCTCACGCAGGAGCGCACGGGCGCGACCCACGCTGCGGGCGTGACGGGGGAAGCGGAACTCGATGTCCTGGGGGAGTGCGGCGGGGGA
>NZ_MUME01000455.1 GCF_002155915.1 Streptomyces thermovulgaris | reverse complement strand
AGCGTCACGTCCCTTCGTCCGGCCCCCGCGGGGGCCGGACGAAGGGACGTGACGCTCCAGGTGGCAGCTCACCGCAGGCCCGGTCGGCGTTTGCTCGGCGGCAGCACGGTCCGGACGGCCGCCACGATCGCTCTCGCGGGCGCCGCGACGGCAGCCGGCCTCGACGGCACCGGGCAGGCCGCGCCGCGGCTCACCCCGGAGCAGGTCAAGGCCAGGGTGGACAAGCTGTACCAGGAGGCGGAGACCGCCACCGAGAAGTACAACGCCGCCCGGGAGAAGGCGGACGCGGCCGAGAAACGGCTGAGGGACCTGGGCGACGAGGCCGCCCGCCGGCAGCAGAGGCTCAACTCCGCACGCGATGCGCTGGGGTCGATCGCCGCCGCGCAGTACCGGGACGGCGGGATCGCCCCCGTGGCGCGGCTGATGCTGTCCGACGCCCCGCAGCAGTACCTGGACAAAGCCGTGTTCGCCGAGCGGGAGCGCGCCCGGCAGGCCGCCGCCGTGGCCGAGGTCCGCAGACAGCTGAGGGAGATCCGCCAGTTGCGCGGGGACGCGCGCATGGAGCTGGCCTCGCTCAGGTCGCAGCAGGAGGAGCTGCGCCGGCAGAAGAAGACGATCACCGCCAAGCTGAGGGAGGCCCGGCGGCTGCTGTCCCAGCTGCCCCCGGAGCAGCGCGCGGCGGCCGGCGGGGAGGGAGGCACCGTACGGCAGCACGCCGCCCCCGCCGCCGAGGCCCCCAACTCCCGGGCGGCGGCGGCCGTCGCCTACGCCTACAGCAAGCTCGGCAGCCCCTATGTGTGGGGCGCGTCCGGGCCCCACGCCTTCGACTGCTCGGGGCTGACCCAGGCGGCCTACCGCGCCGCCGGCATCGCGCTCCCCCGCACCACCTACGCCCAGATCAACGCGGGCCGCCGTGTCTCACGCTCCGAACTGCGCCCCGGGGACCTGGTGTTCTTCTACTCCGGCATCAGCCACGTCGGCCTCTATGTGGGCAACGGCCGGATGATCCACGCCCCGAACCCCTCGGCCCCGGTCCGCCTGGCCCCCATCGACCAGATGCCGTTCGCCGGGGCGACCCGGGTGGTGTGACGCACCGGGCGGCCGGACGGTGCGGGCAGCAGGCGGGCGGGGACGCCTTGTCCATCCCGGCGCTCACACCAGCCGGCGTGCCGTCGCCCAGCGGGTCAGCTCGTGGCGGTTGGACAGCTGGAGCTTCCTCAGGACCGCCGAGACATGGGACTCCACCGTCTTCACCGAGATGAAGAGCTGCTTGGCGATCTCCTTGTAGGCGTAGCCGCGGGCGATGAGCCGCAGGACTTCGCGTTCCCGCTGGGTGAGACGGTCGAGGTCCTCGTCGACCGGCGGGGCGTCGGTCGAGGCGAAGGCGTCGAGGACGAAGCCGGCCAGCCGCGGGGAGAAGACGGCGTCGCCCTCCTGGACCCGGAAGATCGAGTCGACGAGGTCCGCGCCCGTGATCGTCTTGGTCACATAGCCGCGCGCTCCGCCGCGGATCACGCCGATCACGTCCTCCGCCGCGTCCGACACGGACAGCGCGAGGAAGCGGACGGGCCGCTCGGGGTCGGCCATCAGCGCCGCGCAGCGCCGCAGCACCTCCACTCCGCCGCCGCCGGGCAGGTGGACGTCGAGCAGGACCACCTCGGGGCGGGTCGCGGTGATGACCGCAACCGCCTGGTCGACGTCCGCGGCCTCCCCGACGACCTCCACACCGGTCTGCTCGGTCTGGCCGATCTCGGCCTGCACCCCGGTGCGGAACATGCGGTGGTCGTCGACGAGGACCACGCGCACATGCCGGCCGTCCGCCCCCGTCGTCTCCGCTCCGGCCGTGCCGTTCGTCTCGGTCGGGTCGCTCATCAGGTGTTCTCCGCCCTCTCCATCTCCAGCTCGACCTCCGTGCCGCCGCCCGGCACGTTCCGCAGCCGGGCCGTTCCCCCGTTGCGCTCCATACGGCCGATGATCGATTCTCTGACGCCCATCCGGTCCGCGGGTATGGCGTCGAGGTCGAAGCCGGGGCCGCGGTCCCGGACGGACACGAAGACCGTCCGGCCCTCCACCTCGGCGTAGACCTGGACGGCTCCGCCCTCGCCACCGTACTTGGCGGCGTTCACCATGGCCTCCCTCGCGGCCTGCATCTGGGCACCGATCCGTTCGTCGAGCGGGCAGTCGCCGACCACGACCACCTCCATGGGAACGCCGTGCTTGTCCTCGACCTCGGCGGCGTTGCGCTTGACCGCCTCGGCGAGGGTGGTCGGCTCGTCGTCCTCGTCCTTGCCGTTGCCCTCCGGCTTGTAGAGCCAGGCACGCAGGTCCCGCTCCTGGGCCCGGGCGAGACGGCGGACCTCGGCCGGGTTGTCCGCGTTGCGCTGGATCAGGGTGAGGGTGTGCAGCACCGAGTCGTGGACATGGGCGGCGACCTCGGCGCGCTCCTGGGCGCGGATGCGCATCAGCCGCTCCTCCGAGAGGTCCTGGGTCATGCGCACGAGGTACGGCCCGGCGAGCAGGGTGATGCCGACGAGGACCGCGAGGGCCGCCTGGAGGACCGAGCCGAGATGGGCGGTGGACCCCTGGAGCACGAAGATGGCGGAGACACCGGCCGTGACCAGCAGGACCCCCGCACCGGCGCGCAGCAGCGTGAGCGTGCGGCGACGGCGGGTCACCTCCATCCAGCGGGCCCGGCGGGCGTTGTCCGCCTGGCGCCAGACCAGGGCGACACCCGCGGCGACGAGCACGGTGGGCAGGAGGTACGCCTTGGCGCCGTCGCCCGGGTCGACGCTGCTGACGAAGGTCATCGCGAGGACGACCATGAGGAGCAGGGCGACGATCTGGCCCCGGTCCGGCTTGCGGGCCACGATTCTGCGGCGGCCGTCCGGCGAGATCTCGGTGGTGACGAAGGACGACGGCTTCTGGTCGCCGACGCCGCCCACGCCCAGGGGCACGAAGAACCAGAAGGCCGCATAGAGCAGGGCGCCGAGCCCGTCGGCCATGAACAGGCCGACGAAGACGAGCCGCACCCAGGCCACGGGCAGCCCGAGGTGCCCGGCGAGCCCCCGCGCCACTCCGCCCAGCCAGCGTCCGTCGCTGCTGCGGTAGAGCTTGCGCGGCGGCCTCGGGTCGTCGAGGGGCATTGCTGCGGCTTCCGGCATGTCACCGATGGTCACACGGCCGGCGGGACCGGGGCATCAGGGTCCGCCCCCGAGACGCCCCTGATCTTCCGATCTTCGCCTCCTCGTCGCGTCGTTCCCTCGACGCCTCGACGCCTCGGTCCCCGTTTCCCCGACGACGCCCCGCGGCGCCCTGCGAGGGTGTCCCGCGGCCCCGCGGCCCGGCGGGCCGGCGGGCCGGGGCAGGTCGGCGGACCGGTGGAACCGGGCCGGTGGAACGCTTCCCCGGCCGCGGCTCAGGGGCGAATCAGGGTTCGGCCAGGGTCCTCCCGGCTGCCGTGACGACGGCACGCCCGTCACCATGGACGCATGACGGATCACCAGCATGCCGCGCCGGACCCGGACCCCGGCCCCGGCTCCCGCCCGGCCCCCGGCACCGGGCCGGACGGCGCCGTGCCCGGCGCGGGTGCGGGTGAGGAGCCGCGTGCGCACGAGCAGGCGAGCGCACCGCAGCCGGACGGACGACCGGGCACGGCCGGCGAGGCCCGCCCGACCGGGGAGGAAGACGTGACGGGCACCACGGGGGCGGCGGAGCAGCCGGACGCACCCACCGGGCCGCGGCCGGCCCCGGACACCCGGACCGGGACGGACCAGGAGGCCCGGACCGGGACGGGCCCCGAGGGGATCACGAAGTTCCGGCGGGCGCGACAGCACCGGATGATCGCGGGGGTGTGCGCCGGACTGGGCCGGCAGTGCGACATGGACCCGGTGATCTTCCGGATCACCCTGTCCGTGCTCGCCGCCACCGGCGGGATCGGCCTCATCTTCTACGGCCTCGCCTGGCTCTTCGTGCCGTACGAGGACGAGGACGAGAACGAGGTGCGCAGGCTCCTCACCGGCCGGGTGGACGGCCAGACGCTGGCGGCCGTGATGTTCGCCCTGGTCGGCTGCGGTGTGTTCCTGTCGATGCTGGGCAACGCCAATGTGCTGACCTTCGGCGTCGTCCTGTCCCTGCTCCTGGCCGGCGCCGGTTACTGGTCGCAGCACCGCGGCGCCCCCGACTCCGACCCGCTGGCCGCCCAGGCCGTCGCCGACGCCCCGCCGGAGGCACAGGCGCCGCCGGTGCCCGCCGCCTATCCCTCCTGGTGGCGCGACCCGATCGTCAAGGACGGCACCCATGTCGGCGGCACGGGCTATCTGTGGGGTCCCCCGGACGCGCAGGACCGGGACATCGCCGCGGCCGCCCCTGTCAGCCTGGGGCTGCGCCAGAGCACGGGCACGCGCCCGGCGCACCCCCAGCCGCTCCGCCCCCGCGGCCCGCGCCGGATCGGCGGCTGGATCTTCCTGCTGGCGCTGCTCGCCTGCGGTCTCGGCACCGGCCTGACCTGGCACGACCATGCGCTGGGCACCAGCTTGCAGACCGGACTGGCCTGCGCGCTCGCCGTGCTCGGCCTGGGCCTGGCGGTGAGCGCCTTCCTGGGGCGGACGGGCGCCGGTTCGGTGCTGCTGGCACTGGTCACGGCGGCTCTGCTCGCCGGCTCCTCGGCGCTTCCGGAGAACATCACCACGCGCTGGGGCCACCGGACGTGGCAGCCCGCCGCGACGGCGGAGGTCCGAAGGACGTACGACCTCGGCACCGGGGAGGGCACCCTCGACCTGACCCGGATACGCCCCGGCAAGGAGGAGACGGTGAGCACGGCGGTCCATCTGGGGGTCGGCCGGCTGCGGGTGATCGTGCCTCCGGACGTGACCGTGCGGGCGACCATCAACGTGGGGGTCGGCGACATCCGGCTGCCGGGAGAGCATCCGAAGGACGTGGACGTGGCTCCGGGCCGGCACCGGAAGGTGACGCTGCCCTCCGAGGACGGCGGCAAGGACGGCGCCGGAACACTGGAGATCGCGCTCCATGTCGGTCTGGGACAGGCGGAGGTGAGCCGTGCTGCGTCATGAGTTCCAGCCCGGGAGGCTGGTGGCCGGCCTCTTCTTCACCGGTGCGGGCGTGCTCTACGCCGGAGACGCGTACGGGGCCTGGAGGACCCCGTGGTTCGTGGTGTTCCCCCTGGTCCTGGCCGGTCTGTGCCTGGCCGGCGCGACGGGGGTCATGGCCAGGGCCGTACGCAGGCGCCGGGACCGCCGTAGGGCTGCCGCCCCCGAAGGGGCCGGAACGGCGGAAGGAGCCGGCTGAGCGGAAGAAGTCGGCTGAGCGGGAGCGGCCGGGCGGGAGCGGCCGGCCGAACCGCCCCGGCTCGTCCGCCCGGCTCCCGGTGCTCCTTCACCCGCCCGGTCACCGGCGCACCCGGCCCGCCCGCCC
>NZ_MUME01000454.1 GCF_002155915.1 Streptomyces thermovulgaris | reverse complement strand
CACCCCCGCTGTGTGTTCCAGGTGCTCAAGCGGCACTTCTCCCGCTACACGCCCGAGATGGTGGAGCGGATCTGCGGCGTGCCGCGGGACCGGTTCCTTCAGGTGTGCCGTGCCTGGACCGGGAACTCCGGCCGGGAGCGCACCACGGCGCTGGTGTACAGCGTGGGCTGGACCCAGCACTCGGTCGGGGCCCAGTACATCCGGGCGGGCTCGATCATCCAGCTGCTGCTGGGCAACATCGGCCGTCCCGGCGGCGGGGTCTTCGCGCTGCGCGGGCACGCCAGCATCCAGGGGTCCACGGACATCCCGACCCTGTTCAACCTGCTGCCCGGCTATCTGCCGATGCCGGACGTCACCCACGAGAACCTGGCCGCCTACCTGGACACCGTGCGCCGCCCCGGCCAGAAGGGGTTCTGGGGCAACGCGGACGCCTACCTGGTGTCGCTGCTCAAGGAGTACTGGGGCGAGGCGGCGNNCGGCACCTACCGCACCACCATGGACATGGTCGACGGGAAGGTCTTCGGCTACTTCCTGCTCGGTCAGAACCCGGCGGTGGGCTCGGCCCACGGCCGGCTGCAGCGCCTGGCCATGGCCAACCTCGACTGGCTGGTCGTGCGCGACCTCACCATGATCGAGAGCGCCACGTTCTGGAAGGACGCCCCCGAGATCGAGACCGGGGAGATCGTCCCCGAGCGGTGCCGCACGGAGGTCTTCTTCTTCCCCGCCGCCTCGC
>NZ_MUME01000453.1:471-1192 GCF_002155915.1 Streptomyces thermovulgaris | reverse complement strand
TCCAGGCACGGCACACCTGAAGGAACCGGTCCCGCGGCACGCCGCAGATCCGCTCCACCATCTCGGGCGTGTAGCGGGAGAAGTGCCGCTTGAGCACCTGGAACACACAGCGGGGGTGCTCCAGCGTCGGATCGCTCGGAATGGGGCCCGCTCCGCCCTCGACGGACGGACCGCGGGCGCCGTGCTGGTGGGCGGCGGACTGCTCCTTGTCCCGGTCGCCCGTGGCCCCGGCCGTCTCGATGCTCTCGTACGCCCAGCTGGAGGGGTCGTAGGAGGCGGTCCTGGGGTCGTACCCGCTGAACAGGCCGTCCAGGTCCTCGGTGTCCCGGTAGCGCTCGTTCACCAGGAACGGGGCGTTGGTGTACGCCTGCACGTACTCCCGGAACTCCAGCCCGTGGGACAGGATGTAGTTGATCACGCCGCCGAGGAAGGCGATGTCGGTGCCCGTCCGCAGGGTGACGTGCAGGTCGGCCAGCGCACTGGTGCGGGTGAACCGCGGGTCGATGTGGATCACCTTCGCACCGCGGGCCTTGGCCTCCATCACCCACTGGAACCCGACCGGATGGGCTTCGGCCATGTTCGAGCCCATGATGACGATGCAGTCGGAGTTCTGCAGGTCCTGCTGGTAGTCGGTCGCACCGCCGCGTCCGAAGGAGGTTCCCAGACCGGGAACGGTGGCGGAGTGTCAAATACGCGCCTGGTTCTCGATCTGGATCGCTCC
>NZ_MUME01000453.1:0-447 GCF_002155915.1 Streptomyces thermovulgaris | reverse complement strand
GCGTCCAGCACCCGGTCGGCCACCATGTCCATGGCCGTGTCGAGGTCCAGCTCCTGCCAGGCGGTGCCGTACGGGGGGCGGTACAGCACCTTCCGCTCACGCTGGGGGCCGGTGACGAGCTGCTTGCTGGCCGACCCCTTGGGGCACAGGCGGCCCCGGGAGACCGGGCTGTCCGGGTTGCCCTCGATCTGGACGACCCGCTCGTCCTTCACATAGACGCGCTGGGAGCNNAGCCCCGCCGAGCGCCGGGACTCGGCCGCCTTGCCGCGCCCCAGCCGGTCCGCTCCCGTGATCTGCCGGTACACCGGCCACGCGCCGATCCACCGTTTCAGGCCCATCGCCTGCTCCTTCTTCGGGGCGTCCACCGGTTTCGACGCTAACGCGGGGACGGGCGCGCGCAAGTCGGCGGCGCGGGCTCCGGGGGATCCGGGGGACGGGGGTCCCGGT
>NZ_MUME01000452.1 GCF_002155915.1 Streptomyces thermovulgaris | reverse complement strand
CGCTGACGATCACCGACGAGCCGGCCGAACACCGCGGCGGCCTGCTCGTCGGTGATCGTCAGCGGGGGAAGGAGCCGTACGACGCTGGCGTGACGGCCGCCGAGTTCGACGATCAGGCCACGGCGCAGGCACTCGTGCCGGACCGCGGCGGCGAGTTCGGGGGCGGCGGGGCGGGGCGTGCGGCGGACCGCCATCGGCCCGGCGGTGTCCCGGCCGGGGACCTCGCGCTCCGCCGGCTCCGGCGGGCACGACGGCCGGGGAACCCCGGGCACCGGCGCACCGGCCCGCGCCGGCAGCGCCTCCGTCCTTCCGTCGTCGTTCCTTTCCGGTTCCGCCTCCGGGTCCACCAGTTCGAGACCGATCATCAGGCCCCGTCCGCGCACCTCGCCGATGCAGGGGAAGTGATGTGCCAGGTCACGGAGTTGGGACAGCAGACGGGAGCCGAGGGCCGCCGCGCGTTCGGCGAGACGGTTCTCGCGCACGTACGCCAGGGTGGCGGTGCCCGCGGCCATGGCGAGCTGGTTGCCGCGGAACGTCCCCGCGTGGGCCCCGGGTTCCCAGACGTCGAGGTCGTCGCGGTAGACCACGACGGCCAGCGGAAGGCTGCCGCCGATGGCCTTGGACAGCACCATCACATCCGGTGTCACACCGCTGTGCTCCACTCCCCAGAAGGTGCCCGTGCGTCCGACTCCCGTCTGGATCTCGTCGACGATCAGCGGAACGGACCGCTCCGCGGTGATCTGCCGCATGCGCCGCATCCAGTGGTCGGGGGCGGGGATCACCCCGCCCTCGCCCTGCACGGGTTCGAGGATCATCCCGGCGGGCAGGGGAACTCCCGACTTGGGATCGTCCAGCACGGACTCGGTCCAGCGGGCGGCGAGTTCGGCCCCCTGGACGCCGCCGACGCCGAAGGGGCAGCGGTAGTCCTGCGGGTAGGGCAGACGGGCGACCCGTACGTCCTCGGCGTGCCCCGAGACGTCGAGTGCTCCCGCGGTCATCCCGTGATAGGCGCCGGCGAAGGCCACGACGGTCCTCCGGCCGGTGGCGGCCCGGACGAGCTTGAGGGCGGCTTCCACCGCGTCCGTCCCGGCCGGGCCGCAGAACTGCACGCGCGCGTGTTCGGCGAGCCCGGACGGCAGGGTGCGGAACAGCTCGGTGACGAAGGCGTCCTTGACCGGTGTGGCCAGGTCGAGGACGTGCAGGGGTGCGCCCGAGTCGAGGACCTTGCGGATGGCCTCCAGGACGACGGGGTGGTTGTGTCCGAGGGCGAGGGTGCCGGCGCCCGACAGGCAGTCCAGGTAGCGGCGGCCGTCCGCGCCCTCGATGGTGAGCCCGCGGGCCCGCACCGGCACGATCGGCAGGGCGCGCGCATAGGTGCGCGCCGCCGACTCGCGTACCGACTGGCGTCGCAGAATCCCCTCGTGCACCGTGCGCGCGTCCGCGGACGCGCGGCCTTTGGGCGCAGAATCCGTCACGGTCACGGCTCCTTGTCCTCCCGCTGTCCCAGGGCGTCGGCGGCCCGCTGAAACAAGGCACCGGCCTCCCGCTGTCGAGGTGTGTCGCCGCCCGCGGCGCAGGAGCCCTGGACGCAGGCAGCAGGACCCCCCACCGCTACAACCCCGGACCGGCCGCACGGTTACGGGCGGGCCGGAGATCGTCGGAAGGTGTCCGGTCCGGTCCCGCCGGCGGTCCATGGCCGGTGGGCACGGGGACATGGCCGGTGGGCACCGGGATGCCGCGGGTGAGGAAGGACGCGGAGGGCGCCGTCCACCACGAGAAGGCCGCGCGGAG
>NZ_MUME01000451.1 GCF_002155915.1 Streptomyces thermovulgaris | reverse complement strand
GTCCGATCAGCAGGACCGCCACGCTGGCGGTCCTGCTGATCGGACCGGCGGGAGCGGGCAAGACGAGCGTCGCCAAGTACTGGGCCGACCACCGCCGCGTGCCCACCGCCCACATCAGCCTCGACGACGTGCGCGAGTGGGTCCGCTCCGGCTTCGCGGACCCGCAGGCGGGATGGAACGACCGTGCCGAGGCGCAGTATCGTCTCGCCCGCCGCACCTGCGGCTTCGCCGCGCGCAACTTCCTCGCCAACGGCATCTCGTGCATCCTCGACGACGCCGTCTTCCCCGACCGCCCGGCGATCGGCCTCGGGGGCTGGAAGCGCCATGTGGGCCCCGGTCTGCTGCCGGTCGTCCTCCTGCCCGGCCTGGAGGTCGTCCTGGAGCGCAACGCCCGGCGCACCGGCAACCGCCGTCTCAGCGACGAGGAGGTCGCCCGCATTCACGGCCGCATGGCCGGCTGGTACGGCTCCGGCCTTCCCATCATCGACAACTCCACGATGGACATCCCCACCACGGCCCGCCGTCTGGACGAGGTCCTGACCAGAGCCATAGCCAGCCCGCCGAAGTGGTAGGGCCGGCACGGTCACGGGCGGTCACGGCTCCCCGGGCCGTCGCGGGAGACGGCCCCACTCGGCCCCTCCCGAACGGCGATATTGAGCCATGACTCTTACGCTCGGTTCATGTCAGAGGTGTATGCGGCCCGCCGCGCCCGGCTGAGGGAACGCTGCCATGCGGGCGGCAGCGCGGCGGCGCTGGTGACTCGTCCCGCCAACGTCCGGTACCTCGCGGGAGCGTCCCCGCGCGGTGCCGCCCTGCTCCTCGCCCGGCACGAGGACATCCTGCTGTGCCAGAGCCCTCCGGGGGACCAGCCCTACGAAGGCCGCCTCGACGAGGCACTGCGGGTGCAGGTTCTGTCCCAGCCCTCCGGCGGCGACCCGGCCGTCGCCGCCGCCGACCTCGCCCAGTCCCAGGGCGCCGACTCGCTCGCCGTGGAGGAACACCACCTCACCGTGGCCCGCCACCGGGCCCTCGCCTCGGTGGCACCCCGGCTGCGGCTGAGGGACCTCGGCAACGCGGTCGAGCAGCTCAGGGTGGTCAAGGACGAGGAGGAGATCTCCCTGCTGAGAATCGGTGCCGAGATAGCCGACCAGGCCCTGGGGGAGCTGCTGGAGTCCATCCTCGTCGGCCGCACCGAGCGTCATCTCGCCCTGGAGCTGGAGCGGCGGCTCGTCGACCACGGCGCCGACGGCCCCGCCTTCCCGACCTCCGTGGCCACCGGCCCGAACGCCGGCCGCCGCGGCCACCGGCCCACCGACCGGCGGGTGGAGGAGGGCGACTTCCTCTCGGTGTGCCTGGGCGCCTCCTACCGCGGCTACCGCTGCGAGCTCGGCCGCACCTTCGTGATCGGCACCTCTCCGGCGGACTGGCAGATCCAGCTGTACGACCTGGTCTTCGCCGCCCAGCGCGCCGGACGGGAGGCCCTGGTCCCCGGCGTCGCCTGCCGCGACGTCGACCGGGCCGCGCGCCAGGTCCTGGAGGCCGCCGGGTTCGGCGAGCATCTGACCCCCCTCACCGGGCACGGAGTGGGGCTCGAAAACGACGAGGACCCGCAGTTGTCCCCTTCGGCCATGGGTAAACTGGACGCTTGCGTGCCGGTCACCATCGAACCGGGAGTCCACATCCCGGGACGGGGCGGTGTCCGGATCGATGACACGCTCGTCGTGCGCCCCGAGGCGGACGGCGGACCCGAGCTACTCACCATCACGACCAAGGAGCTTCTCGCGCTCTAGCCTCGCGCTGGGCGCCTGCACCGGGGTCGTACGTCAGTCCAGGAGATTCCGCAACCGTGGCTTCCACGAACGACCTCAAGAACGGCATGGTGCTCAAGCTCGAAGGCGGCCAGCTGTGGTCCGTCGTCGAGTTCCAGCACGTCAAGCCTGGTAAGGGTCCGGCTTTCGTGCGCACCAAGCTCAAGAACGTGCGCTCCGGCAAGATCGTCGACAAGACCTTCAACGCCGGCGTCAAGGTCGACACGGCCACTGTCGACAGGCGTGACATGCAGTTCTCCTACATGGACGGCGACTACTTCGTCTTCATGGACATGGAGACCTACGACCAGCTGCACATCGACCGCCAGACCGTCGGTGACGCCGCCAACTTCCTGGTCGAGGGCTTCGAGGCCACCGTCGCCCAGCACGAGGGCGAGGTGCTCTACGTCGAGCTCCCCGCCTCCGTCGAGCTGACCGTCGCGCAGACCGAGCCGGGCGTTCAGGGCGACCGCTCCACCGGTGGCACCAAGCCCGCCGTCCTGGAGACCGGCCACCAGATCCAGGTGCCGCTCTTCATCACCACCGGTGAGAAGATCAAGGTCGACACCCGCACCAGCGACTACCTCGGCCGGGTGAACAGCTAACCGTGGCTGCTCGCAACACGGCCCGCAAGCGCGCCTTCCAGATCCTTTTCGAGGCCGACCAGCGCGGCGCCGACGTCCTGACCGTCCTCGCGGACTGGATCCGGCTCTCCCGGACCGACCCCCGGCAACCGCCGGTCAGCGAGTACACGATGCAGCTGGTCGAGGGCTACGCCGAGCACGTCGCCCGCATCGACGAGCTGATCAGCCAGTACGCGGTCGGCTGGGCGCTCGACCGCATGCCGGTCGTCGACCGCAACATCCTGCGGCTCGGCGCATACGAGCTGATCTGGGTCGACGAGACCCCGGACGCCGTCGTCCTGGACGAGATGGTGCGGCTGGCGAAGGAGTTCTCCACGGACGAGTCGCCCTCGTTCGTCAACGGCCTGCTCGGCCGGCTGAAGGAGCTCAAGCCCTCGCTCCGCCGAGACCAGGTGTGAGAGGACCCGGCGACACGAACGCCGAGGGGCCCGCAGCGCGACTGCTGCGGGCCCCTCGGCGTTCATATGCGCGCTCGCATGCGGGTACGGGGCATGCCCGCCGCGCCGGATCCGTGGGGAGAGCCGTGCGGAAGGACCCGTGAAAAGCCCTCGGGGCGGCCGGAACCGTCATGTTCCGGCCACCCCGAGGGCACGTTTCTGCTCGGTCCGCGGAACGCCGGTCCGCGGAAGGGTCAGCTCTCCTCGTGGGACGCCACCGCGCGGCGTGCGTCCGCGTCCAGCACGCCCCAGCTGATCAGCTGCTCGGTGAGCACCGAGGGCGACTGGTCGTAGATGACGGCGAGTGTGCGCAGGTCGTCCTGGCGGATCGAGAGCACCTTGCCGTTGTAGTCACCGCGCTGGGACTGGATCGTCGCCGCGTACCGCTGCAGCGGACCCGCCTTCTCGGAGGGCAGCGTGGCCAGCCGCTCCAGGTCCAGGACCAGTTTCGGCGGGGGCTCGGCGGCGCCGCCCGGGGTGGTGCCCGGCAGCAGCTCCTGCACGGGGACCCCGTAGAAGTCCGCCAGCTCGGCGAGGCGCTGCACGGTCACGGCACGGTCGCCGCGCTCGTACGAACCGACCACGACCGCCTTCCAGCGTCCCTGGCTCTTCTCCTCGACACCGTGGAGGGAAAGGCCCTGCTGGGTGCGGATCGCCCGGAGCTTGGCCCCGAGCTGTTTGGCGTATTCGCTGGACATATGGCTCCCCGACACTGTGTCGACGCGACCGGCCTGGTTCCCGCCGCGCGGCTGGTAACTCATTGTGAGGTTACGCAGCGTGACTCTCGTGCGTCAAGCCGGATGGTCCACGCCGCCGCTTCCGTGGTATCGACACCCGGTTGCGCCAAGGGGGTGACCCGGGCGGCCCCTGGCACCTGCTACCGTGGACGGCGCAATTCCGACGTCCTTTAAATTCCGTCCCGTGAGGCGGATAAGGAGGTCCGTTTCCCCATGGACACGCACGCGAACGCGCATGCGTCCGGTGCGCGGCCCGTTCTCGAGGGCCCCGACATCGCACGGATGCTGACCCGTATCGCCCACGAGATCGTCGAACGCGCCAAGGGCGCTGACGACGTGGTGCTCCTCGGCATCCCGACCCGGGGCGTCTTCCTCGCCCAGCGTCTCGCCGCCAAGCTCGAGCAGATCACTGAGCGCAAGGTCCCCTGCGGCTCGCTCGACATCACCATGTACCGCGACGACCTGCGCATGCAGCCCCCGCGTGCGCTGGCCCGCACCGAGATCCCGGGGGACGGCATCGACGGCCGTCTGGTCGTCCTCGTCGACGACGTGCTCTTCTCCGGCCGCACCATCCGCGCCGCTCTCGACGCCCTGAACGACATCGGCCGCCCGCGCGCGGTCCAGCTCGCCGTTCTGGTCGACCGCGGCCACCGCGAACTGCCCATCCGCGCCGACTACGTCGGCAAGAACCTCCCCACGTCGCTGCGGGAGACGGTCAAGGTCCTGGTTGCCGAGGAGGACGGCCGCGACGCCGTGCTGCTCGGCGTCAAGCCGGCCGCCGCGGACGAGCGGCAGCCGTAGCCACACGCGCCCACGCACTTCTCGACACGCCCCGTGACACGCCCCGTGCGCGTGTGCCCTCGGGCGCCCGCCTGCCCGGCCCCGTCCTTCGGGCCGTGGCACGAGTCACCGCGGGCCCGGCCCCCGCTTCCTCTTGAACTTCCCTACGGAGCCTGACAGATGCAGCGTCATCTCATCTCGGCCGCCGACCTCTCCCGCGACGACGCCGTCCTGATCCTCGACACCGCCGAGGAGATGGCCCGGGTCGCCGACCGTCCGATCAAGAAGCTGCCGACCCTGCGCGGCCGCACCGTCGTCAACCTCTTCTTCGAGGACTCCACCCGCACCCGGATCTCCTTCGAGGCCGCGGAGAAGCGCCTGTCCGCGGATGTGATCAACTTCTCCGCCAAGGGCTCCAGCGTCTCCAAGGGCGAGTCCCTCAAGGACACCGCCCAGACCCTGGAGGCCATGGGCGTCGACGCCGTCGTCATCCGGCACTCCGCCTCCGGAGCGCCCTACCGCCTGGCGAACTCCGGCTGGATCGACGCCGCCGTGATCAACGCCGGCGACGGCACCCACCAGCACCCCACCCAGGCCCTCCTCGACGCCTTCACCCTGCGCCGCCGCCTCGTCGGCCGTGACGCCGGGCTCGGCCAGGACCTGTCCGGCAAGCGCGTCACCATCGTCGGCGACGTCCTGCACAGCCGCGTCGCCCGCTCCAACGTGGACCTGCTGCACACCCTCGGCGCCGAGGTCACCCTCGTCGCCCCGCCCACCCTGCTGCCGGTCGGCGTCGAGAGCTGGCCCTGCGAGGTGAGCTACGACCTCGACGCGTCGCTGCCCAAGTGCGACGCCGTGATGATGCTGCGCGTGCAGCGCGAGCGGATGAACGCCGCCTTCTTCCCCACCGAGCGCGAGTACTCCCGCCGCTACGGCCTCGACGCCGACCGCATGGCCCGGCTGCCCGACCACGCCGTCGTGATGCACCCCGGCCCCATGGTCCGCGGCATGGAGATCACCGCCGAGGTCGCCGACTCCGGCCGCTGCACCGCCGTCGAACAGGTCGCCAACGGCGTGCACATCCGGATGGCCGTCCTCTACCTGCTCCTGGGCGGCAAGGAGTCCGCCCTCACCAGCCCCCGTCCCGCCGAGGAGAAGTGACCGACATGAGCAAGACCCTGATCCGCGGTGCGAAGGTGCTGGGCGGCGCCCCGCAGGACGTCCTGATCGACGGCGAGACCATCGCCGCGGTCGGACCGGACCTCGCCGCCGAGGACGCCGAGGTCGTCGACGCCGAGGGCAAGGTCCTCCTGCCCGGACTCGTCGACCTCCACACCCACCTGCGCGAACCCGGCCGCG
>NZ_MUME01000450.1 GCF_002155915.1 Streptomyces thermovulgaris | reverse complement strand
GCACCCCATGGCCCAGCCCGGGGCCGGGCTGGGCCATGGGGTGCACGAAGCGCGGCGTGGCCCTGCGGTACAGCATCAGCTGCCGTGTCGTCGGTCCGAACTCGGCGACGTGCGCCGCGCAGCGAGGGCACTCCATGAGGTGGTCCTCGAAGCGGAAGGCTTCCGCCTCGTCCAGCACGCCGAGCGCGTACGCGCCGACGTCGCCATGTCTTTCCAGGGACCTCATGCCGAATCCTCGTGCCTGTGAGCGGGGGTGGGGTTACTCCTTGCTCCCACCCGTACGCAGCCGACGGCCGGATCACTCAGGCAGGCACCGAATCGTAATCAAAGAGGTTCGGAGCGGCCGGGTCCGCGGATTGGCCGGAATCTAAAAAAGATGGATGGCGAGATGTCCGAGGGGCAGTCCGAGCTGCCAGGCGGGCGTCCACACCTTGGGTCCCTCGTCCTCTCCGACCGCCCCGGCGATGCCGCCCGGCACCGCGTCCAGGTCGGGGGCGAGCAGCTCGGTCTCCCGCAGCCACCGCCAGGCGGCCTCGGCCAGCGCCAGGTCGGGGGAGTGCACCCCGCGGGCGTGCGCGTCGGCGGCGAGATCGGCCATCCGCTCGCACACCCAGTCCTGCCACGGCTGGTCGTAGGCGGTCAGCGACAGCCAGGTCTCCAGCCGCGAGACCACCCGGGCGCCGGAGAGCTCGCCGTCGGGGTCGGAGAGGAAGACGGTGAGCGCCAGCGCGTCCCGCCCGGCGCGGAACTCGAAGGACGTCGGCGGCATCAGATCGCCGGTCCGCAGCAGTTCGTCCGCGATGTACTCGGCGTACAACCACGCCATGGGGACGGTCAGTTCGCCGCCGTCGTGGCCGTCCGTGCTCTCTTGCCCTCTGTGCTGCATTCCTTCCTGCCTTCCTCCTGTGCGCGTTCCCGGCCCGGCCCCGGATGGGGGACTCGTCCGGAACACGGATGAGGACAGCCGATTACCCGGCGAAGGTCCGCAGCAAGGCGCTTTACGAAGACTTGACCCTGAAGTCGGTTTCATCGCAGGTCGGCCGCGTATCCCGGGAGCATCCGGCGCAGGGCGCGCAGCGCGTAGAACGCACGGGACTTCACGGTACCGGGCGGAATTCCCAGCGTTCGGGCGGCCTCCGCCACACTGGCCCCCTGGAAGTACACCAGCACCAGGACTTCACGGTGCTCCGGGGTGAGGGTCTTCACGGCCTCCCGGACGTCCAGCATCGCGGCGGCCCGCTCGGCGTGGTCGGCGATGACCCGCGCGTTCTCCAGGTCGGCGTCCCCGACCTCCGGCGGCCGTGCCTGCCGGGCCCGGCGCGCGTCGATGGCGAGCCGGCGTGCGACGGTCAGCAGCCAGGGCCGTACGGAGTCGAAGGCGTCGGCGCGCAGCGCCTCGGGATGCTGCCAGGCCCGTACGAGCGTCTCCTGCAACAGGTCCTCGGCACGCTGGCGGTCGCCGTCGCACAGGCGCAGCAGCAGCGCGAACAGCGGCCTTCCGTGCTCACGCTGCAGGGCGGCGAGCTCGTGCTCGGCGGTCGTCGTGGTGTGCGAGAGAGTGATTCCGGCCGTCATGGCCGTATGGCATCGCAGAGGGCCCCACGGGGACAGGGACCGTACACCGTTGTGCGACGGACGGTCGATCGCGTCGCCGAACGGTTCGACGAACGGTCCATCAGCCCCCTGTCGGCCCCTCGCTGTCCGTCGGACGGGCCAACGACGCACCGATCCCGTTTGCGGAAGCCGTCAGCTTCGTACCCATTTGTCTGTCCATACGACCGCTGTGGGGTGAACCGATGATCGCACGCAGACGGCAGGTGGGTCTGGTCGTGACGGCCCTTCTCGCCGCGGCCGCCGCCTGCCAGAACCATCACAGGGAGCAGCACGCCTCGCCCGGACGCCCGGCCCCGTCGGCGTCGCGCGCCGCGACGGCACCCGCCGCGGAGACGCCCTCCGCGTTCACGCTCGTCGCCTCCGGCAGCATCCTGCCGGATCCCTCGGTCGTCGACAGGGCCCGCTTCGACGGGGGCGGCGTGAGCCACGACTTCCGGCCGATGCTGGAGGACGTCCGGTCCGTCGTCTCCCGGGCCGACCTGGCGCTGTGTCACCTCGGCGTCCCGCTCGGCACGAACGTCCCCCACCCCGCCGCGTCCCGCTTCGTGGCCCCGCCCGAGCTGGCCCAGGCGCTCGCCGCGACGGGCTACGACAGCTGCTCCACCGCCTCCGAGCACACCCTCGACGCCGGCGCGGAGGGTGTCCGGTACACCCTGGACGTCCTCGATCAGGTGGGGGTGCGGCACGCCGGGTCGGCGCGGGGCGAGACCGAGGCGCGCGGCACGCTCCTGCGGGCGGGCGGCGCGCTGGTCGCCCATCTGGCCTACACCGGCGACTCGGACGTTCCGCTTCCGTCCGGGCAGCCGTGGGCCGTCCGCCTGATCGACGAGGACCAGATCCTCGCCGACGCGAAGGCCGCCCGCGCGGCGGGCGCCGACGTCGTGGTCGTGTCCCTGCACTGGGGCCCGGCCTGGGAGGAGGCGCCCGACGAGCAGCAGACCGACCTGGCCCGCAGGCTCACCGGGGCGCGGACCGGCGGCCGGCCCGACATCGACCTGATCCTCGGGACCCGCGCCCACGTTCCGCAGCCGTACGAGAAGGTCAACGGCACCTGGGTGGTCTACGGCACCGGTGACCAGATCGCCGGGCAGCCGGCCGGTGAACGCACCCCGCGGGACGTGCGCTCCCGCCAGAGCACCCTCGCCCGCTTCACCTTCGCCCCGCCCGCCCGGCCGGGCGGGC
>NZ_MUME01000045.1 GCF_002155915.1 Streptomyces thermovulgaris | reverse complement strand
GCGTGCGGACAAGCGGCCGGGCGACGGTCCGCCGCCCCCGCCGCCGACGCTTCCGCCGCGGCCTCCTCGGCCTCCGCAGCCTCCCCGGCCTTCCCAGCCCCCTCGGCCCCCGCGGCAATGAGATCGTCCGCTTGTCCACTTGTCGGACCTGGGAAGCGGGCGGCACTGGGTGCCGGATACCGTGGAAACACCATGAGCGCTTCGCAGACCACCGACGATCCCACCCTTCTCGTCAAGATCTTCGGGAAGGACAGGCCGGGCATCACCGCCGGACTCTTCGACACTCTCGCCGCCTACTCCGTCGACGTGGTCGACATCGAGCAGGTCGTCACCCGGGGCCGCATGGTGCTGTGCGCGCTCGTCACCCAGCCGGCCGCCGGGCTCGAGGGCGATCTGCGGGCCACCGTGCACAGCTGGGCCGAGTCGATGAAGATGCAGGCGGAGATCATCTCCGGCCGGGGCGACAACCGTCCGCGTGGTCTCGGGCGCTCTCTGGTCACCGTGCTCGGCCATCCGCTCACCGCGGCGGCCACCGCCCGGATCGCCGCACGGATCACCGCGTCCGGCGGCAACATCGACCGTATCTTCCGGCTGGCCAAGTACCCGGTGACCGCGGTGGAGTTCGCGGTGTCCGGCGTGGAGACGGAGCCGCTGCGCACCGCTCTGGCCACGGAGGCGGCGGCACTCGGTGTCGATGTGGCGGTCGTCAGCACGGGTCTGCACCGGCGGGCGCAGCGGCTGGTGGTGATGGACGTGGACTCCACGCTCATCCAGGACGAGGTGATCGAGCTCTTCGCCCGGCACGCCGGCTGCGAGGACAAGGTCGCCGAGGTGACGGCGGCCGCGATGCGCGGCGAGCTGGACTTCGAGGAGTCGCTGCACGCACGGGTGGCCCTGCTGGCGGGGCTGGACGCCTCGGTGGTGGAGAAGGTGCGCAGCGAGGTGCGGCTGACTCCGGGCGCGCGCACCCTGATTCGTACGCTCAAGCGGCTCGGCTACCAGGTGGGGATCGTCTCGGGCGGCTTCACCCAGGTCACCGACGATCTGAAGGAGCGGCTCGGGCTGGACTTCGCGCAGGCCAACACGCTGGAGATCGTCGACGGGAAGCTCACGGGCCGGGTCACCGGCGAGATCGTCGACCGGGCGGGCAAGGCACGGCTGCTGCGCCGGTTCGCCGCCGAGGCGGGCGTTCCGCTGTCGCAGACGGTCGCGATCGGTGACGGCGCCAACGACCTGGACATGCTGAACGCGGCCGGTCTGGGGGTCGCCTTCAACGCCAAGCCGGTGGTGCGGGAGGCGGCGCACACGGCGGTGAACGTGCCGTTCCTCGACACGGTGCTGTATCTGCTCGGGATCACCCGGGAAGAGGTCGAGGCGGCGGACGCGCAGGTGGGGGGCTGAGCAGCACGCGGCTCCCGCCGTGCCCGCGCGGGACACGTCCGCGGGAGGCGGTCGGGCACCCGCGGGTGCCCGGCCGCCTCTTGCGCGCGACGCCGGACTACTCCGACGGCGCCCAGTAGTCGAGCAGCGTGGCCACGCCCGGCTCCAGGGCCTTCCAGGAGCCGTCGAAGGACACCAGGGCGAACGCCGCGGCGGGAAAACCACGACGGTTCATCCGCTCACGGGCGTCGCCCTCGGCCGAACCGCACAGCACCTCGGCCAGGCCGTGGATGCCCGGGTTGTGGCCGACGAGGATCAGGTTCCGTACGTCGTCCGGTGTCTCGTTGAGCAGGGTGATCAGCTCACCGGGTGAGGCTTCGTAGATCCGCTCCTCGTAGACGGTCTTCGGTCGCTGCGGCAATGCGTGGACCGCGAGCTTCCAGGTCTCACGGGTGCGGGTCGCGGTCGAGCACAGGGCCATGTCGAAGGAGATGCCGGTGTCGGCGAGCTTGCGGCCGGCGACCGGGGCGTCCTGACGGCCCCGCTCGGAGAGCGGTCGTTCGTGGTCGGCCACCGGTGGCCAGTCGGCCTTCGCGTGCCGGAAGAGGGCGATCCTGCGGGGTTCTGCGACGCTCATGGCACCCAGCTTCGCATGAAACAGAACACGAGGCGCAGGGAGTTGACATGCGGATTCCCGGCTGCCGCGGACGGCGCGGGGCCGCTTGCGGGGGCGCCCGGGCACGGTGGTGCGGGCGTCACCGGGCGAGCAGTTCCTGGAGGAGCCGAAGGAGCTGGACGGTCGCGGGGGTGTCGGTGGTGGCCGCGTGGGCGTCCGCCGGGTTCAGCACCAGGGCGAGCAGCGCGACGAACGCCAGCACGGGCAGGGCGAGGGCCCACCACGGCAGCCGGGTGTCGACGCCGTCCGTGGTCGCCGGGCGGGGCCGGGTGCGCGTACGGGCCGACATGGGCGCCTCCGTTGGTCTTCGAGGTCCGTGGACCGCCTCTCTTCTCGGTCGCTCTCGACGCTACGGAATCCGCGTGCCCCGCCCCATCCGGTGATCCACCCACTTGACCCTGACCCTCACCCCCTAGGGGACAGGGGGGTTGTCCCCACCTCCGGCCCGCCGGCACCCCGACTCCCCTGGTGGCCGGGCCGCTTCGCGGGTCCGCCGGTTCCCGGGCGGCAGGGCTGCGCCCGGTCATGGCGCACCGTGCCCGGCGCGGCCGTCAGGGCGCCGCCAGGGCCGCGACAACGGCGATGAGCACGAAGACGGCGAGGAACGCGCTGCACACGAGCAGCAGCTTCTTGTGGCCGTCCTTCGGGTCCGGGTCGAGTACAGGCTGCATGTGCCCCAGTCTCGCACCTTCCGTCCGGGACACGGCTTTCAAAGCCCGCCTCAGCGGGCCGTCTCGTCCTCCACCGTGCGGTTGCGGCCGGCCAGCCAGCCCATCGCCATCTGCGGGACCATCAGGCCGATCATGAGGGCGAGCGGCAGCTCCCAGCCCCCGCTGCTCTGGTACAGCACGCCCACCAGCACCGGTCCCGGGATCGAGATCAGGTAGCCGGTGCTCTGGGCGAACGCGGACAGCTGGGCCACGCCCCGGGCGGTCCTGGCCCGCATGCCGACCATGGTGAGCGCGAGCGGGAAGGCGCAGTTGGCGAGGCCGAGGAGCAGGGCCCAGGCCCAGGCCCCGGCGGCCGGTGCGACGTACAGACCGGCGTAACCGGCCAGGCCGCAGGCGCCGAGCACCAGCACGATCGGGCCCTGCCGGGGCAGCCGGGTGGCCAGGCGCGGGATGACGAAGGCCAGCGGCACGCCCATCACCATCGTGATCGCGAGCAGCAGCCCGGCCGTCCCGGCGGGGACGCCCGCGTCCCGGAAGATCTGCGCGATCCAGCCCATCGTGATGTAGGCGGCGGTGGACTGCAGTCCGAAGAAGACGGCCAGGGCCCAGGCCGTGGGGCTCCGGGTGATCCGCAGGGCCGGCGCCGGTGCCTCCGGCGCGGGGGCCGTCTCCTTCCGTGCGGGGGCGGTGCGGACCGGTGCCGCCGCCGCGGGTTCGGCTCCCCGGTCCCGCAGCAGGGGCAGCCACGGCAGCACGGCCACCGCGGCGAGCAGCGCCCACGCCGAGAGTCCCGACTGCCAGCTGTGGCCCAGCGCCCCGGCCAGGGGCACGGTCACCGCCGCGGCGGCCGAGGTGCCCAGGGCGAGGGCCATCGAGTACAGGCCGGTCATGGTGCCGATCCGGTCGGGGAACCAGCGTTTGACGATGACCGGCATCAGGACGTTGCTGACGGCTATGCCCATCAGCGCGAGCGCGCTGGCGGCCAGGAAGGCGGCCGTGCTGCCCACGTAGGGCCGTACGGCCAGTCCTGCGGCGATGGCGGCCATGCCCGCGCACATCACCGCGGCGGGCCCGAAGCGGCGGGCCAGCCGGGGGGCCGTGACGCCGAAGACGGCGAAGCACAGCGAGGGCATGGAGGTGAGCAGGCCGGCCACGGCGCCGCTCATGCCGAGTCCGGCGCGGACCTCCTCCAGGAGCGCGCCGAGGCTGGTGATGGCGGGGCGGAGGTTCAGCGCGGACAGCACGATGCCGATGACGACCAGGCGCGTCGTCCAGGTGCGCCGGGAGGTGTCCCGGACTTTCCACAGGGCGGTGGTCGCGGCCTTGACCCGTCCGGTCGACGAGGGCATGGTCCGGGTTTTCTCGCTCGGCATGGGCTCCATCATAGAATCATGGGATGAATTGCCGTCCGTGTTGTCCCGGTCGTTCCTGGTCGCCCCCGGCCGGCCTGTTCACCCCGGCCGTCCCGGTCGTCCGGGCCGTCCCGGCCGGTCCTGAGCCGTCCTCGCCGCGGACAGCTGCCTCCGGGTGCCCGTGCGAAGGTGTGGCATGTCACTGAACCTTCCGCGCCGATCGGCGCTGTCCGAACAAGTCATCGCCGCGCTGCGCCACCGGATCACCTCGGGCGAGTGGCCGGTCGGCTCCCGCATCCCGACGGAGCCGGAGCTGGTGGAGCAGTTCGGCGTCGCCCGCAACACCGTCCGCGAGGCGGTCCGGGCGCTCGCCCACAACGGCCTGCTGGACATCCGCCAGGGCTCCGGCACCTATGTCGTGGCGACCAGCGAGCTGGCGGGGGTGATGCAGCGCCGGTTCGCCGAGGCCGATCCGCGGCACATCGCCGAACTGCGTTCCGCGCTGGAGTCGGCCGCGGCACGGCTGGCCGCCGAACGGCGCACCGAGCAGGACCTCAAGCAGCTGCACGCGCAGCTGCTGCGGCGCGAGGAGGCCTGGCAGTCCGGGGACGCGGAGGCGTTCGTGACCGCGGACACCTCCTTCCACCTGGCGGTGGTGTCCGCCTCCCGCAACGACGTGATGATCGCGCTGTACGCGGATCTCGGCGAGGTGCTGCGCGACTGGCTGCGCGCGGACGTCGGCCCGAGCCTCGCCCCGGAGACGTACATGGACCACACCCGGCTGCTCGACGCCCTTCGCGCGGGCGACGCCGAGACGGCCGCCGCCGAGGCCGCGAGCTATCCGCTGCTGTGCCGTCCCGGCCGGTTCGGCCCGTCCGCCGCCGGCCGCTGACGGTCCGGGTCCTCGTCGCCCCCGGCCACGGTCCTCCGGACGGCCGGGGCCCCGACGGCGCAGAGCCCGCACCCCGGAAGGGTACGGGCTCTGCGCCGCATCGGGTCGGGCCGGGTGGCCGCGGTCACGCCCCCATGGCGTGCAGACCGCCGTCCACGTGGATGATCTCGCCGGTGGTCTTCGGGAACCAGTCGCTCAGCAGGGCGACGATGCCGCGGCCGGCCGGCTCGGGGTCCTTCAGGTCCCACTCCAGGGGGGCACGGGTGTCCCACACGGAGGCCAGCTCGTTGAAGCCCGGGATGGACTTGGCGGCCATGGAGCCGATCGGGCCCGCCGAGATGAGGTTGCAGCGGATGTTCTGCTTGCCCAGGTCGCGGGCCAGGTAGCGGTTGACGGCCTCCAGGGCGGCCTTGGCCGGGCCCATCCAGTCGTACTGCGGCCAGGCGTACTGCGCGTCGAAGGTGAGGCCGACCACCGAGCCGCCGTTCTGCATCAGCGGCAGGCAGGCCATGGTCAGCGACTTCAGGGAGTACGCCGAGACGTGCATGGCGGTGGCGACCGACTCGAACGGCGTGTTGAGGAAGTTGCCGCCGAGGGCGTCCTGCGGGGCGAAGCCGATGGAGTGCACGACGCCGTCGAGACCGCCGAGCTCCTCGCCGACGACGTCGGCCAGGCGGCCCAGGTGCTCGTCGTTGGTGACGTCGAGCTCGATGACCTTGGTGGGCCTCGGCAGCTTCTTGGCGATGCGCTCGGTCAGCGTGGGCCGCGGGTAGGCGGTGAGGATGATCTCGGCGCCCTGCTCCTGGGCCAGCTTGGCCGCGTGGAAGGCGATGGAGGACTCCATCAGCACACCGGTGATCAGGACGCGCTTGCCCTCGAGAATTCCGCTCATGTTGATCAGTGACCCATTCCCAGTCCGCCGTCAACGGGGATGACGGCTCCAGTGATGTACGAGGCGTCGTCCGAGGCGAGGAACCGCACCGTGGCGGCGATCTCCTCCGGCTGCGCGTACCGGCCGAGCGGCACCTTCTCCAGGATCTCCTTGCGCTGCTCCTCCGAGAGCGCCCGGGTCATGTCGGTGTCGACGAAGCCGGGGGCGACGACATTGAAGGTGATGTTGCGCGAGCCCAGCTCACGGGCGAGGGAACGCGCGAAGCCGACCAGGGCGGCCTTGGAGGCGGCGTAGTTGGCCTGCCCCGCCGATCCGAGCAGACCGACCACCGAGGAGATCAGGACGACACGGCCCTTCCTGGCCCGCAGCATGCCGCGGTTGGCGCGCTTGACGACACGGAAGGTGCCGGTGAGGTTGGTGTCGACGACCGAGGTGAAGTCCTCCTCGGACATGCGCATCAGGAGCTGGTCCCTGGTGATCCCGGCGTTGGCGACGAGAACCTCGACGGGGCCGTGCTCGGTCTCGATCTCCTTGTAGGCCCGCTCCACCTGCTCGGGGTCGGTGATGTCGCACTTGACGGCCAGGCAGCCCAGTTCCTTGAGCTCGGCCGGCGGCTCCCCCGACCGGTATGTGATCGCGACCTTGTCGCCGGCTTCGGCGAACGCGCGGGCGATGGCGAGGCCGATGCCCCGGTTGCCTCCTGTGACGAGAACCGAGCGGCTCAACGGATCACCCTTTCGATAGCGGTCTCTCAGCGTTCCGACAACCGCCCGGGCACCCGGACGGCAGGCGGCTTCACCGAAAACCTATCGGTCCGACCACGTCGAAGGGCAATCCGGCACCGACAGTGGCGCCTCCTTGCTCCTGTCGGGTTCCTACAGTCGCCGCCCGGAGCCAGTCCTCCGCTCCGGGAGCGTGAGCGGTCGGGCCGGCCTGCCGGCAGCGTGAGCAGGGCCGGGGAGTCCACGCGGATCACCGGTCGTCGCCCTCTCGCTCGACGAGCAGAAGCCCGACCGGACCGGGGGCGCCGGCAGGAAGGCCGTACGGCGGCAGCCGGTCGATCCGCAGAGCCTCCTCCCCCGTCGGGACATGCACGCCGTCCCCCTCACCGATGCCGGCGAGCCGGGCGTTCACCTCGCCCCACCGCCACACGGGTGAGCGGCCGGCCGCACCTCCGGGTGCGGGAAAGGGCTCCTTGCCGGCCCGCCGCTCTCCACTGATCCACTGCTGTGCGCTCCCCCTGCAGTACGTTCTGCCGCGAGCACCCGGTACGCCCGGCTTCCGAGCGATCCCCGCACGGGAGTGCCCGGCTCCCCGGGAGCGGGGCGCGGCAGCGGATCCGTTCGCCCACGGGGGTCTCGGCCACCTGCCGGTCCGGGGCGAGCAGTTCGACGAGCGCCGGCCCGCGCCCCGACCCGGCGTACGGATCGTCGAGTCGTACGCCCGTGGAGCGCGGCCGGAGGTCGCGGCGCGGGTCGTGGAGGCGGACCCGGGCGGCGGTGGGGGCAAAGACCCCGCCGCAGAGGGCGGTTCCCGGAGTCCGCGGTCACCGGCTCCGGCTCCGCCACGAGCGGGACGAAGTCGCCGCAGGCCCGGACCGCGTTGCCGCACGGCTCGGAGAGCACCGGCTGTACGGCGTGGGTGAGTTCGCCGTCGGAGAATCTGATCGGCGCGGCCTGTGTGGCGGGGCGGACGACGTCCGCGTCCTCGCGGACGCTTCGAACGCATCGGCGCTGCGGTGCTTTCGATGGACGACACGTTGGCACTCATCGCCCAGCCGGAAGAGAGAAGCCGCAAGTGAACCGCGAGGCAGAGCTTTACGACTTCGGCCTCACCGGCGTCACTTGGCGCGAGCCGAGTGCGGGCGCGGGCGAGCACGACTGCGGCGAAATCGCCGAACTGCCCGGCGGTGGACGGGTCGTGCGGGACTCCAGGGACCCCGGCCGGGAGCCGCTGCGGTCCACCGCGTCGGGGCGGGCCGCGTTCTGCGAGGGAGTCGCGGCCGGGGGCCTCTGAGCCGGTCCGGGCGAAGGGGTGCCGGCGGCACGGTGCCGTGCCCGGTCCGTTTCTCGCCGTACGGCGGGGGGAGACGTGCTTCACTTCACTCTTGCGCCGAACCGCGCAAGCAGGACGTAACCACCGGCCGGAGCGAAGGGAAGCCGTTCGTGCCCCATGAAGTCGATCAGTCATTCCTGGACCTGCCCCTGCGCCCCCTGGCCGACGCCGCGCTGGCACGCGCGCGTGCGCTCGGCGCCGAGCACGCGGACTTCCGGTTCGAGCGGGTGCGCAGTGCGGCCTGGCGGCTGAGGGACGCACGACTGGCCGGGTCGTCGGACACCACCGACCTGGGCTACGCGGTGCGGGTCGTGCACAACGGGGCGTGGGGGTTCGCCTCCGGGGTGGACCTGAGCCTGGACGCGGCCGCGCAGGTCGCCTCGCAGGCCGTGGCGATGGCCAAGCTGTCCGCCGAGGTGATCCGGGCCTCCGGGTCCGACGAGCGGGTGGAGCTGGCCGACGAGCCGGTGCACGCCGAGAAGACCTGGGTGTCGTCGTACGAGATCGACCCCTTCTCCGTGCCCGACGAGGAGAAGACCGGGCTGCTCGCGGAGTGGAGTGCGCGGCTGCTCGCCGCCGACGGGGTCGACCATGTCGACGCCTCGCTGCTCACCGTGCACGAGAACAAGTTCTATGCCGACACCGCGGGGACCGTGACGACCCAGCAGCGGGTGCGGCTGCATCCGGAGCTGACCGCCGTGTCGGTGGACGACTCCAGCGGGGAGTTCGACTCCATGCGGACGCTGGCCCCGCCCGTCGGGCGCGGCTGGGAGTACCTGACCGGGACCGGCTGGGACTGGGACGGCGAGCTGGAGCAGATCCCCGAGCTGCTCGCCGAGAAGATGCGGGCGCCGAGCGTCGAGGCGGGCGTCTACGACCTGGTCATCGACCCCTCCAATCTGTGGCTGACCATCCACGAGTCCATCGGGCACGCCACCGAGCTGGACCGGGCGCTGGGCTACGAGGCCGCCTACGCCGGCACCTCCTTCGCCACCTTCGACCAGCTCGGCAAGCTGAAGTACGGCTCCGAGCTGATGAACGTCACCGGTGACCGCACCGCCGAGCACGGCCTCGCGACCATCGGCTACGACGACGAGGGCGTGGAGGCCCAGTCCTGGGACCTGATCCGGAACGGGATCCTGGTCGGCTACCAACTGGACCGCAGGATCGCGAAGCTGACCGGGTTCGAGCGGTCGAACGGGTGCGCGTTCGCCGACTCCCCCGGGCATGTGCCCGTGCAGCGCATGGCGAACGTGTCGCTCCAGCCGGATCCGGCCGGGCTGTCGACCGAGGACCTCATCGGCGGCGTCGACCGGGGGATCTACATCGTCGGGGACCGGTCCTGGTCCATCGACATGCAGCGGTACAACTTCCAGTTCACCGGGCAGCGGTTCTTCCGGATCGAGAACGGGCGGCTGGCCGGGCAGCTGCGGGACGTCGCCTACCAGGCGAACACCACCGACTTCTGGGGCTCCATGACGGCCGTGGGCGGCCCGCAGACCTATGTCCTCGGGGGCGCCTTCAACTGCGGCAAGGCCCAGCCCGGACAGATCGCGGCCGTCTCCCACGGCTGCCCGTCGGCCCTCTTCAGGGGTGTCAACGTCCTCAACACCGCCCAGGAGGCCGGCCGATGAACGTCCGCCTCGGAAACGGCCGGGGGACCGGAGGGCACCCCCGGGGAAAGCACAGTCTCAACACGATTCAGGAGGCCGGTCGATGAGCCCGCGCAAGGTCAAGCCGCACGAGGTCGTCGAGCGCGCTCTCGCGCTGTCCCGGGCCGACGGGTGCATCGTGATCGCGGACGAGTACTCGACCGCCAATCTGCGCTGGGCGGGCAACGCGCTCACCACCAACGGGGTCACACGCGGGCGGACGCTCACCGTCGTCGCCGCCGTCGACGGCAAGGAGGGAACCGCCTCGGGCGTCGTGTCGCGGGCCGCCGTGACGGAGGACGAGCTGGAGCCGCTGGTGCGGGCCGCGGAGGCCGCCGCGCAGGCGGCGGGACCGGCCGAGGACGCGCAGCCGCTGGTCACGGACGTACCGGAGTCCCCCGGCTTCACCGACGCGCCCGCCGAGACCTCCTCGGCGGTGTTCACGGACTTCGCACCGGCCCTCGGGGAGGCGTTCGCCCGGGCGCGGGCCGGCGGCCGTGAGCTGTACGGCTTCGCCCACCACCAGATGGTGTCGACCTATGTGGGGACGTCGACGGGGCTGCGGCTGCGGCACGACCAGCCGAACGGCACGCTGGAGCTGAACGCGAAGTCCCCGGACCGTACGCGCTCGGCCTGGGCGGGCCGGTCGACACGTGACTTCAAGGACGTCGACCCGACGGCGCTGGACGCGGAGCTGGCCGTACGGCTCGGCTGGGCCGAGCGGCGGGTCGAGCTGCCCGCCGGACGGTACGAGACGCTGCTGCCGCCGTCCGCGGTCGCCGACCTGCTGATCTACCAGTTGTGGTCGTCGTCGGGCCGGGACGCGGCCGAGGGGCGCACGGTGTTCTCCAAGCCGGGCGGGGGCACACGCATCGGCGAGAGGCTGAGCGAGCTGCCGCTGACGCTGCGCAGCGATCCGCACGAGCCCGGCCTGGAGTGCGCGCCGTTCGTGGTCGCGCACACCTCCGGACACGACCAGTCGGTGTTCGACAACGGGCTGCCGGTACGGGCCACCGAGTGGATCGCCGACGGTGTGCTGAAGCACCTGCTGACCACCCGGCACAGCGCCGCTCTGACCGGGCTGCCCCTCGCCCCGTCGGCCGAGAACCTGATCCTGGAGGGCGGCACCGGCCGCTCGCTGGAGGAGATGGTCGCCGGCACCGAACGGGGACTGCTGCTGACCTGCCTGTGGTACATCCGCGAGGTGGATCCGGCGACGCTGCTGTTGACGGGGCTGACCCGGGACGGGGTGTACCTGGTGGAGAACGGCGAGGTGACCGGCGAGGTCAACAACTTCCGTTTCAACGAGTCGCCGGTGGACCTGCTGCGCCGGGCGACCGAGGCCGGGCGCACCGAGAAGACCCTGCCGCGGGAGTGGAGCGACTACTTCACCCGGACCGCCATGCCCGCGCTGCGCGTCCCCGATTTCAATATGAGCTCCGTCAGCCAGGGCGTATAACCTCGTATGCGTTCGCGGCCGGGATCACCCGGCCGCCTGAAGACGTCGAACAGCACGAGGAGACACGAGAACCGTGACGGACATCGTCGACGAGCTGAAGTGGCGGGGTCTTTTCGCCCTGTCCACCGACGAGGGCGCTCTGCGCAAGGCGCTCGCGGACGGTCCCGTCACGTTCTATTGCGGTTTCGACCCGACGGCGCCGTCGCTGCATGTGGGGCACCTGGTGCAGGTGCTCACCATGCGCCGGCTCCAGCAGGCCGGCCACCGGCCGCTGGCGCTGGTCGGCGGCGCCACGGGGCTGATCGGCGATCCGCGCCCGACCGCGGAGCGCACGCTGAACGATCCGGAGACGGTGGCCGGCTGGGTGGAGAAGCTGCGCGGCCAGATCGAGCCGTTCCTGTCCTTCGAGGGCGAGAACGCCGCGGTCATGGTGAACAACCTGGACTGGACCCGGAATCTCTCCGCGATCGAGTTCCTGCGGGACATCGGCAAGCACTTCCGTGTCAACAAGATGCTGACGAAGGACTCGGTGGCCCGGCGGCTGGAGTCCGACCAGGGCATCAGCTACACCGAGTTCAGCTACCAGATCCTGCAGGGCATGGACTTCCTCCAGCTCTACCGGCGCTACGGCTGCACGCTCCAGCAGGGCGGCAGCGACCAGTGGGGCAACCTCACCGCGGGGCTGGACCTGATCCACCGGCTGGAGCCGGACGCCGAGGTGCACGCGCTGGCGACGCCGCTGATGACGAAGGCGGACGGCACCAAGTTCGGCAAGACCGAGAGCGGCGCCGTCTGGCTCGACCCGGAGATGACGACGCCGTACGCGTTCTACCAGTTCTGGCTGAACACGGACGACCGGGACATCTCCCGGTACATGCGCATCCTGTCCTTCCGGTCCCGCGAGGAGCTGGAGGAGCTGGAGCGGCAGACCGAGGAGCGTCCGCAGGCGCGGGCCGCGCAGCGTGCGCTGGCGGAGGAGCTGACGACGCTGGTGCACGGCGCCGAGCAGACGGCCGCCGTGGTCGCCGCGTCCAGGGCGCTGTTCGGCCAGGGCGAGCTGACCGGGCTGGACGAGCGGACGCTGGCCGCGGCGCTGCACGAGGTGCCGCACATCAAGGTCGCCGGGCTCGCCCCGGTGGTCGACCTGTTCGCCGAGGTCGGCCTGGTGCCCAGCAAGTCGGCCGCCCGCCGCACGATCAAGGAGGGCGGCGCCTACGTGAACAACGTCAAGGTCGCCGCCGAGGACGCGGTCCCCGCCCGGGAGGACCTGCTGCACGGCCGCTGGCTGGTGCTGCGGCGGGGCAAGAAGAACCTGGCGGCCGTCGAGGTCACGGGCGGCTGAGCCCGGCGCGGACCGCCGGCCGGGGCAGCGGGTCCGGCCCAGGGGGACACCCCTACATCTGCTGGGCCCGCTGCCGCTTCTTGTTGCCCCACAGGGCCATGTACGCCATGTCGCCGAGGCCGACGATGATGACGGCGGCCACGAGCTGGAAGAGATGCCGGATCCAGTCGATGCCGCGGGTCGAGCCGACCCCGACGGCATGGGCGACCGCGTTGCCGATGATTCCGCCGATGATTCCGAAGATCGTGGTCAGCCAGAGCGGGCTGTGCTGCTTGCCGGGGATGATCGCCTTCGCGATCAGTCCCAGGATGAAACCCACGATGATCGCCCACAACCAGCCCATGGTCGCCTCCTCGTCCGGCTCGACGTGAGCATTGCCCTCAGTGTCCGCTCTGTCACCGTACGTCGCACGTCGAACGGGGGCGACCCGGCCTCGTGGGTGCCGTCCATGCGGCGTAACGTGGGAAAAACACGGACGGTATTTCCGACCGGTCGGGGAAGGGATACGGGCCGGGACAGGGTCCGATGCGGGCGGATGGTGACGGTGATGCGGAAACTGCACGGCAGGGGCAACGGCCAGGTGTTCCGGATCACGGGCGCCCGTACCGGTCTGCAGGAGGACGTGCGCGCACGTCAGCGCCGGTATGTCATCTCGATGTCGATCCGCACGGTGTCGGTGGTTCTCGCGGTGGTGCTGTGGCAGGTCGAGCGGCACATGGCGATCGTGGCGCTGGTGCTCGGCATGGTGCTGCCCTACATCGCCGTGGTGGTCGCGAACGCGGGCCGGGAGAAGCCCCCCACGCTGCCGTCCACGTTCGTCACCATGCCGATGAAGCCGATGATCGCTCCCCCGCCGGCCGAGGAGGACGATTTCACCCGATCCGCCCCGGAAGGCGCCGCCGCCGATCCCGCGGCGGGCACGGCGGGCAAGCCGCACCACCGAGCCTGAGCGGTGCCGATGACCGCCCCTGGCCAGGAACTTTCCGGGAACCTCAAGAAAAGCTCAGATCAATCGTGCTGTTCCGGTGCCGGGCAGCGGGGTGCCCGTGCCATACTTCCTACGCGCTCCGCATCCCCCGTCGGAGCGATGGACCGACGCCGGGCAGCTCCCCCCGTGGCTGCTCGGCGTCGCCCTGTGTGCGCATCTGTGAGACAAACCCGTGAGTGACGAGACCTCCGACGAGACCCCCATCTGCTCCGCCAAGGGCTGCCGTGCCGCCGCCGTGTGGGTGCTGGCCTGGAACAATCCGAAGATCCACACACCGGAGCGCCGCAAGACATGGCTGGCGTGCGAGGAGCACCGTGAGCACCTGTCGGCGTTCCTGGGGGTGCGGGGCTTTCTGAAGGACGTCGTGAGGTTCGAGGAGTGGAGGGCGTCCGAGGGCCCCGGGGGCGCGTGACGCCGTCCCCGTGGGGGCGCGCCCCTCAGCCGCCGATCGCCGACATCGGCCGCTCCGGCTGGACGAACGAGGGGTCGTCCAGGCCCGCACCGGCCTTCTTGCCCCACATCGCCACCCGCCACAGGCGGGCGACCTCCTCGTCCGACGCGCCGGAGCGCAGGGCGGTGCGCAGATCGGTCTCCTCGGTGGCGAACAGGCAGGTGCGGACCTGACCGTCGGCCGTGAGGCGGGTGCGGTCGCAGGCCGCGCAGAACGGGCGGGTGACGGAGGCGATGATCCCGACGCGGTGCGGGCCGCCGTCGACGATCCACCGCTCGGCGGGGGCCGAGCCGCGTTTCCCGGCGCCCTCGGGGGTCAGCTCGAAGCGGGTGCGCAGCGCGGCCAGGATGTCCCCGGCGGTGACCATGCCCTCGCGCGTCCAGCCGTGCTGGGGGTCCAGGGGCATCTGCTCGATGAAGCGCAGTTCGTAGCCGTGCTCCATCGCCCAGGCCAGCAGGTCCGGGGCCTCGTCCTCGTTCAGACCGGGCATCAGGACCGTGTTGATCTTCACCGGGGTCAGGCCGGCCTCGCGGGCGGCCCGGAGGCCGTCGACGACGTCCTTGTGGCGGTCCCGGCGGGTGAGGGCCTTGAAGACGTCGGGGCGCAGGGTGTCCAGGGAGACGTTGACCCGGTCCAGACCGGCCGCCTTCAGGGCGCTCGCGGTGCGCCCGAGCCCTATGCCGTTGGTGGTCAGCGACATCTGGGGGCGGGGGGTCAGCGCCGCGACCCGCTCGACGATGCCGACCAGGCCGGGGCGCAGCAGGGGCTCGCCGCCGGTGAAGCGGACCTCCGTGATGCCGAGGCGGGTGACGGCGATGCGGATCAGGCGGACGATCTCGTCGTCGGTGAGCAGGGTGGGCTTGGCCAGCCACTGCAGGCCCTCCTCGGGCATGCAGTAGGTGCAGCGCAGGTTGCACCGGTCGGTCAGCGAGACCCTGAGGTCGGTGGCCACCCGGCCGTAGGTGTCGATGAGCACGTGGGCCCCTCCCTCGCCGTGGTTCCCCGGGACAGGTCTTCGCCGTTCCCGTCTCTTCTGCGAGCCTACGCGTCTTCTGCGAGCCTACGCGACGCCGCCGACGACGACGCGCCCGGCACGGCGGGCGTCCTGCGGCACGGCCGTGCCGCAGGACGCGCGAGGTCCTGCGGCACGGCCGTTTTTCGGGGTGAGGGCTCCGGGGTGGGGGCTCAGTGCGCTCCCGTGCCCGTCAGGGACCGCACCTCCAGTTCGGCGTACTTGGCGGCGTCGGGGGTCTCCTTGGACAGCAGGGTGCCCACGATGCCCAGCAGGAAGCCGACCGGGATGGAGATCAGGCCCGGGTTCTCCAGCGGGAACCAGTGGAAGTCGACGTCGGGGAACATCGACGTCGGCTTGCCCGAGACCACCGGCGAGAACAGCACCAGGCCGACCGCGGTGACGAGGCCGCCGTAGATCGACCACAGGGCGCCGGAGGTGGTGAACCGCTTCCAGAACAGGCTGTAGACGATCGTGGGCAGGTTGGCGGAGGCGGCGACGGCGAAGGCGAGGGCGACCAGGCCGGCGACGTTGAGGTCGCGGGCGAGGGCGCCCAGCACGATGGAGACCGCGCCGATGCCGACGGTCGCCCAGCGGGCGGCGTTGACCTCCTGCTTCTCGGTGGCGGTGCCCTTCTTGATGACGTTGGCGTAGATGTCGTGGGCGAAGGAGGAGGACGAGGCCAGGGTCAGGCCCGCGACGACGGCGAGGATCGTGGCGAAGGCGACCGCGGAGATGGAGGCGAGCAGGATGGCGCCCCAGGTGGAGTCGACACCGCCCAGGTGCAGGGCGAGCAGCGGGGCGGCGGTGTTGCCCGCCTTGTTGGAGGAGGTGATCTCCTCGGGGGTGATGAGCGCGGCGGCGCCGAAGCCGAGCGCGAGGGTCATCAGGTAGAAGGCACCGATCAGACCGATCGCCCAGATCACGGACTTCCGGGCGGCCTTGGCGGTGGGCACCGTGTAGAAGCGGATCAGGATGTGCGGCAGACCGGCGGTGCCGAGGACCAGGGCGATGCCGAGCGAGAGGAAGTCCAGCTTGCTCGTCTCGCTGACGCCGTACTTCAGTCCGGGCTCCAGGAAGGCGGCGCCCTTGCCGCTGTTCTCGGCGGCCTTGCCGAACAGCTCGGAGATGTTGAAGTTGAACTTCAGCAGGACGAGGAAGGTGAGCAGCAGGGCGCCGGCGATGAGCAGGACGGCCTTGACCATCTGCACCCAGGTGGTGCCCTTCATGCCGCCGATGCTGACGTAGAGGATCATCAGGACGCCGACCAGCGCCACGATGGCGATCTTGCCGCCCTCGCTGGTGATGCCGAGCAGCAGGGAGACCAGGACGCCGGCACCGGCCATCTGGGCCAGCAGATAGAAGATCGACACCACGATCGTCGAGGTGCCGGCCGCGGTGCGGACCGGGCGCTGGCGCATGCGGTACGCCAGGACGTCGCCCATGGTGTAGCGGCCGGAGTTGCGCAGCGGTTCGGCGACCAGGAGCAGGGCGACCAGCCAGGCGACCAGGAAGCCGACGGAGTACAGGAAGCCGTCGTAGCCGAACAGCGCGATGGCGCCGGCGATGCCGAGGAAGGACGCGGCGGACATGTAGTCGCCGGAGACGGCGAGGCCGTTCTGGAAACCGGAGAACTGCCGTCCGCCGGCGTAGAAGTCGGCGGCGTTCCTGGTCTGGCGGCCCGCCCAGACGGTGATGGCGAGGGTGGCGACGACGAATGCCGAGAACAGGGTGATGATCAGTGGCCGGTGCTCGCTCGCCTCACCGACGGCCAGGGTGATCGTGGGGTTCATTCGGCGCCCTCCATCCGGGACTTGATGGCCTCGGCCTTGGGGTCGAGCTTGGCGGCGGCGTGCCGCGCGTACCACCAGGCGATGAGGAATGTGCTGAGGAACTGGGCGAGGCCCAGGACGAGTGCGACGTTGATGTTGCCGAAGAGCTTGGTGCCCATGAAGCCGCCGGCGTAGTTGGAGAGCAGGACGTACAGCAGGTACCAGGCGACGAAGGCGACGGTCAGCGGAAAGGCGAAGGAACGGTAGGAGCGGCGCAGTTCACCGAACTCGTCGCTCTCCTGCACCGCGACGAACTCCTCGGCGGAGGGCAGGGGGGCCTGGGTTTTCGAGGGTGGTGGGGTCTCGGTGGCCACGTCGGTCTCCTCGCGTCACGGACGGAATTGCGGCGGGGGCTCGAGCGTGCTCGGCCTCCTGCCCAGGGTCCACGGCGCCACGCGGTGACCGGTTCAAGTCCATTTCGCGTCTCTCCGATTCTTCGGGCGACGGCTTGAACAAGTCGTGGAGAAGTCATTGAAGGCCGGTGAGGCGGCGGGATAGTTTCGGCCTGCACACGCACCACTCGTCATGTACCTGCCCAGCACACACCTGTGCCCGGAGCAGGTCCTGCACCCGGATGATGTGGAGACCCCATGGCTCATCTGCGTTCCAGCCGCAGGCTCGCACTGGCCGTACCGCTCGTGCTGTCGCTGACCGCGTCCCTCGGCTTCCTGCCCTCGGCCGCGTCGGCGGCGCCCCGTACGGCCCCGGTCGCGCAGGCGGAGGACGCACCCGTCCAGGCATACGTCGTCAACACCAGGACGGACCACCGCACGATCGCCCGGGTGCAGCGGGCGGTCGCCGCGGCCGGCGGGAGCATCGTGGAGACGTACGACCGGATCGGCGTCATCGTCGCCCGCTCCGCGAACCCCGACTTCGGCGCGCGCATGCGCGCGGTCCGCGGAGTGCAGTCGGCGGGCGCCACCCGCACCGCGCCCATCGAGGCGGCCGGAACGACCGACGAAGGCGCGGTGCAGTACCTCTCCCGGGCCGAGGTCGCCCGGCTCGAGAAGGCCGCCAGGACGTCGAAGAAGCCGAAGGGTTCGGTGCCCCCCGAGCCTCTCGAGGCCGACCAGTGGGACCTGCGGGCGATCGGTGCCGACAAGGCCGCCGCGATCAACCCGGGCAGCTCGAAGGTCACCGTCGCCGTGATCGACACCGGGGTCGACGACACCCACCCGGACCTCGCGCCGAACTTCTCCCCCCGGCAGTCGGCCAGCTGTGTCGGCGGCAAGGCGGACACCTCGCCGGGTTCCTGGCGGCCCGTCAGCCCCGACCACTACCACGGCACGCATGTCGCGGGCGAGGTGGCCGCCGCCCGCAACGGGATCGGTGTCGCGGGTGTCGCCCCGGGCGTGAAGGTCTCCGGCATCCGGGTGTCCGAGCCCGACACCCAGCTGTTCTACGCGGAGAGCGTGGTCTGCGCCTTCGTGTTCGCCGCCGACCACGGGGTGGAGATCACCAACAACAGCTATTACGTGGACCCCTGGCTCTACAACTGCAAGGACGACCCCGACCAGCGGGCCATCGTCGAGGCGGTCGGCCGGGCCCAGGCCTACGCACAGCGCAAGGGCACCCTGAGCGTGGCCTCGGCGGGCAACTCCAACCACGACCTGGCCGCCGAGTCGATCACCGACACCTCCAGCCCGAACGACACGACGCCGGTGACCCGCACCATCGACCCGAGGAAGTGCCTCGACGTCCCGACGCAGCTGCCGGGCGTGGTGACGGTCAGCGCCACCGGTGTGCAGGGCCTGAAGTCGTACTACTCCAACTACGGCAACGGGGTCGTCGACGTCGCCGGCCCGGGCGGCGACAGGTACCAGATCCCCGACACCCCGTCGGGCAACGGCCGCATCCTGTCCACGATGCCCGAGGGCCAGTACGCCTTCCTGCAGGGCACGTCGATGGCCGCCCCGCACGTGGCCGGGGTCGCCGCGCTGCTGAAGTCGAAGCACCCGCACGCGACACCCGCCCAGCTGCAGGCCCTGCTCAAGGCCCAGGCGGACAACCCGGGCTGCCCCACCGAACCCTACGACCCGGACGGCAACGGCACCGTCGACTCGGTCTGCAAGGGCACCAAGCACCGCAACGGTTTCTACGGCTTCGGCATCGTCAACGCGCTCGCCGCGGTCAGGTGACCGGTCTCGTCCGCCGTCCGCGCGCGTGCCGTCGTCCGCGCCTCGCGCATGCCGTCCCTCACCGGCCTCACACACTGGAGTTCGTATGAGCGTTCGCCTCAACCGGCGTACCGTCACCCTTCCGCTCGGCCTGGCCGTCGCCTCCGCCCTCGCCTTCCTGCCGCAGGCGGCGTCCGCCGCCGAGACCGGTCCGCGCACGTCCGCGCAGAGCGTGTCGCCCGCCGACGGGGACACCCTGAGCTATGTCGTCAACCTCCGCTCCCGGCACGGCTCCTCGTCCGTGCAGAAGGCGATACGCAAGGCGGGCGGCACGGTCGTCATGGCCTACGACCAGATCGGCGTCGTCGTCGTCCACGCGTCGGACCCCGGCTTCGCCCGGAAGATCCGCAAGCACCCGGCGGTGGAGTCGGCCGGCGCCACGCGGACCGCCCCGCTGTCGCTGCAGACGACCACTCAGGTGGGGGCGCCGCAGGTGCTCGGCGAGGCGGAGATGAAGGCCGCGGCCGAGGCGGCCGAGGACGGTCAGGAACCGTTGCAGCCGCTGCAGTGGGACCTGCCGATGATCAAGGCCGACAAGGCGCACCGCATCACGCCGGGAAGCCCCGGGGTCACCGTCGGGGTGATCGACACCGGGGTCGACGACACCCACCCGGACCTCGCCCCCAACTTCGACCGGGCGGCGTCGGTGAACTGCGTGTCGGGCAAGCCGGACACGACCGAGGGCGCCTGGCGGCCGGGCGAGGACGAGAGCCCGCACGGCACCCATGTCGCCGGTGAGATCGCCGCCGCGAAGAACGGTGTCGGCATGGTCGGGGTCGCCCCGGGCGTGAAGGTGGCCGGCATCAAGGTGTCGACGCCCGAGGGCTGGTTCTACACCGAGGCCGTGGTGTGCGGCTTCGTCTGGGCCGCCGAGCACGGGGTGGACATCACCAACAACAGCTATTACGTGGACCCGTGGCAGTTCAACTGCAAGAACGACCCCGACCAGCGGGCCCTGCTGGAGGCCGTGTCGCGGGCCACGGCGTACGCGGAGCGCAAGGGCACGGTCAATGTCGCGGCCGCCGGCAACGACAACTGGGACCTCGCCGCCAAGTCGATCCTCGACCCCGGCAGCCCCAACGACAGCACCCCCGTCGACCGGGTGATCGACCCGAGGAAGTGCCTGGACCTGCCGGCGCAGCTGCCGGGCACCGTCACGGTCTCCTCCATCGGCGCCAAGGGCATCAAGTCGTCGTTCTCCAACTACGGCCGGGGCGTCGTCGACGTCGCCGCGCCGGGCGGCGACTCGACCCGCTACCAGGCGCCCGAGGCCCCCGCCACCAGCGGCCTGATCCTCGGCACCCTGCCGGGCGGCGGATACGGCTACATGGCCGGCACCTCGATGGCCTCGCCGCATGTCGCGGGGGTCGCCGCGCTGATCAAGTCGGCTCATCCGCACGCCGGGCCGAAGCAGGTGAAGGCGCTGCTGGCCCAGGGCGCCGACGCCAGGGCGTGCACCACCCCGTACGACATCGACGGCGACGGCACGGCCGACGCCGAGTGCAAGGGCGGCAAGCACAACAACTCCTTCTACGGCAGAGGAGTCGTGAACGCCCTGAACGCTGTGACCAAGTAGGCACGGCGAAGGAGGGGCCGGTACCGCACAGTGTGGGTCATGACCGATCCCTCCTTTTCCTCTGCTTCCTCTGCCTTTCTCTCCTCCGCCTGGTCCGCGCTGGGAGGGGACCCCGCCCTTCTCGGGCGGGTCACCACCGTGGAGCGGGAAGGCGCGCTGCCGGCGCGCCTTCCCGTGCGGGAGCTGGCACGCGCGTGCGTGGGCGCCTGTGCGCTGGCCGCCGCCGAACTGGGCGCGGTGCGGACGGGGAGCGCCGAGGTGCCGGCGGTGCGGGTCGACGACGGGGCCGTGGCCACGGCGTTCCTCAGCGAACGGCATCTGCTGGTGGACGGGCGGGCACCGGTCTCCTTCGCCCCGCTGTCGCGGTTCTGGCGGACGGCGGACGGCTGGGTGCGCACGCACGCCAACTACCCGCACCACCGGGAGCGGTTGCTCGCCGCGCTGGGCGTGCCGGACGACGCGGACCGTGTCGCGTCGGCACTCGCCGGGCGGTCCGCGCTCGAGGTCGAGGAGACCGTGTACGCCGCCGGCGGCCTCGCCGTCGCCCTGCGCACCCCCGAGGAGTGGGCCGCGCACGAGCAGAGCGCCGCGGTGGCCGCACGGCCGCTGGTCGAGCGGGAGCGGCTGGACGAGACGCACACGCGCGTCCTGCCGCCCGTCACGGGCGGGCCCCTGCTGCCCGCCGCCGGAGTGCGCGTCGTGGACCTGACCCGGGTGCTCGCGGGCCCCGTCGCCACCCGCACGCTCGCCCTGCTGGGCGCGGAGGTGCTGCGCGTGGATCCGCCGGACCGGCCCGAGCAGGCCGATCTGCACGCGGACACCGGTTTCGGCAAGCGGTCGGCGACCCTGGACCTCGCAGCCGACCGGGGCGCCCTCGAGGAGCTGCTCGCATCGGCGGACGTCGTGGTCACCGGGTACCGGCCGGGTGCCCTGGACCGGTTCGGCCTCTCCCCCGAGGCCCTGGCCGAGCGGCGGCCCGGGCTGGTCGTGGCCCAGCTGTCGGCGTGGGGCGCCCACGGCCCGTGGGGCGGGCGGCAGGGCTTCGACAGCCTCGTCCAGGCCGCCACCGGCATCGCCGCACTCGAGGGCTCGCCGGAGCGGCCCGGCGCACTGCCCGCCCAGGCCCTGGACCACGGCACGGGCTATCTGCTGGCCGCCGCGGTCCTGCGCGCCCTGACCGACCGGACGCGCCGGGGCGGAACCCGCGCCGTACGGCTGTCCCTGGCGCGCACGGCGGCCTGGCTGAAGGACCCGGACACCGCGACGGCTCCCGCCGGGGCCACCGTGGAGGGCTCCCCCTTCGACCGGCCCGATCCCTGGCTCGCGCGGACCGGCAGCCGCATCGGCCGGCTGCGCCACGCCCGCTCCCCCGTCGCCTTCGCCGGCGGCCCGGCCGACTGGTCCCGCCCGCCGGTCCCCTGGGGGTCGGACCCGGCCCGGTGGGCCTGAGAACCCCCGGGGGGCGGAGTCCGCCGGCGGGTGACGCCGACGGGTGAGCGGAACGATGTTCTCCCACTTGACGGCAGTCGCTTGCCCCGTCCGGAGCGGCTGGTGAGGATCCTGGAGTGACGCTCACACGACCGGCCGCCGAGGCGGAGGGCACGCGCGGAACGGAGTGGCGGCGGACCGCGACCGTCCGGGCCGTCGCCGTCCTCGTCCTGGTGGCCCTCGCCGCGCTGATACCCCTGCTCGGTCCCTCCGCCGCCCTGCACGGCACCGGGGAGGCCGCCGCACCCGGGGTCGGCGGCATAGCGCTGCTGCGGACGGTGATGTTCGCCGCGGTCTGCGTCCCCGTCGGCGAGCTGTTCGCCGGGCGGCTGGCCGGGCGCATCCCCGGGGCCCCCGGCCGGCGGCCGCGCAGCTGGACGCCGTACGCGGCCGCCGCCGGCTTCCTCGCCGCCCTGGGCCTGGCCTTCGTGGTGGCCACCGGCAACCTGGTGCCGCACAGCCCGGCCCAGATCGATGTGGGCGGCCTTTACCGGACCCGGGACGGCTCCCTGGCCCTGCTGGAGGTCAACGCCTTTCTCGTCCTGGGCCTGTGCACGCTCTCACGGCGCCCGTCGCACCAGGTGTGGCCGCTCGCCGCGGTGATCGTCGCCGAGGCCCTGCGCGCGCATCCCGACACCGAGAGCAGCCCGCTGGCCGGCACCGCCCTGACCGTCGTGCATCTGCTGTGCGGGGCGCTGTGGGCGGGCGCGCTGCTGCATGTGCTGCGCACCCTGCGGCTGTGGCGCGGCGCGGCGGCGGGCGCCGCCCTGCTGGGCCGCTATGCGCGCACGGCGGCCGTCCTGCTGGCCGCCGTCACCGCGACGGGCGTGTGCAGCACCCTGCGCCGGATGCCGCCGGACACGGTGCTGCACCAGCTCACGGAGACGGCCTACGGCCGCACCCTGCTCGCCAAGGTGGTCCTCATGGCCGGTGTCGCCCTGCTCGCCCTGTGGGCGCGGATCCGGCTGAGCCGGGCGTCCGATCCGCTGACCGCCTGCGCTCCCGCCCGGGCCGAGGTCGCCGTGCTCGGCGCGGTGGTCGCGGTGTCGGGGCTGCTGACGGCGCTGCCGCTGCCGATCCGCTGGTGAGCGGCCCACGGCGTACGGCGGGGGGTGAAGCAGAAGGCGGGACAGGAGGTGCGGCAGGGGTGCCGTCACACGCCCACCTCTCCCAGCAGGGTCCCCGCCGCATGGGTCACCGCCATGGCCAGCGCCCCGCCGCACACATTGCGCACCACCGCACGGCCGGGCCTGGCCGCGCCCAGCCGTGCGCTGCTCCAGCCGGTGAGGGCGAGGGCGGCCAGGACGGACAGCACGGTGACGCCCAGCCGCCATCCCGCCGGCGGCAGCACGATCGCCAGCAGCGGCAGCAGGGCTCCGGCCGTGAACGACAGAAAGCTCGCCCAGGCCGCGTGCCACGGGTCGGTCAGCTCGTAGGGGTCGATGCCGAGCTCCATGTGCGCATGGGCCCGCAGCGCGTCCCGTGCGGTGAGCTGCTTCGCCGCCTCCTCGGCCACGGCACGCGACAGGCCCCGCTGCTGAAGCATCCCGGTCAGCTCCCGCAGCTCCGCCTCGGGCCGTTCGCGCAGCTCCCGTCTCTCCAGGGCCAGCGCGGCCCGCTCCGAGTCCCGCTGGGTCGACACCGACACGTACTGCGCCGCCGCCATCGACATCGCTCCCGCGAGCAGCCCGGCCAGCCCGGCCGTCAGCAGGGTCGAACGGGAGTCCGTCGCGCCGGCCACACCGACGACGAGTCCCGCGGTGGAGACGATGCCGTCGTTCGCCCCGAGAACGGCGGCCCGCAGCCAGTTGAGCCGTGTGCCGAGCGCGCCCCCGTGGCTCTTCTCATGCGTGGGTTCGGTCACATGACGGAGAATCGCACGGTTTGCCCGTCGCGTCCTCTTCCGCCTCCCGCTCCGCCGCGCTCCCCCCGCGGGCGTGGGCCGCCGGTCCGGCCACCGGTGGGCAGGGCTGTCGGCCGAGGACCGTATCCTCATGGACCATGCTCGAAGACCGCACGCTCGCAGGGTTCTCCGCCACGCCGTGGCCGGCCACGTATCCGAAGGGGTATGCGGTCGTCGACGTGGAGACGACCGGTCTGGCACGGCACGACAGGATCGTCTCCGCGGCGGTCTACCGGCTGGACGCGCGCGGTGAGGTCGAGGACCACTGGTACACGCTGGTCAACCCGGAGCGGGATCCGGGACCGGTGTGGCTCCACGGTCTGACGAGCGAGGCGCTCCGGGACGCACCGCTGTTCGCGGACATCGCGGAGGAGTTCGGGCAGCGGCTGGCCGGCCGTGTGCTCGTCGCGCACAACGCGCTGTTCGACTGGCAGATGATCGCGCGGGAGTACGCGCGGGTGCGGCGCGAGCCCCCGGTGCGGCAGCGGCTGTGCACGATCGCGCTCGCCAAGGAGCTGGGCCTGCCGCTGCCCAACCACAAACTGGAGTCGCTGGCGGCGCACTTCGGCGTCGTGCAGCGGCAGGCGCACCACGCGCTGGACGACGCGCGCGTGCTGGCGGAGGCGTTCCGGCCGAGTCTGCGGGCCGCGGCGGCGAACGGGGTGCGGCTGCCGCTGCTGGAGTGCCGGCCGCTGACGGAGTGGTCGGACCCGCCGGTGTCCCGGCAGTCGTCCGGCGGCCGCCGGCAGAGCACGTGGCGCCCGTCCCGCAAAAGACCCGCGTGCCCCTATCCCAACCCGGGGCGCTACGAGGCGGGCAAGCGTCTCAAGCAGGGGATGCGGGTGGCCTTCTCCGGGGACACCTCCACCGACCGCGAGCTGCTGGAGGACCGGGCGGTCGAGGCCGGACTGCATGTGGCCACCAGCCTGTCCCGGCTGACCAGCCTGCTGGTGACCAACGACCCGGACTCGGGCACGTCGAAGACGGTCAAGGCACGGCAGTACGGCACTCCGGTGGTGGACGAGGCGGCGTTCGTGCAGCTGCTCAAGGACGTGGAACCGGCGGACGGCGCCTGAGGGACGCACGGGCGGTGTGCCCGCCGGCCGCCGGCCCGCGCGGCGGTACGGCACGGAGCCGCCGGCCGTGCGCGAAGCGCCGTACGAGAACGCCCACGGGGACACCCCTGCCGAAGGCACCCCCGCGCCGGGAGGTACCGTCATGGGGTGTACCGCTTCCTGTTGACCCGCCAGTGGGTGGTCCTCACCGTCGTCGCGGTCGTGCTGATCCCGGTGATGGTACGGCTGGGCTTCTGGCAGCTGCACCGCCATCAGCACAAGGTCGCGCTGAACGAGGTGATCGCCGAGTCGCTGGCGGCCGATCCGGTCCCGGTCGAGTCGCTGACCGCCCCCGGTGCGACGGTGAAACGCGCCGACCTCTACCGCAGGGTCACGGCCAGGGGCCGCTTCGACACCGCGCACGAGGAGGTCGTGCGCCGCCGCACCAACGCCGACGACAGGGTCGGCTACCACGTGCTGACCCCCTTCGTCCTCGACAGCGGCAAGGTGCTCCTGGTCAACCGGGGCTGGGTCCCCGCGGGGGTCTCGCAGACGGCGTTCCCGGATGTCCCGGCGCCCGCATCCGGCGAGATCACCATCACCGGCCGGCTGATGCCCGACGAGACGACCGAGAAGAGCGGCATCAAGGACCTCAAGGGCCTGCCCGACCGCCAGGTGATGCTGATCAACAGCGCCCAGGAGGCCGAGCGGCTGGGCAGGCAGGTTCTCGGCGGTTACATCCAGCTGACCTCGCCCGCGCCCGAGGGCGGCAGCCCCCAGCTGCTGCCCGAACCCGAGCACGACGACATCGGCCCGCACCTGGCGTACGCCATCCAGTGGTGGCTGTTCGCGGCGGGTGTCCCGGTCGGCTGGGTGATCCTGGTGCGCCGCGAGGCCCGCGAGCGCGCGGAGGCGGCGGCGAGGGAGAAGACGCAGAAGGCGGAACCGGCATCGGTGTAGCCCCCCGGGGGCCGGGCCGCCGCCCCGGGACCTTCGCGGTCGAGCGGCCGTACCGGCCCGGTGAACACCGCTCTCGCCCCGCACGGGGGCGAGCGGGCAGGATAGGCGCCATGGATCTTGGACTGAAGGACCGGGTGTACGTCGTCACCGGCGCGACCCGCGGGCTGGGCAACGCCACCGCGCGCGAACTCGTCGCCGAGGGCGCCAAGGTGGTCGTCTCCGGACGGGACGAGAAGCGTGTCGCCGAGGCGGCGGCCGAGCTGGGCCCCGACGCGGTCGGGGTGGCCGTGGACAACGCGGACGCGGAGGCACCGGCACGGCTGATCGCGGCGGCGCGGGAGAACTTCGGCGGCTTCCACGGCGTTCTCGTCAGCGTCGGCGGGCCGCCGCCCGGCTTCGTCGCCGACAACACCGACGAGCAGTGGCAGGCGGCGTTCGAGTCGGTGTTCCTGGGCGCGGTGAGGATCGCCCGCGCGGCGGCGGCCGAGCTGGAGCCGGGCGGGGTCGTCGCGTTCGTGCTGTCCGGGTCGGTGCACGAGCCGATCCCCGGACTGACCATCTCCAACGGGCTGCGGCCCGGGCTGGCCGGGTTCGCCAAGTCCCTCGCGGACGAGCTGGGGCCGCGGGGCATCCGGGTGGTGGGGCTGCTGCCCGGACGCATCGACACCGACCGGGTGCGGGAGCTGGACGCGCTGTCGGCGGACCCGCAGGCCACCCGGGCGGCGAGCGAGTCGCGTGTGCCGCTGCGGCGGTACGGGACGCCGGCGGAGTTCGGCCGGGTGGCCGCGTTCCTGCTGTCGCCCGCGGCGTCCTATGTGACCGGCGTGATGATGCCGGTGGACGGCGGGGCACGGCGCGGCTTCTAGGGTTCCGCGGCCGTGCCCGGCGGGGAGTGTCCGTGCCGCCCGGGCGGGCCGGCCCCCTTTCCGCGCGGTGCCCGACACCGCTCGGCCCCGCCTCCTCCGGAAGGGACCGCGGGCCGGCCGGGTTCCCGGCGCGGTCCGGGCATCCGGCCGTGAGGGCGTGCAGTACGGGTCCCGCGTCCGCGTACGGCTTCGGAAAAAGCCGCACCCGGGCCGCGGGGGCGTGACGGCGGCCGGTGAGGCGGGCCCGAGGGCGGGCCGCGCCGTCCGGCCGCCCGTCCGGACCGTGACGCGAAGGTCCTGGGGAACGCGGGGCTCCCCAGGACCTCCCGTCCGGTTTCGAGGACGTCCGGTTCTGCTCCGGCCTGCCGGCCGTCGCCGTCCGTCCCTCCCGGGCACCGTCCTTCACCCACGGCGGGCACATCGACGGGACCCCGCCTCCGAAACGGGCGGGGCCTACTCCCCGATGCCGGCCAGGTCCCGCAGACGCCGGGCCTGGGCCTCGCGTTCGGCGATGCGCTGCTGCTCATAGGTGCGCTCCAGGGCGCCGCGCAGCAGGGCCTTGGTCTCGACGACGGCGTTGCGGGGCGCCGCCAGAAGCGCGGAGGTCAGGTCCTGTACGGCCGCGTCGAGCTGGTCGAGGGGCACGGCGAGGTTCGCCAGGCCGGTCTGCACCGCCTCCTCGGCGCCCACGAAGCGGCCGGTGACGCAGATCTCCAGCGCGCGGGCATAGCCGACCAGCCCCACCAGCGGATGGGTGCCGGTGAGGTCGGGAACCAGCCCGAGGCTGGTCTCGCGCATGGCGAACTGCACGTCGTCCGCGACCACACGCAGGTCGCAGGCCAGCGCCAGCTGGAAACCCGCCCCGATGGCGTGCCCCTGCACGACGGCGACGGACAGGATGTCGTTGCGCCGCCACCAGGTGAACGCCTCCTGGTACTCGGCGATGGTGGCGTCCAGCTCGGCGTCGCTGCCGCGCGCGAGGTCGATGAACGACGGCTCGCCGTCGATGCCCTCCGGCGTGAACGCCTGCCGGTCGAGTCCGGCGGAGAAGGACTTGCCCTCGCCGCGCAGCAGCACCACGCGGACGGAGCCCGGCAGCAGCCGGCCGGCCTCGGTGAGCGCCCGCCACAGAGCGGGGCTCTGTGCGTTGCGCTTGGCCGGGTTGGTCAGCGTCACCGTGGCGACCGCGTCGTCGACGGTGAGCCGTACGCCGTCCTTGTCGAGTACCGGATCGAGGTTGTGCTCGGGCGAAGCCATGTGCGCCTCCGATGGGTGCAGTCAGCGTGGATGCCCCGAGGGCATCGTAAGTGACTGCACAGTAACCACCCGGCCGACCGGCGGACCGGCCGGGTGGTCACCATCGAAAGCCCGATGGGTCGCCCGCGGTCGGTCAGGACGACTGGTTCTTCTTGCCCCGCGTCGCCCCGCCACGCCCACGGAGCGTGACACCCGACTCACTGAGCATGCGGTGGACGAAGCCATACGAGCGGCCGGTCTCCTCGGCCAACGCTCGAATGCTCGCACCGGCGTCGTACTTCTTCTTCAGGTCTGCCGCGAGCTTGTCGCGCGCGGCGCCGGTCACCCGGCTGCCCTTCTTCAGAGTCTCGGCCACCCGTGCCTCCTCATGGGAAGTGCGCTCTGGTCCCCTCATGATCACCCCTCCGGGCCCTGATGGCCACCCATTCGGCAAGGTCTGTGAGACAGACTTGTGACGACAGGAGCACATCCCCACAAGCGGAATCCGTCACTCCGCACGGTGATATCTGTACCACCGAACGGCTTCTTTCATGAAATGCCTGGTCAGCGACGCGTGACGGCCGAGCCCCCGTCGCATAGGGGCTCGGCCGTGAATTCGCTGGAGGACACGCCTCGGGATGAGGAGATCTCACACAGATGATGGATCACCTGTAGGCCGAATGATCCATACGTCGTTGATCAATTGTTCGGTCAAGCGAGGGCGACGAGGTCCGCGTAGTCGGCGCTCCACAGGTCCTCGACCCCGTCGGGCAGCAGGATGATCCGCTCCGGCTGCAGCGCCTCGACGGCCCCCTCGTCGTGGGTGACGAGGACGACGGCCCCCTCGTAGGTGCGCAGCGCGTTGAGGATCTCCTCGCGGCTGGCCGGGTCGAGGTTGTTGGTGGGCTCGTCGAGCAGCAGGACGTTCGCGGAGGAGACGACCAGGGTGGCGAGCGCCAGACGGGTCTTCTCCCCGCCGGAGAGGACACCGGCCGGCTTGTCGACGTCGTCGCCGGAGAACAGGAACGAGCCCAGCACCTTGCGGATCTCGCCGAGCTCCATGTCGGGGGCAGCCGACCGCATGTTCTCCAGGACCGTGCGGTCGGGGTCCAGGGTCTCGTGCTCCTGCGCGTAGTAACCGATCTTGAGGCCGTGGCCGGGGACGACCGCACCGGTGTCCGGCTGCTCCACGCCCGCGAGCAGGCGCAGCAGCGTGGTCTTGCCCGCGCCGTTGAGGCCGAGGACGACGACGCGGGAGCCCCGGTCGATGGCCAGGCTGACGTCGGTGAAGATCTCCAGCGAGCCGTACGACTTCGACAGCCCCTCGGCCATCAGCGGGGTCCGGCCGCAGGGCGCGGGCTCGGGGAAGCGCAGCTTGGCCACCTTGTCCTGCCGGCGGACCTCCTCCAGGCCGGCCAGCAGCCGCTCGGCGCGGCGGACCATGTTCTGCGCGGCCACCGCCTTGGTGGCCTTGGCCCGCATCTTGTCGGCCTGGGCCCGGAGCGCGGCGGCCTTCTTCTCCGCGTTGGCCCGCTCCCGCCTGCGGCGCCGCTCGTCGGCCTCGCGCTGCTGCTGGTAGAGCTTCCAGCCCATGTTGTAGATGTCGATGCAGGCGCGGTTGGCGTCCAGGTAGAACACCTTGTTGACGACCGTCTCGACCAGGTTGACGTCGTGGGAGATCACGACGAAGCCGCCGCGGTAGGTCCTCAGATAGTCGCGCAGCCAGACGATCGAGTCGGCGTCGAGGTGGTTGGTGGGCTCGTCGAGCAGCAGGATGTCCGCGTCGGAGAACAGGATGCGGGCCAGCTCGATGCGGCGGCGCTGACCGCCGGAGAGCGTGCGCAGG
>NZ_MUME01000449.1 GCF_002155915.1 Streptomyces thermovulgaris | reverse complement strand
GGGCGGGTGCGGCGTCGGCGGGGTGGCCGTGGTCCGGCGGTGCGGTGCGGGCGCGCGGTGACGGGCCGTCGAACGCGCCGGCGGCGAGCAGAGGGTCCATGGCGGACCACGCTGTCCGATGCGGAAGGTTCCGGGAAGGAACCTCGACGGGTTTTCGTCCGTCCGCCTCGGGCTTCTCCTCCGTCCGGCCGGGACGTCCGCCCGAGCGGGTCATGAGCGGACTGCGCGGTGCGGGGCGGACTTCGTCGTGTCGCGGTTCTCGGCGTGTCGCGCTCTTACTTTCTGTTCATATGATGTAACAGTCTGTACATGATCTGTCAGCAGCATGTCGACGAGGTCCCCGGCCGTCCCTCGCGCCGTCGTGCGCTGCGCGGGGCCCTGCTGGCCGCGGCGACCACCGCGGCGCTGGCCGGCGGGCCGGCGGCGGCCGCGGCTCCCGCGCCCGACTGGGACGCCATCGCCGCCTGCGAGTCGGGCGGCAACTGGAAGGCGAACACCGGCAACGGGTACTACGGCGGGCTGCAGTTCCGCCAGTCCAGCTGGATCGCCGCCGGCGGGCTGAAGTACGCGCCCCGGGCGGACATGGCCACGCGGGAGCAGCAGATCGCCGTGGCGAAGCGGCTGGCCGCCCTGCAGGGCATGTCGGCCTGGGGCTGCGCCCGGTCCTCCCGCGTCTGATCCTCCCGCGGCCGGTCCTCCGTGCCGGGGCTCTCGCCCGGATCGGGCCGGCGGCGGCCGTCGGCGGTCAGCAGAGCACGGCGAGCGCGCCGGGCAGGACCCGGGCGGTGACGGGCAGGACGGCCTCCACCTCGCCGTCGGCGCCGTAGGGCACGGGGCGGTCGGCCTCGATGCGGACCTGTCTGCCCCGCAGGACCCGCACCTCGGGACGGCCGGTGTGCGCACCGGTCCTCAGCTCGTTCATCAGGGCGAAGAAGAGCCGGCGCGGTGCATGACGGATCATCACCACGTCGAGCAGGCCGTCGTCGACGCGGGCGCCGGGGGCGATCATGCGTCCGGAGCCGTAGTAGGGCGAGTTGGCGGCCACCACGGTGTAGCCGCGGTGGACGTGCTCCTCCCCGTCGACGGTGACGCGGTAGCCGGCCGGCCGCCAGGTGGCGACGGCCCGCAGCCCGCCGGCGTAGTAGGAGGCGGCGCCGCGCAGCAGCCTGGAGCGGTTGGCGTACCGGTTGGCGAGCGCGTCGACGCCCGCGTACACACTGCCGAGGACGACGGTGCGCCGGTGGGCGGCCGACTCCACCTCGACGGTGTCGATCCGGCGCGGGGCGCCGTGCAGCAGGATCCGGGCCAGCTCGTCCGGGTCCAAGGGCAGTCCGAGGGCGCGGGCGAAGTCGTTGCCGCGGCCGGCCGGGACGAGCCCGAAGAGGGCGCCGGTGCCGCTGAGGGCCCCGCCGATGCTGCCCGCGATGCCGTCGCCGCCCACGGCGAGGACGACACGGCCCCGCTGTCCGGCGCCGCGGGCGAGGTCCTGGGCGTGGGCGAGGCTGCGGCTGTACTCGGTCTCCACGTCGGCGCCGGCCTCCCGCAGCACCCTGGCCACCCGCAGCAGCGCCGCGGCCCCGGCGGATCCGCCCGCGGTGGGGTTGACGACGGCGGTGAACTGGCGCATCGGCGGGCCTCCGGACGGGACGCGGGTCGGTGGTGGGGCGGGGTCGGCG
>NZ_MUME01000448.1:504-1072 GCF_002155915.1 Streptomyces thermovulgaris | reverse complement strand
AGGAGCCGGGCCTGGGGGCGTCCGGACCGTGCCGCGGGGCACGGGCCGGCCCGGGGCGGTGATGACACGCGGTCGAAGGCGTGCGGGGAGGGACGGCGAAGGCATGACGGCGGTTCCCGCACCGCCGGCCGTCCGCGGTGCCGGCCCTGCCCGCACACGTGCGGTGGTCCCCTCGCCGGGNNTGGTGGCCACGGTCGCACCGGCCTCCACCTCGTCGCCCTCGGCGACCGCGAGGGTCACCACACCGGCGAACGGGGCCGCCACATGGCCGGGGTTGGACCGGTCGGCCTTCTCGGTGGCGGGGACGTCGGAGGCCGCGGCGACGTCGCGCACCTGGATGGGGCGGAGCTGGCCGTTCAGCGTGGCCATCACGGTGCGCATCCCGCGCTCGTCGGCCTCGCCGATCGCCTGGAGCTCGATCAGGAGCCGCACCCCGGGCTCGAGGTCGACGGCGTACTCCTTGGCGGGACGCAGCCCGTAGAAGAAGTCCTTGCTGTCCAGCACGCTGGTGTCGCCGTAGGCCTGGCGGTGGGCCTCGAAGTCCCGGGTCGGGCCGGGGAACAGCAGC
>NZ_MUME01000448.1:161-466 GCF_002155915.1 Streptomyces thermovulgaris | reverse complement strand
GGTCGGCGGCGGCGTACATCTCCTCGATGTCCTCGAAGCGGTCGCCCAGCCCCAGCGCGACCGCCTGGGTGCGCAGGTTGGACAGCTGGCCGCCGGGGATCTCGTGGTGGTAGACGCGTCCGGTGGGCGAGGCCAGGCCCGCCTCGAAGGGGGCGTAGATCTTGCGGACGCTCTCCCAGTACGGCTCCATGTCGCTGACGGCCTGCAGGTCCAGGCCGGTGGGGCGGTCGGAGTGGTCGGTGGCGGCGACGATCGCCGACAGCGACGGCTGGGAGGTGGTGCCGGCCATCGACGCGACCGCGCCG
>NZ_MUME01000448.1:0-153 GCF_002155915.1 Streptomyces thermovulgaris | reverse complement strand
GCCGACACCAGGGTGGCGGCGGCGGGGGCGCGCAGCAGTCCCGCCATGTCCTTGATGGCCAGGACGTGCGCCCCGGCGGCCACGATCTGCTCGGCCAGGCGGAGGTAGTAGTCCAGGGTGTAGAGGCGCTCGGAGGGATCGGAGAGGTCGCCC
>NZ_MUME01000447.1:6087-6896 GCF_002155915.1 Streptomyces thermovulgaris | reverse complement strand
GTCGTCGCCGTGGACGGGCTCGTAGACGGGCCGCAGGACGGCGGTCACGACGGCGCGCAGCCGCTGCTCGACGAGATTCAGCCATATGTAGGCCCGGCCGGCCCGCTGAGCGCGTGTACGCACCTCATGCCAGGCGTCGGCGTCCCACTCCAGCTCCGGTCCGATGGCACCCGCGCCCATCGGCCGGGCCAGCGACACCGTGCCGGGCGGGACCTCCGCGGAGCCTCCCTCATGACCTCCGTCACCAGGGGGCAGCTCCAGCCCTCCCGAGCCCACCCGCACACCGCCTTCCACTCCCCCGGGCCCTCCCCGTCTCAACGATCAAGGAAGGGTACTCCGGGAGTGGCGCGTGATGCAGCCGGATGCACGGCTCGTTTCTCAACTTCCGCACGTTGAGCGCCAGTTCTGCCGGGTCCGGGCCGATGGAGTGAGCGGATTCATAGCGGGGGCCTTGACAGAAGCGCCCTTCTGTGCATAGATCTTCCCCCTTTTCCCATCGGTCACAGGAGCACCCGAATGCCCACCGTGGGAAGGGGCCGCATTCACCGGTGGGCGTCTCCCTTTCGGGGAGACTCGAGGCCGAGGTACACCAGCGGCGCCGCACACCTGAAAGAGTCGTACCCATGCAGGTCTGGCCTGGAGAGGCGTATCCACTCGGTGCCACGTACGACGGTGCCGGCACCAATTTCGCGGTCTTCACGGAGGCCGCGGACCGTGTAGAGCTGTGCCTGCTGCACGACGACGGCTCGGAGACGGCGGTGGAGCTGCGGGAGAGCGACGCGTTCGTCCGGCACGCGTACGTGCCCGGC
>NZ_MUME01000447.1:0-6082 GCF_002155915.1 Streptomyces thermovulgaris | reverse complement strand
AAGCTGCTGCTCGACCCGTACGCCCGTGCGATCAGCGGCTCGGTCCAGTGGGGGGAGGAGGTGTACGGCTACCACTTCGACGACCCCGAACGGCGCAACGACCTGGACTCGGCGCCGTACACCATGACCTCGGTCGTGGTGAACCCCTACTTCGACTGGGGCGACGACCGGCCGCCCCGGCGCGGCTACCACGAGACGGTGATCTACGAGGCCCATGTCAAGGGCCTGACCATGCTGCACCCGGAGCTGCCCGAGGAGCTGCGCGGCACCTACGCGGCGCTCGCCCACCCGGCGATCATCGAGCATCTGACCGAGCTGGGCGTCACCGCGCTGGAGCTGATGCCCGTTCACCAGTTCGTGCACGACCACCGTCTGGTGGACATGGGCCTGAGCAACTACTGGGGCTACAACACGATCGGCTTCTTCGCCCCGCACAACGCCTACGCCTCCTGGGGCGACCGCGGCCAGCAGGTGCTGGAGTTCAAGTCGGCGGTCAAGGCACTGCACGAGGCGGGGATCGAGGTCATCCTCGACGTGGTCTACAACCACACCGCCGAGGGCAACCACCTGGGTCCGACGCTGTCCTTCAAGGGCATCGACAACCCCCGCTACTACCGGCTCACCGACGACCCGCGCTACTACATGGACACCACGGGCACCGGGAACTCCCTGCTCATGCGGTCCCCGCACGTGCTCCAGCTGATCATGGACTCGCTGCGGTACTGGGTCACCGAGATGCACGTCGACGGCTTCCGCTTCGACCTGGCGGCGACCCTGGCGCGGCAGTTCCACGAGGTGGACCGGCTGTCGTCGTTCTTCGACCTGGTGCAGCAGGACCCGGTGGTCTCCCAGGTGAAGCTGATCGCCGAGCCCTGGGACCTGGGCGAGGGCGGCTACCAGGTGGGGAACTTCCCGCCGCTGTGGACCGAGTGGAACGGCAAGTACCGCGACACCGTCCGGGACCTGTGGCGGGGCGAACCGCGGACGCTCGCGGAGTTCGCCTCCCGGCTGACCGGCTCCTCGGACCTCTACCAGAACGACGGCCGCCGCCCGCTGGCCTCGATCAACTTCATCACCTGCCACGACGGTTTCACCCTGCGCGACCTGGTGTCGTACAACGAGAAGCACAACGAGGCCAACGGCGAGGACAACCGGGACGGCGAGAGCCACAACCGCTCCTGGAACTGCGGGGTGGAGGGCGAGACCGACGACCCCGAGGTGCTCGAGCTGCGGGCCCGGCAGATGCGCAACTTCATCGCGACGCTGATGCTGTCCCAGGGCGTGCCCATGCTCAGCCACGGCGACGAGTTCGCCCGCACCCAGCGGGGCAACAACAACGCCTACTGCCAGGACAACGAGCTCACCTGGGTGCACTGGCCGAAGCCCGGCGAGCACGGCGGCGACCTGCTGGACTTCGTACGGGCGATGGCGGCGCTGCGCCGGGACCACCCGGTGTTCCGCCGGCGCCGCTTCTTCCACGGGCGGCCGGTGGAGGGCACCCACGACGAGCTGTCCGACATCGCCTGGTTCACCCCCGAGGGCCGGGAGATGACCCAGCAGGACTGGCACTCGGCACAGGCCTCCGCGCTGACCGTGTTCCTCAACGGCAACGCGATCTCGGAGCCCGGCCCACGCGGGGAGCGGATCACCGACGACTCCTTCCTGCTGCTGTTCAACGCCTCGCCGAAACCGCTCGAGTTCGTCGTGCCGCTCGCCCACGGGCGGCAGTGGCAGGTGGTGGTCGACACCGCCCGCACGGACCCGGTCCCGCCCGGCACCGGGCCGAGGGTGCGGGCCGGGGACCGGCTGACGCTGAAGGACCGCAGCCTGACCGTGCTCCAGCGGCCGGCATAGGAGCCGGGGCTCCGGTGCAGGGCCGGCGTCCCGTCGCAGGGGCCGATGTCCCGTTGCAGGGGCCGAGCTCCGTCACAGAGCCCGAGCTCCGTTCGGGCGGTGCCCCGCTCGGGTGAGGCCCCGTCGGGGTGGGGCCCGTTCAGGTGGGGCCCGTTCGGGCGAGGGCACGCCCAAGGGCCGGTGCCCACCCGGCGGGCCGGAGCACGTGGCGGAAGGGTGGGGGTCGTGGGCACGCGGCGGGCCGAGGGCACAAAAGGCCGCCGGGCGGGTACGTAGCTCTGCATGACCTCCGAGCACTCCGCCCCCGCCCGCCGTGTGCCCACGGCCACCTACCGGCTCCAGCTCCAGCCCGGGTTCCCGTTCGCGGCCGCCGCGCGGACCGTGCCCCGTCTGGCGTCGCTCGGCGTCTCCCATCTGCATCTGTCCCCCGTCCTCCAGGCCGTGCCGGGCTCCTCGCACGGCTACGACGTCGTGGACCACACGCGCGTGCGTGACGAGCTCGGCGGCGAGGAGGGCCTGCGGGCGCTGTCGCGCACCGCGCGGGAGCACGGGCTCGGTCTGATCGTGGACATCGTCCCCAACCACATGGCCATGGCGCCGCGGCACAACCGCGCCCTGTGGGAGGTGCTGCGGGAGGGGCCGGAGTCGCCGTACTCACGCTGGTTCGACATCGACTGGGAGGCCCAGGACGGCAAGGTGCTGCTGCCGGTGCTCGGCGGGCCGGTCGGCAAGGAGCTCGGCGCGCTGAAGGTGGACGGCGACGTCCTGCGCTACCACGACCACGCCTTCCCGCTGCGCGAGGGCACCGAGCGGCTGCCGCTGCCGGAGCTGCTGGACGCGCAGTGGTACCGGCCGGTGTGGTGGCGGCTGGCCCGCACGGAGCTGAACTACCGGCGCTTCTTCAGCATCTCCGAGCTGATCGGGGTGCGGGTGGAGGACCCGGAGGTGTTCGAGGCGACCCACGCCAAGATCCTCCAGCTGCTGCACGAGGGCGTGATCGACGGGCTGCGCGTCGATCACCCCGACGGGCTCGCCGACCCGGACGGCTACCTCCAACGGCTGCACGAGGCGACGGGCGGGTGCTGGACGGTCGTGGAGAAGATCCTCTCCGACGGCGAGCGCCTCCCGGCGTCCTGGCCGGTCGCCGGCACCACCGGCTACGACGCCCTGCGGCACGTCGACGGCCTGTTCACCGACCCGGCGGGGGCCGGTGAACTGCTCGCCCGGTACCGGCGGTTCGCCGCCCCGCCGGCCGACCGCGGCGGCGACTGGAAGGCGACGGTGCGGCAGGCGGCCCACGAAGTGATCACCCATGAGCTGGCCGCCGAGACGGAACGGCTGACCCGGGTGGCCCACCGGGTGTGCACCGCCTCGCCGGACCCGGCCCTGCGCGACCGCGCCCCCTGGGCGCTGCGCACCGCCCTGCGGGAGCTGCTGGTCCGCCTCGAGGTCTACCGGCCGTACGCCTCCGTGGATCCCGCCTCGGTGGTCACCGAGGAGGCCGCCGAGGAGGCCCGGCTCGCGTTCACGGTGCCCGAGGAGGGAGAGGCCGTCGACGTCGTACGGGCCCTGGTGACCGGGCGGGCCGGGGCCGGGCCCGACGTCGTGGAGCTGCGGACCCGGTTCGCGCAGACCGCCTCAGCCCTGCGCGCGAAGTCCGTGGAGGACACCGCGTACTACCGGTACGTGCCGCTGCTGTCGGCCAACGAGGTCGGCGGCGAACCGGGACGCCCGGCGGTGTCCCCGGAGGACTTCCACGCGTACTGCGCGCGCGTGCAGCGCGACTGGCCGCTCACGGGGACGGTGGTCTCCACGCACGACACCAAGCGCAGCGCCGATGTGCGGGCGGCGCTGGCGGTGCTGACCGAGTGCCCGGAGCGCTGGGCGGAGGTGCTCGCCGAGGTGTCCGGCGCGGCGGAGGCGCCGGACGCCCCCCTGGCGTGGGCGGCCTGGCAGACGGTGTTCGGCCTCGGTCCGGCACCCCAGGGGGCGGACGGAGGACGGGACGGGCGGCAGGACGCGGAACGGTACGACGAGCGGGTGCGGCAGGCCCTGCTGAAGCATGTGCGTGAGGCGGGCCTGCACACCGGCTGGACGGAGCAGAGGCCGTCCTACGAGGAGGCGGTGGAGCGCTTCGTCGCCCAGGGCCCGTGCGGCGCACCGGCCGCGCGGGTGGCCGCTCTCCGCGGCGCGCTGGAGCCGCACATCCGGGCGAACGTCCTGGGCACGGCCCTGGTGCATCTGACGATGCCGGGCGTGCCGGACGTCTACCAGGGCACCGAGAGCGAGTACCGGGCGCTGGTGGACCCGGACAACCGGCGGCCGGTACGGATCCCTCCCGCCGCCCCGGACGGGAAAACCGACGGGAGGGCCGACGAGAAGGCCGCGGTGACGGCCGCGGCCCTGCGGTTGCGCGCCCGGCGGCCGGAGGTCTTCGGGGAGACGGCGGCCTACGCACCGCTGCTCGCCGAGGGACCGGCGGCGCACCACTGCGTGGCCTTCGTCCGCTCGGGCCGGGCGGTGACGGCGGTGACCCGGCTGTCGCTGCGGCTGGCACAGGCGGGCGGCTGGCGCGGCACCCGGCTGCCCCTGCCGCCGGGCCGGTGGGCGGACGTGACGACGCCGGGGCGGGAATTCGAGGGGTCCGTGCGCCTGGAGCAGCTCTTCGAGCGGCTTCCGGTGGCCCTGCTGGAGCAAGTCGCCTGACAGTCGGCGAATCGCTTGACAGTTCACACAATTCCGTGGGGTACTGCGGAAAACGAAGCAAGGCGGACGGATCGGGGGTGAGTCTCCTTGCTCAAGCCACGCTATCCGAGCGTTCCCGAACTGGTCGCCTTCGCACGTGCGCTGACCGCGCACCGGCCCGATCTGTGCGTCCTGAAGGAGGTCGGTCTCTCCCGCGCGGGCAGACCGCTGCACCTGCTGTCCATCGGACACGCACGGCGTGCCGTGCTGGTGGTCGCCGGCGCCCACGCCAACGAACCCACCGGAGGCTCCACCCTCCTCGCCCTCGCCCACCGCGTGCTGCGCGAACCGCCGTTGCGGGCCGACACCTCCTGGCACTTCCTGCTCTGCGCGGACCCGGACGGGGCGAGCCTGCACACCACCCCGGCTCCCCGCAGTCTGCTCGACTACCACCTCGGCTTCTTCCGGCCGGCCGGACCCGAGCAGCCGGAGTGGTCCCCCGCCGTCCTGCCGCCCGACCGGCTGCCGCCCGAGACACGCGCGCTGACCGGTGTCATCGACACGCTGCGGCCCTACCTCCAGGTGACTCTGCACGGCACCGACCTGGGCGGAAGCTGGGTGCAGCTGACCAAGGACATGCCCGGGCTGGCGGAGCCGTTCGTCAAGTCGGCGGCCCGGTTCCGCATACCGGTGGAGACCGGCGCCTCCGACGCGGCGGGCTGGCCCGCCTCCGGCCCCGGAGTGCGGGTGATGCCGGCCCCCGGCACGGATCTGGCGTACCCGAGCCTGCCGGACGACGCCCGCAACAGCACCTGGTACCACGCCCACCGCTACGGCGGCATGACCGCGGTCGTGGAGGTGCCGATGTGGGCGAGCGACCTGGTGGACGACCCGGCCCCGCACCCCGCCCCGGCCACGGCGATCCGCCGGTTCGCCCACCGGCTGCTGCGGGACGCGCGCGAGGTGGAGCTCATCCTCGCCGACGCACTGCCCCGCCTGCACGGCGCCGACGGGCCGCTGCTGCGGGCCGCGAAGTGGGGGCTGAGCCTGGTGCCGGGGCTGGCCGCCGACTGGATCCGCACCCCGCCGGCCGATACCACGATGGCCTACGTCGGCAGCGTGGACGCCTTCGGCCGCCGCCTGCCGCTGCGGGCCGCGGCCATGCTGCTCCGGGTGCTGCGCGAGGCCGACGACCGTGCCGCACCGGAGCTGGAACGGCTGGTGACGGCGTGGAGCGAGGCGTTCGCGGAACGGTTCCAGGCACGCTGGGTGCCGCTGGAGCACCAGGTCGAGCACCAGAGCCGGACGGTGGTGGCAGCAGTGCTCGAGGCACGGGGGATGTCGAGGTGAGACGGCTCGGTCGCCTGCGGGCGCCACGAGCCGGTGGCGGGGACCCGAGCGTGCTCAGCGCTTCGCGCCTCCGCGTGTTCGGGTCCCCGCCACCGGCACGCCCTTCGGCTCCTCCGCGGCCGGCGCGCGGGGACGGGGGGCGTGGGTGGGCCCGTACCCCGGGATGGGGCTTCGGGGCGGCGTCGTCCTGACC
>NZ_MUME01000446.1 GCF_002155915.1 Streptomyces thermovulgaris | reverse complement strand
GGCCGGTCCGGGGCGCCCTCGGTGCTTCGGTCAGAGGCGCGTCACGAGTGCGTGCGCAGCAGGGTCCGCATCGTCCGCATCGCCACCGACAGGTTGGCGAGGTCGAACGTCTCCGACGTGTGGATCTCCTCGAGCGTGGCCCGCGCCCGGGCGAGGATCGCCGCGTTCTTCTGCTCCCACACCTTGAACCGCTGCTCCGGTGTGGAGGAGCCGTTGCCCACGGCCAGGACGTCCGCGGTCAGGGCCGCGTGCGTCGCGTACAGGTCCTCGCGGATCGCCGCACGGGCCATGGACTGCCACCGGTCGGTGCGCGGCAGCTCGATGACGCGGTCCATCAGCCGGGTGATGTCCAGGCGGTCGGCGAGGTCGTAGTACACCTCGGCGACGTCCATCGCGTCCTTGCCCATGCGGTCGGCCACCGAGACGATGTCGAGCGCCGGGAAGACGGAGGAGAATCCCGCGACCCGCGTGGCCAGCTCGTCCGGCACACCGGCGCCGGACAGCTCGTCGTAGACCTGCTGGTACCACTCCAGGTCCGCGCCCTTGAGCAGCTTGGGCAGCGCCGCCCAGACCTGCCCGACCCGGTCGGAGAAGAACTCGACGGTCTCGCCGAGCTCCAGCGGCTGCGGCCGGTTGTTCAGCAGCCAGCGGGTGCCGCGCTCGACCAGGCGGCGCGAGTGCAGCCGGATGCGGGTCTGGACGTCGGCCGGGACCTTGTTGTCCAGCGCCTCGACCGCGTCCCACACCTGCGCCGACCGGAAGATCGCACGGGCCACCGTCTGCGCCCGGACGATCTCCTCCAGCGACGCCCCGGTCTCCTCCCGCAGACGGTGCAGATAGGTCGTACCGCCCGTGTTGACCGTGTCGTTGACCAGGACGGTCGTGGTGATCTCACGGCGCAGCGGGTGGTTGTCGATCCGGTCGGCGAACCGTTCACGCAGCGGGGTCGGGAAGTAGGCGTGCAGCAGACTGCGCAGATACGGGTCGTCCGGCAGCGAGGTGCGCAGCAGCTCCTCGGCGACCGTGATCTTGGTGTACGCCAGCAGGACGGCCGTCTCCGGACCGGTCAGGCCGCGCCCGGCGCTGAGCCGTTCGCGGATCTGGCGGTCGGTGGGCAGGAACTCCAGCGCCCGGTCCAGGTGGCCCTCGCGCACCAGGTGCTTCATGAAGCGCTGCTGGGCGTGGATCATGTCCTTGGACTGGGCCAGCGCATTGGCGATCGCCGTGTTCTGCGCGTAGTTGTTGCGCAGCACCAGGGAGGCGACCTCGTCGGTCATCTCGGCCAGCAGCTTGTTGCGCTGCTTGACGGTCATGTCGCCGTCCGCGACCAGGCCGTTGAGCAGGATCTTGATGTTGACCTCGTGGTCGGAGCAGTCGACGCCCGCGCTGTTGTCGATGGCGTCGGTGTTGATCCGGCCGCCGTGCATCGCGAACTCGATCCGGCCCAGCTGGGTGAAGCCCAGGTTGCCGCCCTCGCCGACGACCCGGACCCGCAGGTCGCGTCCGTCGACCCGGATGGCGTCGTTGCTCTTGTCGCCGACGTCGGCGTGGGACTCGGTGGACGCCTTGACGTAGGTGCCGATGCCGCCGTTCCACAGCAGGTCCACCGGGGCCTTGAGGATCGCCTGCATCAGCTCGGCCGGGGTCATCTTGGTGACGCCGTCCTCGATGCCCAGGGCCTCGCGCATGTGCGCGTTGACCGGGATCGACTTGGCCGTGCGGGGGAAGACCCCGCCGCCGGCCGAGAGCAGCTCGGTGTTGTAGTCGGCCCAGCTGGAGCGGGGCAGCTCGAACAGGCGGCGGCGCTCGGCGTAGGAGACGGCCGCGTCCGGGTTGGGGTCGACGAAGATGTGCCGGTGGTCGAAGGCGGCGACCAGCCGGATGTGCTCGCTCTGGAGCATTCCGTTGCCGAACACGTCACCGGACATGTCGCCGATGCCGACGACCGTGAAGTCCTGGGTCTGGGTGTCCACACCCAGCTCCCTGAAGTGCCGCTTGACCGACTCCCAGGCGCCGCGGGCGGTGATGCCCATGCCCTTGTGGTCGTAGCCGGCCGAGCCGCCGGAGGCGAAGGCGTCGCCGAGCCAGAAGTCGTACGACTGGGCGACCTCGTTGGCGATGTCCGAGAACCGCGCCGTTCCCTTGTCCGCCGCGACCACCAGGTAGGTGTCGTCGCCGTCGTGCCGCACGACGTCCTTGGGGGGCACGACCTCGCCGGCCACCATGTTGTCGGTGATGTCGAGCAGCGCCGAGATGAAGGTCTTGTAGCTGGCGATGCCCTCCGCCATCCACGCGTCCCGGTCCACGTTCGGATCGGGCAGCTGCTTGGCGACGAAGCCGCCCTTGGCGCCGACCGGCACGATGACGGTGTTCTTCACCATCTGCGCCTTGACCAGGCCGAGGATCTCGGTGCGGAAGTCCTCGCGCCGGTCGGACCAGCGCAGACCCCCTCGGGCGACCTTGCCGTAGCGCAGGTGCACGCCCTCCACCCGCGGCGAGTACACCCAGATCTCGTACGCCGGACGCGGCGCCGGCAGGTCCGGGATGGCCTGCGGGTCGAACTTCATGCACACGTAGTCGTGGGGGCGCCCGTCCTTGTCCTTCTGGAAGAAGTTGGTGCGCAGGGTCGCCTTGATGAGGGTGAGGTAGGACCGCAGGATCCGGTCCTGGTCGAGGGAGGCGACCTGGTCCAGGGCCGCGTCGATCTCCTCGAGCAGCGCGTCCACCAGCTCGCTGCCGGCGCTCTGGCGGTCCGGCGACATCCGCGCCTCGAACAGGGAGACCAGCAGCCGGGTGGTGTGGACGTTGTGGCGGAGGGTGTCCTCCATGTAGTCCTGGCTGAAGGTCGAGCCCGCCTGGCGCAGGTACTTGGCGTACGCCCGCAGCATCATCGCCTGCCGCCAGGTCAGCCCCGCGGACAGCACCAGGGCGTTGAACCCGTCGTTCTCCGCCTTGCCCGTCCACACGGCGGCGAAGGCGTCCTGGAAGCGCTCACGGGTGTCGTCGCCCAGGAACTCGCCGCTGACCTCCCGGGGCATGCGCAGACCGAAGTCGTAGATCCACGCCGTGGTGCGGTCCGCGCAGCGCAGCTCGTACGGCCGCTCGTCGATGACCTCGACGCCGAGCCGGCTCAGCACCGGCAGCACGGCGGACAGGGAGACCAGGCCGCCCTTCTGGTACATCTTGAAGCGGCGCTCGTCGGGAGCGGCGCCCACCGGCTCGTACAGGCTGAGGACGAAGGTCCGGTCCTCGTCCAGCTGATCGAGGTTGACCAGGTCGGCGACCGCGGCGCGCGGGGTGTGGTCGGCCTTGTAGCCCTCGGGGAAGGCGCCCGCGTAGTGGCGCAGCAGCTCCGCGGCGCGCTCCTCGCCCAGTTCGACGACCAGCGCCTCGGAGAAGGCGTCCTCCCAGGAGCGGGCGGCCTCGGCCAGGCGGGCCTCGATGCGCTCCCTGTCGCTGTCGGACAGCTGCGGCAGCTGGGTGCCCCGCGGGACGCGGACGACGAAGTGCAGCCGGGAGAGGACCGACTCGGTGTTCCAGGCGGTGAAGTCGACGCTGGTGCCGCCCAGCTCCTCCTTGAGGATGTCGATGATCCGCAGGCGCACGGCGGTGGTGTACCGGTCGCGCGGCAGGTAGACGAGGGCCGAGTAGTAGCGGCCGTACTCGTCCTTGCGCAGGTACAGACGCAGCCGGCGGCGCTCCTGCAGGTGGAGCACCGAGGTGGTGATCGACTGCAGTTCACCGACCGGGATCTGGAAGAGCTCGTCGCGCGGGTAGGTCTCGAGGATCTGCAGCAGATCGCGCCCGTCGTGGCTGTTGGGCGAGAGGCCGGAGCGCTCGAGCACCTCGTCGACCTTGCGCCGGATGACCGGGATGCGGCGCACCGACTCGGTGTAGGCGGCGGACGAGAACAGGCCGAGGAAACGGCGCTCGCCGACGACCTCGCCCTTGTCGTCGAACTTCTTGACGCCGATGTAGTCCAGGTAGGAGGGCCGGTGGACGGTGGCCCGGCTGTTGGCCTTGGTCAGCACCAGCAGCTTGTGCTCGCGTGCCTTGGCACGGACGTCGGGGGGCAGCCGCTCGAAGGAGGGGCTGACCGGGCGGCCGTCGTCGCCGGTGTGCGGCGAGTCCGCGCGCAGGATGCCCAGACCGGTGCCGGGCAGGGGAGCCAGGGAGTCGTCGTCGCGCAGCTGGTACTCGCGGTAGCCGAGGAAGGTGAAGTGGTCGTCGGCCAGCCAGCGCAGCAGCTCACGGGCCTCCTCGATCTCCTGCGGGCGCAGGTCGTCGGGCAGGGACTCCTCGGACAGTCCCTCGGCGAGCCGGATCGCCGCCTCGCGCATCTTCCCCCAGTCCTCGACGGCCTCGCGGACGTCGGAGAGCACGCGCAGCAGCTCGGTGGTGATGCGCTTGAGGTCGTCGCGGTCGGTCTCGCGGTCGATCTCGACGTGGATCCAGGACTCGACGAGCGCGTCCTGCGGCAGCGGCTCGCCGGGCGAGGCGTCGGGCAGCACCTCGATGAGCTTGCCGGTGACGTCGCGGCGCACCACGAACTGCGGGTGGATGACGATGTGGATGCCCCGCCCCTGCCGGGTCAGCTCGTTCGTCACGGAGTCCACGAGGAAGGGCATGTCGTCGGTGACGACCTCGACGACGGAGTGGCTGCAGGTCCAGCCGTTCTCCTCGACGGTCGGGGTGTGGACCCGGACGTTGGCCGTGCCCTGCGGGCGGTTCTCGGCCAGACGGTAGTGGGAGTGGGCGGCTCCGAAGACGTCGACCGGGTCGCGGTCCATCAGGTCCTCGGGGGCGGTGTGCAGGTAGAAACGCTGGAGGAAGGCGAGGACGGAGTCCCGGTCCGGGGCCCCCTCGCCCGTGCGCCCGACCGGAAGGTGTCCCCCGGTCGGACTGTTCTCAGCTACCCGAGCGGCCCTTTCGAGCAGCTCGGCCTTGGCTTCGTCCAGCTTGGTCTGCATGATCCTCTGGCTCCTGTCGCGCGCCGTTGCGTGACGTAGAAGGAAGTACGGCTCCGCCCTTTCGGCGTGACGCCTCGGACCGGGGTGTCCGGCCCACTCCGACGCTATGCCTCGGGGTGGGATGAGCGGGGGGACATCCGTCACTTTCGACGCGCCCGGGGGATGTGACGCCGCTCTCCACCGTGCCGGTCGTGTGGATGCCTGGAATCGGCCTGGCGTCCTGAGGGGCCGTCGTGCCCGTTTCCCGCCCGCGGGGATCAGCGGTCGCCACCTGGGCACGGAGACGGTCCGTGCTCACCGGACACACAGCGGAGGCGACGGTGCCCCCGCGAGCCATCGCGCTGATCACGCCACCAAGGCTATCCCTCTTCACAGGGTGCCCGTCATGAGCCGTATGTGTACAAAACCGGGGGCGGAAGTTTGACGTTCTGCACAGGAGCGGTGAAGACGAAAGCAATGTATGGTCGCTTGTCTGCTTCGGCGGCCTATGACTTCGTTTTCTCCCTATTCCTGCTTTCTCTCTTTTCTCTTCCCTCTCCCTTCTCCTCGCCTCCTCCCCCGCTTTTCCCTTTGTTTCCCCGCCCTTTCGCCGCGTCCGTTCTCACCCCCTGACGAGACGACGGGCCTCGTCGACCGCCTCGTGGAGGGTGTCCACCACCGGCACACCGACCTTCTCCAGGCTCTCCCGGCTGTGCGAGCCGCCGGTGTAGAGCACCGCCCGTGCCCCGGTGTACCGCGCGGCCACCGCGTCGTCCGCGGCGTCCCCGATGACCACCGTGCGCTCCGGGTCCACCCTCCCGGCGAGCAGGCTCAGATGCCGCGCCATGTGCTCGGCCTTGCTGCCGCCGGACGGCCCCCTCCGCCCGTCCACGCGCAGGAAGTGCGACTCGATCCCGAAGCCCCGCACCAGCGGGACGAGGTCCTCGTGCCCGTACATGCTCAGAAGCGACTGGCTGTGGCCGGCCGATCTCCAGCCGGTGAGCAGCTCCACCGCCCCCTCGGTCAGCGTGCAGCGGGTGCGGTGCTCGGCGTAGTACCGGTGGAAGACCTCGTCCATCACCTCCCACTCGGACTCGGTGGGCAGCCGCCCCAGCAGACGCTCGTAGAACTTGGGGATCGGTACGCAGTACAGCGCGCGGTACTGCTCCAGAGTGATCGGCTCCAGGCCGAGTTCGGCGAACGCCGCGTTCGTCGCTCCGACGACCGCGGTGTTGTCGTGGAAGAGCGTGCCGTTCCAGTCCCAGACGATGTGCGCCCCTGTCGCTTTCCCCATGCCGAAAACCTACTCGCCGTCACCGACAATCAGCAGACCGCGGGGTCGGGGACGAGCCGGGGGAGGC
>NZ_MUME01000445.1 GCF_002155915.1 Streptomyces thermovulgaris | reverse complement strand
GGAGGAGGGGAACCGGGCCGCCGCGGCCCGGTTCCCCTCCTCCGCCTGCTCCGTGCCGTGGCCGACCGCGCCTCCTACGCCCTCACGGCCGACGTCCGTCCCCTCCTGGCCGTGGCGGGCCCGGCCGGCCTCTGCACCACGACCCCGCCACGGGACGTGCGCATCCTCCGGGCCTCGGACCTGGGCTCCCTGTCCCGCCTGGGCGGTGTGCTGAAACCGGCGGACGTGGAGGCCCTGCACGCGATGGCGAGGGACAGAAGGACGTGGCAGCGGGTGTAGGGCGGCGTTGCCGTACCTCTGGCCTCCTCACCTGCGCAGGGACGTCTTGTCTCCCTGCCTGCGCAGGGGCGTGCGGTGCCGTATGGGCGTGCGGTGCCGTATGGGGGTGCAGTGCCGTATGGGCGCGCAGTGCCGTAGGGATGTGCTGCGCCGCATGGACGCGCGGCATCACATGAGCGCGCGGACGACCGCACACGGCACGCGACCGCACACGGTGCGCGGCCGCGCGCGAGGCACGCCGGCGTACGACGCACGGCCGTGCACGGCCGTGCTCGAAAGCCACGCACCCGGAAGCCATACGATGGTAAATCCGTAGAAAACACCTGAAAGCGGCACACTGCTCATGCCGCACTGCTCCGGAAGGGGCTGCACGTGCGATCCATATGGAACGGCGCCATCGCGTTCGGCCTGCTCAGGATTCCGATCAAGGTCGTGAACGCCACCGAGAACCACACCATCCCCTTCCGTCAGATCCACACGGAGGACGGCAGCCGCATCCGCTACCGCAAGGTGTGCGAACTGGAGGACCGCGAGGTCACGCAGGCGGAGATCGGCAAGGCCTACGAGGACACGGACGGCACCATCATCCCGATCACCGACGAGGACCTGGCCCACCTGCCCCTGTCGACCACGAAGACGATCGACATCGTGGCCTTCGTCCCGGCCGACCGGATCGATCCGCTGCACCTGGACAACGCCTACTACCTGGCCTCGAGCGGAGTCCGGGCCGCCAAGCCGTACACCCTCCTGCGGGAGGCCCTCAAGCGCAGCCGGCGGGTGGCGATCGCCAAGCTCGTCCTGGGCGGCCGCGAGCGCCTGTGCATGCTCCGCGTGGTGGACGACGTCATCGCCATGCACAGCCTGCTCTGGCCGGACGAGATCCGCGCTCCCCAGGGCGTGGCCCCGGCCGTCGACGTCAGGCTCCGCGACAGGGAACTGGAACTCGCCGACACCCTCATGGACACCCTCGGCGAGGTCGACCTCGGGGACCTCCACGACGAGTACCGCAAGGCCCTGGAGGCGGTCATCGCGGCCAAGGCCGCCGGTGAGGCGCTTCCCGAAGCCCCCGAGCCCGCTCCCGACGGCAAGATCGTCGATCTGATGACCGCTCTGGAGAGGAGCGTCCAGGCGGCCCGGCAGGCCAGGGGCGAGCCGGCGGAGGAGGGCGAGGATCTCTCCCCGCGGGGGCCGGCCCGTGCCGCTTCCCGGAAGCAGACGTCCACGGCACGGAAGACCGCGGCGAAGAAGCAGACGTCCGAGCCCGCGCGGTCCGCGAAGAAGACCGCGGCCGCCACCGGGAAGACGACGAAGAAGACCCCGGCCGGGAAGGCGGCCCCGCGCAAACGCACGGTGTGACGTGAGGGCGCCCCGGCACGCCTCCCGCCGCAACGCCTCCCACCGCAGCCTCCCACCGCACGGGACGCCTTCGCACAAGGGCGTGTCCTGCTCCTGCCGTCCATGCACACGTACCGCCGCCGGCTCGTGCCGGTGCCGCTGCCGACGCCCGGCAGCCGCCGGCGCCCGGGTCTAGGACTCCGGCACCTCGCCGGACGGCGGCACCTCGCCCAGGGCCGCGAGCTGCAGCCGCAGGGCCAGCCGGAGACGGGGCGAGGAGAGGTCGACGGGGGCCGCCTCTTCGAGCTTGCGCAGCCGGTAGCGCAGGGTGTTGGGGTGGATCCGGAGGAGCCGCGCGGCGCTCTGGGGATCGCCGAAGTGGTCCAGCCAGGCCGCGAGGGTCGCGAGATAGGGCGTGCCGTGCTCCTGGTCGTGGGCGCGCAGCACGGCGAGGGGGCCGCCGAGCAGGCAGGTGCCGGCTCCGAGGGCGGTCCGGGCACGCTCGACGACGACGGTGTCCCAGGCGTCCTCCATCAGTACGGTCCCCGTCCCCCGGGCGGGGGAGAGCCGGCCGGCGCCGATCAGCCGGTGGAGTTCGACGGCTTCCGCGGTGGAACGCGGCAACT
>NZ_MUME01000444.1 GCF_002155915.1 Streptomyces thermovulgaris | reverse complement strand
CCACCGAGAAAGGTCACCACATCCTGCTCGAACGTCATCCGGGCCCCCCGCCCGTACCCCAGACGCCGCCGGGCCAGATGCTCCGCCACCATCCGCGTGGTCACCGGCACCCCCGCCGGCAACCCCTCCAACGTCGCCACGAGTGCCGGTCCGTGGGACTCCCCCGCGGTCAACCAACGCAACCTGCTCACCCAAACTCCTCGGTCGTTCACTTGCCCGACAGGACAGGTCGTTCACTTGCCCGACAGCACAGGAAGTGCGCACGCGAGCGACTGAAACGCTCCGGGTCCGCTCCATCCGATCCGGGGCCGGTCCACCGGCACCTTGTTCTCCAGCCAGTACGAGCCCCGCGCCACCGGGCACTGGCAGGGCCGCGTGGCCACCGGACACGCATCACCGCTGATCACCACGTTCCGTGTGAAGGGTTCGCGCAGATGTTCCCTGCGTGCGAAGGCGAGGCGCAGCAGGGGCGAGACACGCAGCAGGTGCTGGCCGTTCCGCGCGATCGGCTTGATGACGTGGAACGCCGCCAGCAGCTCCACCGAGCGCTCGACGAGCGGCACCGGCCGGCGCAGGGCGTGGGCGAGTTGTGCCACGGTGACCTCGGTGCGCCCTGTTCTGCTGACCTCGGCCAGCACCTCCCTGGCCTCGTGGGGCAGCCGGTCGGCGGACGCGACGAAGTAGTCGCGGACGTCCAGGTGCGGGCCGCTCAGTTCCTCCAAGCGGTGCTGTTCGTCGTCCAGCCGGGCCGCGAAGTCCGCGATGCTGCGGCCGGGCCAGGCGGCGATCCGGCTTCCGATCGCATGGATGGCGAGCGGTATGCCCTCGCACCTGGCGACGACGGCCGCCGTCGCCGCGGGTTCCCGTGCCGTTCTGTCCTCGCCGACCACCTGCGCCAGCAGTCGGCTTCCCTCGGCCTCCGGCATCGGTCCCACCTCTATGGAGGTCACCGCTCCCGGCAGTCCGGTCATGCGGCGGCGCGAGGTGATGATCACCGTGTTGCCCACACCCGCCGGCAGCAGGGGCAGGACCTGGTCCCTGTCGGCGGCGTCGTCCAGCAGCAGAAGGAAGCGCCGGCCGGCCGCCCAGGCCCGGAACGTGTGGGAAAGGTCGTCGGTGCGCTCCGGCAGGGAGCGCCTGTCGTGGCCGACGGCGACCAGCAGTCCCTTGAGGGCCTCGGCCGGGTGCTGCGGCGTCCCGTCCTCCAGGTGGAGGCTCGCCTTGAGCTGGCCGTCGGGAAAGTCGCTCCGCAGCCGGTGCGCCATCTGGAGCGCGATCTGGGTCTTTCCCATGCCCGGTCCCCCGGTCACCGTCACGATCCGCACCTCCGGGACGGCGCCGGGCTCCTTGAGGGCACGTTCGATCCGGCTCAGCTCGTCCTGGCGTCCGACGAAGTCGCCGATGGCCGGGGGAAGCTGGAACGGCGCGCCCGTGCCGCCGGCCCGTGACGACATGTGCGGCCGGTCGTCCCGGCCGGCCAGCACCCGGTTCTGGAGTTCCCGCAGACGCGCCGAGGGCTCGAGCCCCAGCTGTTCGGCCATGGCCCTGCGCAGCCGGCTGTACGCGGCCAGGGCCTCGCCCCGCTGACCGCAGCGTTTCGCCGCCGTCATCAACTGGGCGCAGAACTCCTCGTGCAGGGGGTACTGGTAGGTCAGCTCCCTGATCTCCTCCAGAAGCGACTGGTCCTCGCCCAGGGCGAGATCCGCTGCGATGCGCTGTTCCAGCGCCTGTATCCTGAGGTCCTCCAGCCGTGCGACCTGGGCGGCCAGGACGGGGCCGACCCCGATGTCCTCCAGTGGTTCACCGCGCCACAGCTCCAGGCTCCGCCGCAACAACGCGGCGCCTTCGCCCGCCCGGCCGCGTGCGAGGGCCTCCCGCCCCTCGCGCACCAGGGCCTGGAAGTCCCTCACGTCCAGTCGGCAGTTGTGCAGCAGAAGGCGGTAGCCGTGCGGGTGGGTCTCCACCAGGTCCTGGTTCTGACCGGAGCTTTCGTCGCCGCTCAAGACCTTGCGCAGCTGGTAGATGTACGTCTGGACGGTCTTGCGTGCCCTTACGGGCGGCCGTTCGCCCCATAACTCGTCGATCAGCAGCTCCGTGGGGACGACACGGTCCGCATGTGTCAGCAGCAGCGCGAGAACCCGGCGGGCCATGGGCGCACTGGGCGTCCGCAGCTCACCGTTCACGCGGATCTCCATCGGTCCGAGAAGGGCAAAGTGCAGCATTCCGACGTCCTTACCTGTAGTGGCTCCGGCCCATGACGAACGGTCCGCTGTGGATCCGTGTCGGGTCGGTTCGTCCCGGCGTCAGAGTTGCGTCCGGCACGGGGCCCGTGACCCAGGGGCTGCCGTGCGGGTCGTGCCATGGATCGCGGGGTTCGGCACGCGCTCCCCCACTGCCCTGGACGGGTGTGGGGGCATCCCCTTCCGCGTTGTCGTCACTCGCCGGCGCGGCGCGCCGGCTCCCTCCTCCGCCTTGCGTCCGCACGCACCGAACCCCGCTCCTCGGTCACCGGGCACTGCTCACCCGGGCCGGCCCGCTCCCCACGGCACCCCTTGTGCACCGGACACCGAGGAATGTCCCGGCGGTCCCCCTCGGCAGCCGCGCGTCGACACGACGGCCGCTCCGTGTGCGCGGGAGTGGCTGCGACAGCTGTCGGCGCGTGCCGTGGGCGTGGTGCCCTTGTGCGGGTCCCACCTCATGAGGGCGTGCGGAACAGCACCCCTGCACACACGAGTCACTCGGTCTCTCCCCGGTCTGCGTGGCCACACGTGTCGTGATGCGCCGATGACTGACAGCATCTTCGTGCACGAGGACCTCCGCATGATCACGAACACGTCGAGTGGCTGAATTGGCACGCCGAGTGTCCGGAATGGTTATCTCTCACTTGCCCGGTGCGCAAACGCGCGCCGGGCAGGGAGCCGCCGGCCGCCCTTCGGGAAGCCCCGGTCCGCATCCGGCCGCCGACGACGGCGTGCTCCGCCCGGTCGGCACCGGCTCCCGCCGGCGGGCTCACCCACCGTCCGGTGGATGAGCCCGCGGCCCTCGTTCCGGGGTGGGTCAGCCCTCGCTGCGGATCGACAGGGTGTGACGGAAGACGTTGCGCGGATCCCACTTGGCCTTGATCTCGCGCAGACGTGCGATGTTGCCCTTGTAGTACAGCTCTTCCCAGGAGACGCCCGAGGTGTTCCACTCGGGGTCGGCCATGTCGGTGTCCGGGAAGTTGATGTAGCAGCCGTCGTTTTCCTCTCCCGGTACCGGAACGCCGCCGGTCTTGGCGTACAGGTCGCGGAAGAGCCTGCGCATCCAGTCGACGTTGGTCTCGTCGAGCTTCTCGTCCTGCCAGGTGTTCATGAAGAACGCCTGGATGACGGAGTCCCGCTGGGCGGACGCCGTGGCGTCGCCGGCCACCGCGTTGACCCGGCCGCCGTAGGACTGCAGCGAGACCAGGCTGCTGTCGTTGCTGTGGTCCGTGCTGTCGAGGTAGTCGTAGAGCGTGTCGATCTGGTCGTCGGAGTAACCGCGGCGCAGGAACGCCGACTTGACCTTCTGCCGGCCGATCTCCGCGTCCTGGGCCTGGGCGAGGGCCTTCTTGGCCTCGAGCCAGGGCACGACCTCGGTGGGCAGGACGGCCGGGAAGTCACCGAGCCCGGCGGTGAGTTCGGAGACGTAGTCGCTCATCAGCCTGTCGGCGTCCGGGCGGGTGGCGTCCACGTGGACGAAGGCCACGGCACCCATGCCGGGGTCGCCCTCGCGCGGCCTGCCGAACAGGACGAGGCCGGAGAAGAGAGCGGTGTACGGGGAGTCCGGTGCGCTGTTGTTCTCGTGCCAGCGGCCGAAGTTGCCGACCAGGGTGCGCAGGGCCGTCCGGCTGAGGGACTCCCGGTTGAACAGGACGGTGCCCGTCAGGACGGAGGCCGGGGGCCGGGGCAGGGCCTCGCGGGGGTCGTCCCCCGTGGCGTCGGGGGAGCGGAACCAGTAGCGGGTGACGATGCCGAAGTTGCCGCCGCCGCCACCGGTGTGGGCCCACCACAGGTCGTGGTGCGGGTCCGCGGGGTCGCGGGTGGCCACGACCGTGCGGACGTCGCCGGAGGCGTCGACCACGACGACCTCCACGGCCAGCAGATGGTCGGCCGCCAGGCCCGCGCTGCGGCACAGGGAGCCGAAGCCGCCGCCGGCCACGTGACCGCCGACTCCGACGGTCGCGCTGTCGCCCGCCGGGAGGACCACGCCCCAGCGTTCGTACAGGGTCCGGTACAGATCCGCCATCCGGACACCGGGTTCGACGGCGAACGCCTTGCGCTCGGGGTCGAAGGACACCTCACGCATCTCGCCCAGGTCGATGACCACCTGCACGGCCGGGTCGCCGACCATGTTCTCGTATCCGTGCCCGCCGCTGCGCACGGCGATCCTCTTGCCGTCCCGGACCGCCTCGCGCACCGCGTTCACGACCTGCTCGGTGCCGGTGACGACGTGGAACGCCTCCGGCTCGGCGGTGAAGCGCTTGTTGATGCCCCGTACGGACAGGTCCTGATAGGCGTCGTCGCCGACGCGGATCACGCCCACGGAGGAGCTGGTGTTCTCGGTCATGACGTTCCTTACCTCGTGGTTGGGAGGACGCCGGTGCGGATCGACGGGCACGGGCGTCCGCTGAGTTCGTGCAGGGACGTGGGGCCGTGGGAGGAGGGGAGAGGGGAGAAGAGAAGAAGAAAAGGAGAGAGGGGAGGAAGGGGAAGGAGGGGAAAGGAAGAAGGAGGG
>NZ_MUME01000443.1 GCF_002155915.1 Streptomyces thermovulgaris | reverse complement strand
AGATGTGTGTAGGAGACAGTCCTGGGAGGGGTGGGCGGATCCGTCCGTGCGGTGGGCCGTCCAGTCCAGGATCCGCACCGCCGCCCCCGCGGCCTCCAGTCCTCGGCAGTGGGCGTGGTGCCTGCGGGCGATGCCGTCCAGGTCGAGGTGCGGGCCGAAGGCGGGGTGGGCGGCCAGGCGCCGTGCGTAGGCCCACAGGTGCGGGTGGTCGGCGACGTGGTGGACCGCGGCGGCGTCCAGGTGCAGGCGGTGCACGGTGTCGAGCTGGACCAGGGTGACCCACACCTGCACGTCGGCGGCGGTCAGTGCGTCGCCGAGGAGGAAGTCCTGGTGGGCGAGCCGCCCCTCCAGGGAGTCCAGGGCGCTGAGCAGGCGGCCGAGGGCGGTGCGGCGCGTCGTGGTGTCGGTGTCGGCGCGCCCCGCCTGCTGTGCGGCGTGGTTGATGCTGTGCTCGCAGAGGTGTTCGACGGCTTCGATCTCCGTCTCCGCGCCGTGGGGATACAGCGTGATCCGGTCGGGGCCGTCGCCGCCGAAACGCCGGTCCAGGTCGCGGAGGATGTCCGGGGTGTGCGTGCTGACGATCCGCCCCGTCCAGGTGTCGCTCAGCACCGGTGCGAGTGCCGGTCCGGGATGCCGGTGCGAACTGGCCTCGTACAGCGGGCGCAGAGCGGAGTGTCCGCCGTCGGGCCGGTCGGGGACCGCCGGCAGCAGGACCACCGGGAGGGTCTCCTCCAGGCCGAGCAGGCTGTGGGCGACGGCGATCCGCAGACAGTAGGGGCAGGACAGCGAGAGATGGAGGCGGTAGCGGCGCGGTGCGGGGTAGTAGCCGCTGCTCGCGTCGCTGCCGACCCTGCCCCGGAACGACGGCGGGGCGGGGAAGGACGGCACGGTGGTCAGGGGTGCGGCGGACATGAGTCTCCCTGGGTCCGGGTCCGGCGTGAGGTTCTCACAAGGTGCGGCGTGCGGCGCACGCGGAGCGGTGGGCGCGCGGCGGCGTCGGCGCGTACCCGTGCACGGCGGGATATGGATGCGGTGCCGGCGGGTACCGCCGGTTCAGCGCGGAAGGCCTGTCGCGCTGCAGACGCGCTGGAGGTCGATGTGACGGCGGGAGGTCAGCAGAAGAGACGACCGGCCCACGCGCGGGGCGCGGTTGGCGGGCGACTCCAGACGCTCCATCATTTCCTGCCCATCCACGAGGGATCTCTGCTCCGGCAGAGTCCGGCGGTCTTCGTGCCGCGTCAAGAGGGCCTTACCCCGTTCCGTTCTGCGTCTCACATGGCGGATGAGGAGGTGTGCCGTCCGGTCCGTCGCGAGAGGGCGGGCAGGCCGGGGCCGTACGGGCCCGGACGCGGCTGCCGGGGCCCGTACGGTCCGGGCGGTCCGGGTGGTCCGGGTGGTCCGGGCAGCGCGCGGATCGCCGTTCCCTCCCCTCGGGATCGTCGTCGGACCACGTCAGACCACGGTCACCGGATGCCGTACCACCGCGTCGAACAGGTAGCCCTGGGTGTTGGGCACGGCGGTGTCCGGCTGGGTGCGGCCGGCGGTGTCGGTGGCGCGGGCCAGGAGGTGGGTGGCGCCGGGGGTCCTGGGGGTCCAGGTGAGGGACCAGCGGGTCCAGGTGTCCGGGCGGGGGCTGTCGTGGAGCCGGGCCGGCCGCCAGCTCGTCCCGCCGTCGGTGCTGACGTCGACCCGTGCGACGGCTCCCGCGCCCGACCAGGAGCGGCCGTGCAGCACATGGCGTTCTCCCGCCCGGAAGGTGGCGCCGCTCGCCAGTTCGAAGGCGCTCTTGATCGTCTGCCGGGTCAGCGGCGCGCTGCCGTCCTTCGGGTGGGAGGGGCCGAACAGCCGGTAGAAGGTGGTGTTCCAGGGCGAGAACAGCGGCTGTGCGGACACCTCGATGTCGCCGACCCACTTGATCGACGCGATCCCCACCCACGAGGGCACCAGCACCCGCACCGGATACCCGTGGTCGTGCGGCAGGGGCTCGCCGTTCATCTCGTACGCGAGCAGGACGTCGTGCAGGGCCTTGGACAGCGGCAGCGGGCGGCGCACCCGGCCGAGGTTCTCCCCGCCGCTGATGTACTCGGCGTCCAGGCCGCGGGGCTGGACGTCCACGGCGCGGGAGGACAGTCCCGCCCGGCGCAGGACGTCGGCCAGGGGCACTCCACGCCAGCGGGCGACGCCGATCGCGCCCAAGGTCCACGGGGTGCCGCTGACCGTTTCGCCCTGCTGGGTCGTGTAGTACGCGCGGCCGTTCCCGGCGCACTCGACGAACGCGGTCCGGGTGACGGAGGGCAGGGCACGCAGGTCGTCGTACCCGAACTCCACCGGCTTGTCCTCACCGGGTGAGCCTCGCAGCCCGCTGCCCCACAGCCGCAGCCGCCACTCGTGTGCCGTCAGCACGGGGGTGGCGGTGTGGTTGCGTACGAAGAACAGCTCGTTGGGGGTGTGGTGGCCGGTTCCGCGCAGGGCCTCCCAGCGGGTCTCGGCGTTGGTGCCGTGCTGGATGAACCACTCGGGCGGCAGCGGTTTGACGATCGTCGGGGTGTCGGCGGCGCGGGCCGGGGGCGGCACGGGGAGCGCGGTCGCGGCGGCCGTGGCGGCGAGCAGGGTGAGCAGGTGGCGGCGGCTGACCCCGTCCGCCTTGGCCTCTCCGGCGAGCCACTGGCGCAGTCTGCGCCGGTCGTAGGCGGTTTCGAGGTGGTTCTCGGGGCGGGAGGAC
>NZ_MUME01000442.1 GCF_002155915.1 Streptomyces thermovulgaris | reverse complement strand
GGCGGGCATCATCGCGCTCCGCCTCCTTTCGCGCTTGTGCTCAGGATGTCGGCGAACGCCTCGGTTATCCGGTGGGCGTCAGGCAACCAGCCCCACTGGCCGTTGGGATTGCACTCGATGAACATCCAGTCCTCCGCCGCATCGCCGTCGCCGGTCAGGGCGAAGCCGGAGCAGCCGAAGGCCAGGCCTAATGCGGCCAAGTAGCTGTGCGGCGCCGTTTCATACGACAGTCACCGTTCCATCCGGAGTGCCGCGGGGTCGACGCAAGGCGCACCCCTCTTCGCTGCTCTTCACTGGTGGAACGTCAACGACCGTGATCCGGTGATCTGTTGCAGTATCAACACGCTGCCCCCGAGCTGGGCAAACTCGGGGCGCAGCAGGAAACGGGTCAGGCGGCTACAACGTGGCCTTCCAGGCTCCGCGGGTGAGGGTGGTCGTGCCGTCCGGGGTGATGGTGACCCGGGCGCCGTAGACGGGCAGGGCACCCTCCCGGTTGAGCCGGTTGCGAATGCGTTCCAGGTCCGACCACAGCCGTCGGGGGCCGCTCTGATGCACGACCGGCGACTCGAGAAACCCCGTTGCCGTGGCGCGGGCCCATGAGCCGTCGGGGCAGAGCAGCCAGACCGTGCGGGTGTCGCCGTCCTGTGTCTTGCGGTACTGAATGCCGGGAAGCTGCAGCTCGAGCATCGACATGACGTCCCACGCGTCGGGCGGGTACAGCAGCGGGTACCGGCTGGTGAAGATCTCCTCTCCCTCGTCCTGGGCGGCTCCCTTCCAGATGTCGTCCACGGGGCTGTCGTAGCTGTCGCCGTGNNCACTCGATCCGGCCCACGGCGCCGCCGTCCGCGGTCTTGTCCGCGGTGAGAATCAGGCCGGTGCCGGAGATCGTGGTCACGAACCGGCCGCCCGTGCGGAGTGCCTTGAGCCAGGAGACCGGTACGGGGCGGACCGACACCGTGGCGACGATGCGGTCGTACTCTCCGGGCAGTGGCCCGGTGATGTCACAGACCTCCATGCGCGGGCGTTCACCGAGCAGCGCGAGCCGGTCTGCAGCGAGCTTCACCAAGTACTCGTCGATGTCGATGCTCGTGACGTGCTCCTCGCCGAGCCGTGCGCATGCCAGGGCGGTGCCGTAGCCCGTGCCCGTGGTGACGAGGAGCTGGTGACCGTCGCCGATCATCGCATGCCGGTACATCCGCACGACGAGGCTGGGAAGCGTCGACGACGACGTCGGTGTGCCGCCGGCGAGGACGTCATCGGTGTCGGCTCTGTCGGCGTGGTGGGTGTCGACCTGGGTGACCAGTGACTGGTCGCTGTAGGCCGCCTCCAGCCAGGCGTCGGGATCGTCCGGGCCGGTGCGCAGCACCCAGCCGTGGCCC
>NZ_MUME01000441.1 GCF_002155915.1 Streptomyces thermovulgaris | reverse complement strand
CGGGTTCTCGTAGTTCAGATCAGGCTGGTGGGAGAAGAACCGGTGGAAGTAGTACTGGCCGCGGACCGGGTCGTACGTCCAGTTCGAGGTCTCGGTGTCCACGAAGATGATCCGGGCGTCCGGATAGCCCTTGTCGTCGTCGGCCCACATGTAGTAGTCGCCGTAGGGGCCGTCGGGATCCCTGCGGGACTCCTGGAACCACGGGTGCTGGTCGCTGGTGTGGTTCATGACGAAGTCGATGATCACGCGCATGCCGCGCTGGTGGGCGGAGTCGACGAACTCCACGAAGTCGGCCAGGTCGCCGAACTCCGGCTGGATGGAGGTGTAGTCGGAGACGTCGTAGCCGCCGTCCTTCAGGGGGGACTTGAAGAACGGCGGCAGCCACAGGCAGTCGACGCCCAGCCACTGCAGATAGTCGAGTCTGGCGGTCAGGCCCTTCAGATCGCCGATGCCGTCGCCGTTGCTGTCCTGGAAGGAACGGACGAGGACCTCGTAGAAGACGGCACGCTTGAACCACTCCGGATCCCGGTCCCTGGCCGGGGCGTCCTCGAAGATGTCCGGAACGGGCTCGTTGACAGTCATGGCGGCGGGGGCCCTCCGATCTGGGTGGACGGTCGCTGGACATGGAGTACGTGTGCGGGTCTGCGACCCGGCTCCAGGCGGACGTAGTTGGCCCTGCCCCAGTGATAGGTCTCGCCGGTGAGCTCGTCGTGCACCGGCGCGGACTCGTGCCAGTCCAGGCCGAGGTGCGGCATGTCCAACGAGACCGTGGCCTCCTGGGTGTGGTGGGGATCGAGATTGACGACCACCAGGACCGTGTCGGAGCCGGTGGTCTTGCTGTAGGCGATCACGGCGTCGTTGTCGGCGTGGTGGAAGTGCAGGTTCCGCAGGCGCTGCAGCGCGGGATGACGGCGGCGGATGTGGTTGAGG
>NZ_MUME01000440.1 GCF_002155915.1 Streptomyces thermovulgaris | reverse complement strand
CACCAAACGGGGTCCGGTCAAAGTCCCCATGCGCTCTCACGTCACGAATAGGCGTGAAGCCACACGGCCCCAGCTTGACGGAACACCGTGGTGATCACTGATATGCAGCAGTCAACTGCGGCTATTCAGCGGCGCTTTGAGAGAGAAATGTCATGCAGTCACAGCATTGCTCTGTGCGCTCGTCTTGTCGCTTCAATGAGGAATCCGGATGAGCTACACAGAGCAGAACGTGCGCGAGGTGCGCAGGCTGATGGACGACGGCTGGGAGAACCGGCTGGCGATCAGGAACAAGCTGACGTGCGGCCCGGCGCAGCTCGACAAGATGCTGACCGAAGCCCGCGCCCGCACGCCGTGGCTGCGTGAAGGGGCGTCGGTGCCGCAGCAGCAGACCATCCGCGACTTCGCCAGGGCCCGCACCAAGGCGCTCAAGGACATCGCCAACCGGCTTCCGGTGCATCAGCGCGCCGGCATGCCCCGCTGCAGGAAGAAGCGAAAAGCGCTGCCGACGCTGAACTACACCCGGCGGGGCTTCCGGCTCAAGGACGGCCGCCTGCACCTGGCGGGCGGGATCGTCCTGACGGTGGTGTGGTCGCGGAACCTGCCGTCTGCGCCGTCGTCGGTGCGCGTGTACCGCGACAGCCTCGGCCACTGGTACACCTCCTTCGTCGCCGCCGCCGAGGTCCAGCCGCTGCCCGCCGCCAGCGCGGTGATCGGCGTGGACTGGGGCGTTTGTGAGACTGCCACCACCACATCCGCCGCGCACGATCTGCCCCACCCGCAGCACGGGAGGACTGCGGCGCGGAAGCCGGCCCGCCGCAAGCCACCGGAGGGCAAGCCCGAAAGCAGGGGATACCAGCACGCCGGACGGCAGGCGGCGAAGCTGCACAAGAAGGTGGCGCGGCAGCGGCAGGACACCGCCCGCAAGTGGGCGAAGAAGGTGGTCCGCGACCATGACGCAGTCGCCGTCGAGGACTTCCGGCCGACGTTTCTCGCGAGGACCACCATGGCGCAAGGCGGCCGGCGCCGCGATCGCTGCCACCAAGAGGGCCGTGATCGAGATGAGCCGCAAGCACGGGCGGGACATCCGTCTCGTGCACCCCGCGCACACCACCATGGACTGCGCATCGTGCGGAGCGAGAACCAAGCACGCACTTCCTCTAGCGGAACGTACCTACACCTGCACCGCGTGCGGCCTTGTGTCTTCCAGGGACAAGAACTCCGCGCGCGTGATGCTGGTCCGGGCTGGTCTCATCCCGGCTGGTGCTGAGGGCGTAAGACCTGCGGGAGCGCTGCTCCCGCAGGCAGCCTGAGCCAGGAATCCCCCGCCCCCGGGCAGGAAAGGAGGTCAATTCAACGAGTACGACAAACGGGACGTCGCTCTCGCTCAGGCGCGAGAGCTGGGGCTGGATCCCCGCTCGTGCGGGGCCGTCGGGGACAGCCGCTCCGACCTGCCCCTGTTCGCCTCCGTCGGGGTGAGCGTGGCGTTCAACGCCTCGGCCGGGGCACGCGAGGCGGCGACCGCCGCGGTGGACGGCGACGACCTGCGAAGCGTGCTTCCCGCCCTGAGCCGCCTGCTCCCGGCCACCCGCTGAGGGCCGCGACCGGCACGGTCGCCGCATCAGGCACCGCGCGCTTGCCCCATTTGTGCCGTACCCGGCGGCCGCAGCCCGGCGTCGGTCCGGCGTGCTTCGCCTGTGGCCGGCCGTGTGCCGGACTCGTTCACTGGATCAGCTCGATGTGCGGATGGTCCGGCGACACCGGGCAGATGTGGAGTTGCAGGTCGTACCCCCGGGCGATATTGAGCAGGGTGAAGTTCGCCGGAGGGGTGCCGGGAAGGAGCGGCGTGGGGTTGGCCTGCTCCTCTTCCGGCGCCCAGCTCTCGCTGCTGTGGTCCCACTCGGTGGTGGCGATGGTCAGCAGCGGGTCCGCCTCGGTGCCGCATTCGGGGCAGAGCCGGGGGACGGGGTCGGTGAGGCCCCAGCGGGTCCAGCCGCCGACCTTCCAGCCGGGGGAGATGGACAACATGTCCATGTAGAGCTCCTCCGGGGCGACCTCGTAGGAGCTGTCCAGGGCCGGTCCGGCCGCCTGCCACCTGCTCCAGTCCCTCAGCTGCTGCTGCAGCTCCTTGCTCAACTCCATGAAGTGCGGGAACTCGGTGACCTGCTCCGGCGCGAGCAGGCACGGCTCCGGCAGATAGCCGGAGTACTGGACCACGGGGGGCTCGGGCGGTGCGTCGAGCACGTCGGTGACATCGGCGGCGGACCGCCAGAACAGCGCGGTTCTGGGGTGTGCCGGGTGGTCGAAGGGACACCAGAGGACCTGGAGCAGATCGGCCTCGGACTGCCCGGGCGGGCGCAGCAGGGGGATGTCACGGACGTACAGCTGGGCCACGGGAAGCATGGCGATCGGACCCTCGGGCCACGGCCGGCCGGCCATGATCCGTCTTTCGGCCGCCAGTTCCTCGGGCGTGGCGGCGGGTGCCCGGGGGTCGCGGCGCTCCCGGTCGGCCGCTGCCGCCTGGTTGCGGCGCAGCAGCCGGACGTCGTCCGGCGAGAGGGCCGCTCCCGCGGGTCTCACGTGCGGCCCTTCGCAGTACGGCCACGGCTGGTCGGCGGGCCACAGCAGCGGTCCGCCGACGGAGCTGTCCTGCCGCGACGGAGACCCGGGGCGGGGGTGCAGCCGGGTCGCCGTGCGTGCCAGCGGAGTCAGCCGAGGGAAGACCGCGGTGACGTCCAACGGCCGCGGTGGGGTGGTGAAACTCATTCAGGCTCCTGACGGCACGAACAGAGCGGGATCGGTTGCCGGGATCGAACGGCCCGGTGTCTCCGGCGGCGTCGGCCTAGACGGGGAACCGGCGGCCGGCCCATCTCCACAGGAACTCCAGGGCGGTCGCCGCGACCGCGGCGATGCCCACCGCGAGCCAGGGCATCGTCGTGCCGACCAGCTGCAGGGCGAAGAAGTCCTGGAACATGGGGACGAGCAGCACGACGAGGAAGGCCGAGCCCATCACGGCCACCAGGGCGACACGCCACCAGGTGTAGGGGCGGGCGACGATCGCCAGGACCCACATCGCGATCAGGAACAGCGTGAGCGTGGCCGCGCTGGTCTCCGCCTCCAGGGAGCCCGGGCCGGTGTAGTGGTGGCGGGCGATCAGATAGGTCGTGAAGGTCGCGGCGGCGGCCACCACCCCGCCCGGAATCGCATAGCGCATGACCCGCCGCACGAAGTGGGGCGTGGCGCGTTCCTTGTTCGGGGCGAGGGCGAGGAAGAAGGCCGGGAGGCCGATGGTCAGCGTGGACAGCAGGGTCAGATGGCGGGGCAGGAAGGGGTACTCCACCTGCGAGCAGACCACCAGCACCGCCAGCAGCACCGAGTAGACCGTCTTCACCAGGAACAGCGTCGCGACCCGGGTGATGTTGCCGATGACCCGCCGCCCCTCGGCGACCACGGCCGGCAGGCTGGCGAAGCTGTTGTTCAGCAGCACGATCTGGGCGACGGCCCGGGTGGCCTCCGAGCCCGAGCCCATCGCCACGCCGATGTCGGCGTCCTTCAGGGCGAGCACGTCGTTCACGCCGTCCCCGGTCATCGCGACCGTGTGCCCGCGCGACTGCAGGGCGCCGACCATGTCCCGCTTCTGCTGCGGGGTGACCCGTCCGAAGACCGTGGCCTCGTCGAGGACCTCGGCCATCCTCTCCCGCTCGGCGGGCAGCTTCCGGGCGTCGACGACGGCGCCGTCCAGGCCCACCTTCGCGGCGACCGCTCCGACGGACACCGCGTTGTCGCCGGAGATGACCTTGGCGCGGACGTCCTGCTCGGCGAAGTAGCGCAGGGTGTCGGCGGCGTCGGGCCGCAGCCGCTGCTCCAGGACGACGAGGGCGGCGGGGACGACGGTCCGGGCGACGTCCGGGTCGTCCAGGTCACGGGTGGCACGGGCGAGCAGCAGCACCCGCAGGCCCTGCTCGTTCAGCCGGACGGTCTCGGCGAGGGCGGGCGCGTCGTCGGGCAGGAGGACGTCCGGGGCGCCGAGCAGCCAGGTGCTGGACTCGCCGTTGCCCTCGAAGCTGGCCCCGCTGTACTTGCGGGCGGAGGAGAAGGGCAGCGACTCCACGCAGCGCCACTCGTCGTTCTCGGGACAGGCGTCGATGATCGCCTGGAGGGAGGCGTTCGGACGCGGGTCGGACTCGCCGAGGGCGCCGAGGACCTTGCGGATGTACGTCTCGTCGTGGCCGTCCAGGATCCTCAGCTCGGTGAGGTCCATGCCGCCCTCGGTGAGGGTGCCGGTCTTGTCCAGGCAGACCGTGTCGACGCGGGCCAGGCCCTCGATCGCGGGCAGCTCCTGGACCAGGCACTGCTTGCGGCCCAGCCGGATCACGCCGACGGCGAAGGCGACGGAGGTGAGCAGGACCAGGCCCTCGGGGACCATGGGGACGATGCCGCCGATGGTGCGGGCGATGGACTCCTTCAGCTCGTTGTCCTTCACCACCAGCTGGCTGATGATCAGGGCGGTCGCGGTCGGGACCATCATCCAGGTGACGTACTTGAGGATGGTGGAGATGCCGCTGCGCAGTTCGGAACGGACGAGCGTGAAGCGGGAGGCCTCCTCGGCGAGCTGGGCGGCGTAGGCGTGGCGGCCGACCTTGGTCGCCTGGAACGCGCCGCTGCCGGCGACGACGAAGCTGCCGGACAGGAGGGGGTCGCCGGGCCGCTTGACCACGGGGTCGGCCTCACCGGTGAGCAGGGACTCGTCGACCTCCAGGCCGTCGGCCTCGACACAGGTGCCGTCGACGACGATCTTGTCGCCGGGGCCGATCTCGATGAGGTCGTCCAGGACGATCTCCGAGGTGGCGACCTCGGTGGCGATGCCGTCGCGGCGGACCGTGGGACGGGCCTCGCCGATGAGGGCGAGGGAGTCCAGGGTCTTCTTGGCCCGCCACTCCTGGATGATGCCGATGCCGGTGTTGGCGACGATCACGAAGCCGAACAGGCTGTCCTGGATGGGCGCGACCACGAGCATGATCACCCAGAGCACGCCGATGATCGCGTTGAACCGGGTGAAGACGTTGGCGCGGACGATCTCGAGCAGGGAGCGGCTGCTGCGGACCGGGACGTCGTTGATCTCGCCGCGGGCTCTGCGTTCCGCGACTTCGGCGGAGGTCAGTCCGGTCGCCCGGGTCGTCGCGGCGACGGACACGGGGCGCGTGGGGTCCAACTCGGCGCCCGCGTCTGTGTATGTCATGCCTCCGACGTTACGTGCGGTCGTGCGCTCGCACGCGTCGAGGGGTGGAAGATCAGACCAGGGGAGGAGCGGGATCGTACGAGAGATGGAGGGGGATCCCGTTCGTCCCCGGCAGGGCCCGTGGGGTTCAGGGGGTCCTCCGGGGAGCTGTCTCTAATACACAGCT
>NZ_MUME01000044.1 GCF_002155915.1 Streptomyces thermovulgaris | reverse complement strand
CCCCCACCCCCGCCCCCGTCGACGAGGCCGGCGCCAAGACCCTCGGCGTCTTCGAGACCATCAAGCGAGCCCTGGACGTCTTCGGACCCGAGGTCATCGAGTCCTACATCATCTCCATGTGCCAGGGCGCCGACGACGTCTTCGCCGCCACCGTGCTGGCCCGGGAGGCCGGCCTCATCGACCTCCACGCCGGCTGGGCCAAGATCGGCATCGTGCCGCTGCTGGAGACCACCGAGGAACTCAGGGCCGCCGACACCCTCCTGGAGGACATGCTCTCCGACCCCTCCTACCGGCGCCTGGTCGCCCTCAGGGGCGACGTCCAGGAGGTCATGCTCGGCTACTCCGACTCCTCCAAGTTCGGCGGCATCACCACCAGCCAGTGGGAGATCCACCGCGCCCAGCGCCGCCTGCGCGACGTCGCCCACCGCTACGGCGTACGCCTGCGCCTCTTCCACGGCCGCGGCGGCACCGTCGGCCGCGGCGGCGGCCCCACCCACGACGCCATCCTCGCCCAGCCCTGGGGCACCCTCGAAGGCGAGATCAAGGTCACCGAACAGGGCGAGGTCATCTCCGACAAGTACCTCCTCCCCTCCCTCGCCCGGGAGAACCTCGAACTGACCGTCGCCGCCACCCTGCAGGCCTCCGCCCTGCACACCGCCCCCCGCCAGTCCGTCGAGGCCCTCGCCCGCTGGGACGCCGCCATGGACGTCGTCTCCGACGCCGCCCACGCCGCCTACCGCAAGCTCGTCGAGGACCCCGACCTCCCGGCGTACTTCTTCGCCTCCACCCCCGTCGACCAGCTCGCCGACCTCCACCTCGGCTCCCGGCCCTCCCGCCGCCCCGACTCCGGCGCCGGCCTCGACGGACTGCGCGCCATCCCCTGGGTGTTCGGCTGGACCCAGTCCCGGCAGATCGTCCCCGGCTGGTACGGCGTCGGCTCCGGCCTCAAGGCCCTGCGCGAAGCCGGCCTCGACACCGTGCTCGACGAGATGTACGAGCAGTGGCACTTCTTCCGGAACTTCATCTCCAACGTCGAGATGACCCTCGCCAAGACCGACCTGCGCATCGCCCGGCACTACGTCGACACCCTCGTCCCCGACCACCTCAAGCACATCTTCGACAGCATCCGGGCCGAGCACGAACTCACCGTGCGCGAGGTGCTCCGCGTCACCGGCGAGAAGGAACTCCTCGACCACCAGCCCGTGCTCAAGCAGACCTTCGCCATCCGCGACGCCTACCTCGACCCGATCTCCTACCTCCAGGTCGCCCTGCTCAAGCGGCAGCGCGACGCCGCGGCGGCCGGCGAGGAACCCGACCCGCTGCTCTCCCGGGCCCTGCTGCTGACCGTCAACGGCGTGGCGGCCGGCATGCGCAACACCGGCTGACACCCGGCCCGGCGACACCCGGCCGGCACACGACACCGGCCCGACACCCACAGGTGCCCCTGAGCCCCGCACCCGGGCTCAGGGGCACCTGCGCGTCCACGAGGGCCCGGTGGCTCCTATGTGTCATGAAGAGAGGGAGGAGGGCCGAGGAAGGGCCGGAAGAGGCAACCGGCGCAGACACGGCAGGAGGAACCCGGACGGCCCGGACCGGGAAGCAGCCCGGGCCAAAAGAGCGCCGGAGCCGCTTCACACCGTCAGGGACACCGCCGTCAGCAACGCCACCCCCGCCCCCGCCAGCACCCACGCCACCCGGGGCCGGCGCAGCCCGCCCGCCACCACCACCGAGGCCAGCAGCAGCGCACCGCCCAGCGGGGCCCACGCGTGCAGAATCCCGGCCGGACCCGAACGCAGCACCTCGTCCGTCCCCGGCTTGACGATGACGGTGTAGGTCTGCCCCTCCCGCACCGCCGCCGTACGGGCGATCACCACCCGCTCCCGGGGCGTCGACCCGGTCGACACAGGCGTGTACGGCCCCGTGCACGTGTCCTCGGAGCAGTCCGTCACCGTGACCGTGCCGTGCTCACGCCCCTTGGTCAGCATCACGTACGGCGCGGCGTCCCACGACGCCCACACCCCCGCGATCAGGATCAACGCCGTCACCACACCCATCGCCGCGACCAGACCGAACCGGAGCACGGCGTGCGAGGCCTGACGAGTACGGGAAGCGGTGACGGCAGGCATGGCGGGGATCATTGGCCATACCCCTACGAGCGGTCAACTTCGGAGGGAGCAAAGAGACGACAAGTCAGGAGTTGTACGTGTTCTGCGCCCGCTCCAGCCCCTCCGCCAGCAGACACTCCACCGCATCCGCCGCCCGGTCCACGAAGTAGTCCAGCTCCTTGCGCTCCGCCGCCGAGAAATCCTTCAGCACATAGTCCGCCACCGGCATGCGCCCCGGCGGACGCCCGATCCCGAACCGCACCCGGTAATAATCCGGACCCATCGCCTTCGTCAGCGACTTCAGGCCGTTGTGCCCGTTGTCACCGCCGCCCCGCTTCAGCCGCAGCGCACCGTACCCGATGTCCAACTCGTCATGAACCACCACGATCCGGTCGAGCGGCACCTTGTAGAAATCCCGCAGCGCATTCACCGGCCCGCCCGACAGATTCATGTACGACATCGGCTTCACCAGCACCACCCGGTGGCTGCCCGGCCCCACAGGACCCATCCGGCCCTCCACCACCTGCGCCTGAGCCTTCGTCGCCCGCTTGAACCGACCCCCCATCCGATCGGCCAGCAGATCCACCACCATGAACCCGACATTGTGCCGGTTCATCGCATACCCCGGTCCGGGATTGCCCAGCCCGACGATCAGCCAGGGAGCATTCGCAGGGGTCGTCACGTCCAGATCTCCTCAAATACAGCGCCAGCCGCTGCCCCCGACGGGAACAGCGGCTGACGAAACGACGACGGCCGGACTCAGGCCTCGGCGCCCTCTTCCTCCGTGCCCTCCGCGGCCTCGGTCTGCGACGCCAGAACCTGCAGAACCGGAGTGTCCTCATCCACCGCCAGCTTCACACCCTGCGGCAGCGGAATGTCCTTGGCCAGGACCGACGCACCCGCGTCCAGACCCTGGACCGACACCGGCAGCGTGTCCGGAATGTGCGTCGCCTCGGCCTCCACCGGCAGCGAGGACAGCACGTGCTCCAGCAGGTTCCCGCCCGGAGCCAGGTCGCCCTCGGCCACCACCGGAATCTCGACGACGACCCGCTCACCACGCTTGACCCGCAGCAGGTCCACGTGCACCAGGAAACCCTTCAGCGGGTCACGCTGCACAGCCTTCGGAATCGCCAGCTCGTTGGTCTTGCCGTCGATGTCCAGGGAGATCAGAACGTTCGGCGTACGCAGCGCCAGCAGCAGATCATGACCCGGCAGCGTCAGGTGGATCGGGGTCATGCCGTGCTCGTACAGCACACCGGGAACCTTGTTCGCACGACGGATACGACGCGCCGCACCCTTGCCGAACTCGGTGCGCGTCTCGGCGGCGATCTTCACCTCGGACATGCTCATCACTCCTCGTAGAAGTAGACGGAAAACGGACGCAGTCGCCCGGCTCCGAACAGCCTGCTACGAAGAGCGCGTCGATAACGGACCGCCGCACCCCGATCACGAGTACGGCCTCCCTCGCCGAGCAACTGCAGCAGTGTACTCAGAGCGGGAGGCCGACCCCAAAACGATCTACGGCACTACGGAACGACCGTCACCGCTCGTCGAACAGACTCGTCACCGAGCCGTCCTGGAACACCTCACGCACCGCACGCGCGATCGTCGGAGCGATCGACAGCACCGTGATCTTGTCCAGCTGCAACTGGCTCGGCGTCGGCAGCGTATTCGTCAGCACGAACTCGCTCACCCGCGAGTTCTTCAGCCGATCCGCCGCCGGCCCCGACAGCACACCATGCGTCGCCGTGACGATCACATCCGCCGCACCATGCGCGAACAGCGCGTCCGCCGCAGCACAGATCGTGCCACCGGTGTCGATCATGTCATCCACCAGGACACAGATACGGTCCTTCACATCACCGACGACCTCGTGCACCGTGACCTGGTTCGCCAGATCCGGATCACGCCGCTTGTGCACGATCGCCAGCGGCGCACCCAGCCGGTCGCACCAGCGGTCCGCCACCCGCACCCGGCCGGCGTCCGGAGACACAACCGTCAGCTTCGAACGGTCCACCTTGCTGCCCACATAGTCCGCCAGCAGCGGCAGAGCGAACAGATGATCCACCGGCCCGTCGAAGAACCCCTGGATCTGATCCGTGTGCAGATCCACGGCGAGAATCCGCGTCGCACCCGCCGTCCTCATCAGATCCGCGATCAGACGCGCCGAGATCGGCTCACGCCCACGGTGCTTCTTGTCCTGCCGCGCATAACCGTAGAACGGCACGATCACCGTGATGGAACGAGCCGACGCACGCTTCAGCGCATCGATCATGATCAACTGCTCCATGATCCACTTGTTGATCGGAGCAGTGTGGCTCTGGATCAGAAAGCAGTCGGCACCCCGCGCCGACTCCTGATACCGCACATAGATCTCCCCGTTCGCGAAGTCGAACGCCTTCGTCGGGACGACCTCGACACCCAGCTCCTGGGCGATTTCCTGGGCAAGCTCGGGGTGGGCGCGGCCGGAGAAGAACATCATCTTCTTCTCGCCGGTCGTCTTGATCCCGGTCACAGCAGTGTCTCCTCAGAAGGTGTTCGGAGCATGGTGGGGTACACGCGTGTGCGCACTTATCACGGTACGCCGTATTTCGAGCAGCCGTTCCCCCTCAGCCCTCGCCCCCGGCCTCCCGGACAGCCGCCTCGGCCGCCTTCGCCGCCGCACTCCCCGGACGCTTACGAGCCACCCAACCCTCGATATTCCGCTGCTGACCACGGGCCACGGCCAGCGCACCCGGCGGCACATCCTTCGTGATCACCGAGCCGGCCGCCGTATAGACACCGTCCCCCACTGTGACAGGCGCAACAAACATGTTGTCCGCACCCGTCCGGCAGTGAGAACCCACCGTCGTGTGATGCTTGTTCTGCCCGTCGTAATTCACGAACACCGTCGCCGCACCGATGTTCGTGTACTCGCCGATTGTCGCGTCCCCGACATACGACAGATGAGGAACCTTCGTCCCCTCACCCACCGACGCGTTCTTCGTCTCGACGAACGTACCCACCTTGGACTTCGGCCCAAGATCCGTCCCCGGCCGCAGATACGCGTACGGACCCACGGAAACCCCCGGACCGACCACCGCCCCGACAGCCACCGTGTTCTCCACCCGCGCACCGGCCCCGACCCGCGTGTCCGTCAGCCGACTGTGAGGCCCCACCTCCGAGCCCTCACCCAAATGCGTCGACCCGCACAACTGCGTCCCCGGATGCACGACGACATCCCGCTCGAACGTCACCGACACATCCACCCAGGTCGTCGCCGGATCCACGACCGTCACCCCGGACAACATCGCAGCCGTCAGCAACCGGTCATTGAGAATCCGCCGCGCCTCCGCCAGCTGCACCCGGTTGTTGATCCCCGCGATCTCCCGGTGATCGGCAGCCACGCACGCACCCACCCGGTGACCCGCCTCACGCAGAATCCCGAGCACGTCCGTCAGGTACTCCTCACCCTGACTGTTGTCCGTCCGGACCTTCCCCAGGGCATCGGCCAGCAACCGACCGTCGAACGCGAACACCCCGGAATTGATCTCCCGGATCGCCCGCTGCTCCTCGGTCGCGTCCTTGTGCTCCACGATCGCGGTCACCGCACCGCTGACCTCGTCCCGCACGATCCGGCCGTACCCCGTCGCATCCGGCACCTCGGCGGTGAGCACGGTGACGGCATTGCCGTCGGAGTGATGCACGGCGGCAAGATTCCGCAGGGTCTCACCCGTCAGAAGCGGCGTGTCCCCGCAGACGACGATCACCGTCCCGTCCACGGACCCGCCGAGCTCCTCCAGCCCCATGCGGACCGCGTGCCCGGTCCCGTTCTGCTGCTCCTGCACGGCCGTGCGGACCTCGGCGTCGATCTCCGCCAGATGCGCGGTGACCTGCTCCCGCGCGTGCCCGACGACGACGACCAGATTCTCCGGCTTCAACTCACGCGCAGCGGCGAGCACATGACCCACCAGGGAACGGCCGCAGATCTCATGCAGGACCTTCGGTGTGGCCGATTTCATACGGGTGCCCTCACCCGCTGCGAGAACGATGACGGCTGCCGGGCAGATGGCGCTCACGGAATGCCCTTCGGCTGTGGATGGGTGGGGGTTGGACAACCGCAGGATACCGGGGGCATTCGGGCGACGAGACAGGAACGGGTCCTGACCCTTCAGGGGTCAGGACCCGAACCCAGGTCTTGTGAGCTGTGAGCTCCCCCGCAAGGATTCGAACCCTGTCCTGCTGGTACCAAAAACCAGTGTGCTGCCAGTTACACCACGGGGGACAGCGCTTCAGACCTTACCGGAGACGTACCTGAGACTGGGCAACGATTCCGTTCCACCAGCCCTCGATCCGGTTGTACAGCTCAGCGCTTCTGGCCACGCCGACGACCAGGCAGCCGTGGTAGCCGTCCCCTGTGTTCTTGCGGACCGTCTTCGGGGTGTGCTTCTTGAGGGTCGGCTTCATGAAGACCGAGGTGTCGATGCCGGCGACGTCCGCCCAGAAGCGGTGTGCTGCGTCGACGTCCGCCGACTCGTGGATGAGCACGCGGAAGGACAGACGGGACCGGTCCACATCGAGCAGATCCAGCCACGCGAGGTACACCCGGATCACTCCCGGGTCGCTGTTCACGAAGACGACCCGCTCGCGTCGGTCGTACGGCTTGCTCTTTGCGCCCTCGGCCCAGTAGAGGGCCACTCCGGCCACGAAGAGATCCCGGTCCGACAGTTCCCCGATCTCTCGGCAGGCCGCGAGCTTGATGTCCTCGCGCTCTCTCCGGTCCGCGGCCCGCTTCCGCGCCAGTCCTTCGCGCATGAGCGCACGCTGCTCCTCCGGCGTGTACCGCGGCTGCGGCTTCGGCAGGTCCCGCACCCACAGCGACACCGAGCTCCGTGAGCAGCCCAGCTCGGCCTCGATCTGGTCGTAGGTCCAGCCCTGGAGGCGCAGCTCCCGTGCCTTCGCGCGCATGTCGTCCTTTGCGTTCGGGCGCTTCGTCCACGCCGGCGGCGGTTCGCCCTTGACCAGCTGGCTGAGGATGTCGTTGTTGCGGACCTTCAGCTCGTCGCGGATCTGCCGGAGGCTGTAGCCCTGGCGCCGCAGCGCGATCGCCCGTTCCCGGAGGCCTTCGAAGTCGGCGTACTTGCCTTGTGCATGTGCCATGGACATACCGTCCGGGCGGAATGTTCGCCTCCGGGGTCGAACGGGGGATGGTTCAGCAGTTCGAGGGATTTCGGCCGGTTCCGCTGTTGTGCGATTACGGAATGTGATCCGGTTCCGTGCCCGGAACTGGGCGGAGCGGCCGGAACGGCCGCCCGTAGTCTGGGGGTATGACCACGACGGGGGAAGACCGCGCCACGGCCCCGACCGGGCCGTGGTGGTGGACGCGGTGGCGTGGTGCGGCGCTGGACGGGGGCCTTGCGCTGGTGTCCGCGGTGGAGTGCGGGCTCGAGGGGGTGCCGTTCGCGCGGGAGGCGGGGATTCCGACGGCCCTGGGGGTCGTGTTCGGGGTGCTCGCGGGTTCCGTGCTGCTCGTGCGGCGGCGGTGGCCCGTTGCCGTGGTGCTGGTGGTGATCGCCGTCACTCCGGCCCAGATGGGTCTTCTGATGGGGCTCGTCGGGCTCTACACCCTGGCCGCGTACGAGGTGCCGCGCCGGGTGGTCGCCGTGCTGGCCGGGATGACCCTGCTCGCGACGATGATCGTGACGTTCCTGCAGGTGCGGCAGGACGCGGCGCGGGCGGATCTGACCGTCGGGAACTGGTTCGTGCCGTTCGCCGCGGTCACCACTTCGCTCGGGCTGACGGCGCCGCCGGTTCTGCTGGNNCGGGCGGAGGAGCGGGCCGAGTGGGCTCGTCGTGAGGAGCGGACGCGGATCGCGCGGGAGATGCACGACGTGGTCGCGCACCGGGTGAGTCTGATGGTGGTGCATGCGGCCGCGTTGCAGGCGGTGGCCCGGAAGGATCCGGAGAAGGCCGTGAAGAACGCCGCTCTGGTGGGGGACATGGGGCGGCAGGCGCTGGCCGAGCTGCGGGAGATGCTG
>NZ_MUME01000439.1 GCF_002155915.1 Streptomyces thermovulgaris | reverse complement strand
CGTGGACAGAACACCTAGGCCCACCGTCAAGCATCACCTGGGACCAGAACGTCAGGCATCAGCTGGGATCCGACAACCCACTGGCCGATCTGTCAGCTTGGAGATCAGGGGCGCTGCTGTCGCCGCTTCTTCGACTCGGCCAGTGCGGCCTCCAGCTTCTCGCGCGGCGACACGTCCGATTCGGTGTCGTCGTCATGGAGCGGCGGCATGAACAGGCCACGTCGGCTCTTCTCGCGTTTGATCTTCCGGCGCTCATTGAAGACTCGCTGGTGCTCCTCGCGGATCGTGGCCCATTGCCGGTCGAGCTCGGCTTCCCGTTGCAGCAGCTCGTCATTGCTGAGGTCGGCGAACTCAGCCGCGGCTGCGCTGGCCTCGCGGTTGACCTGCTCCCGCAGCAGGTAGTTGGTGATCGGCCCGTGATACTTGCCCGGCTCCGGAGCAGGGCGCACGAAGACACCGCGCCCCTTGACCGCGTACACAAGTCCTGCCTGCTTCAGGCTCCGATAGGCGTTCTGCGCGGTGGAGTTGGCGACTTGGAACCGCTCCTGGATCTCACGGGCCGGGGGCAGCTGGGAGCCCGGAGGATAGGTGCCTTCCTCGATCTCCCGACGAAGGATGTCGGCCACCTGAACGTACGGCGGGCGACTGTCTTCGTTGCGGATGAGGTCGACCGGCCAGTCCGGGCCTTCGGACTCGGCATCGCCGTGGTCGTCGTCAGCTGGGCCGGCGCTCTGGCCGACCGAGGCGCTGACGTAGCTGCCTCGACCGAGCTGGGAGTAGACGAGTCCCTCCTGCTTGAGCACGCGCAGGGCGTTCTGGACGGTGGAGCTGGAAACACCGAAGCGGTCCCGCAGCACGTTGGCCGAGGGCAGGCGCTCGCCGGGGCGGAACTCGCCGTTCAGGATCGCGTCCCGCAGCGCGTCGGCGGCCTGGAGATACGGCGGCCGG
>NZ_MUME01000438.1 GCF_002155915.1 Streptomyces thermovulgaris | reverse complement strand
CATTTACGGGACAGCCCTTACATCGGCGTCACCGCCACCGTCTACGCCCACGTGAGGCTCCGCCTCCAGCGCGACGCCATCGACACCCTCAGCACCGCCCTCGATGTCTCCCCAGGTACGGTCTCCGTCCGCTGACGTTGCCGTCAAATACTGCCGTCATCCTGCGCAGAAGCCCCGCCGGAACCGGCGGGGCTTCGCGTATGCCATCACGTGCTTGACGGTTGGGGATCGAACTGGTTCAACTTCGGCCACCACTCCCAGAGACCCAGTCGACTAGCTTCTCGAACTCTGCCTCCAACCGGCCGACATGCACGTCGGACAAATGTCTCTCGTGGGGGGAAGTGTTGACGTCGTAGTCAACAGCCGACACCTGAACCTCGCCTGATTCCCAGACCGTCAGGTAGAACCCTCTTCCCCCTCTCTCCATGTAGACCCCGAATGATTTCTTTTCCGCGCGCTCCGGAGACTCGAACAACTCAAGCGCAAATCCGGATCCTTCAAGCTTAGGACGCGCCTCATCGACTAGTGCCTTGAGGGCGTCAAGCAGGGGTTCTTTCATTTTCTGTCGACAATCCTGAGGTTCTCGAATGAAGGCATCTCCGGCGGCGGAAGTCCACGCTTGGCGTTTAGCTTCGCGTAAATCGGATGCTGAGGCCCGGGTATCTGAGCCCACCCAGGTTTACCGGCAGGCTTCAGGCAAGAGCACGGCACATCGAACTCAACGTAGATCGATCCTGGCGCAGCTTGCTTCCGATAGGCATCAGAGTTGGCGGGATTCGCTACATAAGTTGAAGTACCGCCACTTCCCGCCTGCACCTTTCCGGTGTCGCGCATCGCTTGATCAAGTAAATCAAGTAAAGAAACTCTGAACAGCTCGTCCCATGGAACTCCCCTGGATCAAGTAAAGAAACTCTGAACAGCTCGTCCCATGGAACTCCCCTGGCTGAGCTGCCGGACTTCCCGTCAAGGGCGCTGCTGTCGCCGCTTCCCCGACTCGGCCAGTGCGGCCTCCAGCTTCTCGCGTGGCGACATGTCCGGGTCCGCATCGTCGTCGTGGAGGGCTGGCAGGAACAGGCCGCGTCGGCTCTTCTCGCGTTTGATCTTCCGGCGCTCGTTGAAGACTCGCTGGTGCTCCTCGCGGATCGTGGCCCATCGCTGGTCCAGCTCCGCTTCCCGTTCCAGCAGGTCGTCATCGGTGAGGTCGGCGAACTCGGCGGCGGAGGCGCGGGCCTCGCGGTCGACTTGTTCCCGTAGCAGGTAGTTGGTGATCGGCCCGTGGTGCTTGCCCGGTTCCGGAGTCGGGCGTACGAAGACGCCGCGCCCCTTGACCGCGTACACGAGTCCTGCCTGCTTGAGGCTCCGGTAGGCGTTCTGCGCGGTGGAGTTGGCGACCTGGAACCGCTCCTGGATCTCACGGGCCGGGGGTAGCTGGGAGCCGGGCGGATAGGTGCCTTCCTCGATCTCGCGGCGGAGGATGTCGGCCACCTGAACGTACGGCGGGCGGCTGTCTTCGTTGCGGATGAGGTCGACCGGCCAGTCCGGGCCTTCGGACTCGGCGTCGCCGTGGTCGTCGTCATCTGGGCCGGCGCTCTGGCCTGCGGAGACGCTGACGTAGCTGCCCCGACCGAGCTGGGAGTAGACGAGTCCTTCCTGCTTGAGCACGCGCAGGGCGTTTTGGACGGTGGAGCTGGAGACGCCGAAGCGGTCCCGCAGCACGTTGGCCGAGGGCAGGCGCTCGCCGGGGCGGAACTCGCCGTTCAGGATCGCGTCCCGCAGAGCCTCGGCAGCCTGGAGATACGGCGGCCGG
>NZ_MUME01000437.1 GCF_002155915.1 Streptomyces thermovulgaris | reverse complement strand
CTGCTGAGCGGACGGGTGCCGGGGCGGCGGGGGCCGCGGATGCCGAAGGGGCACGTCGGGCGCCTGTGACGCGGCCCGCATCGGCCGCGGCGTTCCGCGGCCGGGACGGGCGGCGGGTCCGCCCGCCCGTGCCGCCCCGGGTCCTTCGGTGCGCGCACGCAGACGCGCATGGGAGCACGCGCGGAAGGGGCGCGGAGGAGGGGCGGCCCGCCTACGACGGCTGGTCCGAGGAGAACCTCACCGCACCCGCCGGGATGTGGGCGTTGCACCAGATCCTCACGCCCTCCCGCAGTTCGTTGTCGGCGCCCACCACCGCGTCGTCGCCGATGACGGTGCCGGTGAGGACGGAGCGGGTGCCGATGCGGGCGCGGGTGCCGATGAGGGAGTCGGTGATGACGGCATCGGGCTCTATGACCGCGCCGGGCAGGATCGTGCTGCCGAAGACCTGGGCCCCCTCGGCGACGAACGCGCCCTCGCCGACCACCGTGCCGCCGGTCAGCTTGGCGTCGGGGGCGACGACGGCCGTGGGCAGGATCAGCCGGTCGCCGCAGCGGCCGGGGACCGCCGGGGAGGGGGCACGGCCGAGGACCAGGTCGGCGGAGCCGCGCACGAAGGCGGCGGGGGTGCCGAGGTCCAGCCAGTAGGTGGAGTCCACCATGCCCTGCAGATGGGCCCCGGCGGCCAGCAGCTGCGGGAAGGTCTCGCGCTCCACCGACACCGGGCGGCCCTGCGGGATGGTGTCGATGACCGAGCGGCGGAAGACGTACGCCCCCGCGTTGATCTGGTCGGTGACGATCTCCTCGGGGGTCTGGGGCTTCTCCAGGAAGGCCAGGACACGGCCCGTGTCGTCCGTCGGGACCAGTCCGTAGGCCCGAGGGTCCGTCACCTTCGTCAGATGCAGGGAGACATCCGCTCCCGTCTCCTCGTGCGTGCGCACCAGTGCCTGGATGTCCAGCCCGGTGAGGATGTCGCCGTTGAAGACCAGGACCGGGTCGTCGGGGCCGGAGCGCAGCCGTGAGGCGGCGTTGCGGATGGCGCCGCCCGTCCCCAGGGGCTCCTCCTCCGTGACGTACTCGAGGTGGAGTCCGAGCGAGGAGCCGTCGCCGAAGTACGGTTCGAAGACCTCGGCCAGATAGGAGGTGGCGAGCACGATGTGCTCGATCCCCGCCGCTTTCGCCCGCGCCAGCTGATGGGTGAGAAACGGCACTCCCGCCGCCCGCACCATGGGCTTGGGCGTGTGCACCGTGAGCGGGCGCAGCCGGGTGCCCTTGCCGCCGACCAGAAGGATCGCTTCCGTCACCTGTCGTCTCTGCTTCCTGCCGGGACCGGCCGATCAGTCCTCGGCCGGCCAGTGTATGCAGCCGTGTTCGCACAGCTTTGTGGAGCCCTGAGACTTCTCCCCCCGTCCCGGCTCCCCCCTTCAGCGTCCCTGGTAGCGTGCCGCCGCCGAACGGATCGCGCCCAGCTTGTCGTAGAGCCGCCGGCCGGGGCAGTCGGTCGAGAATCCGTCCCGGTGGCCGGAGATCACGTCCAGGCGTACGCTCTTTCCTTTTTGGTAGAGGTTGCCACCCCCGGACGTCAGATATGTCTTTCCACTCGGATTCACCCCGTGCAGACCGAGCTTCCACGCCGCCAGTTGCGCCACGGCCGTCACGGCGGCCGGGGGCGGCTCGGAGGTGTCGTGGGTGCCGAGGACCGCGATGCCCGCGCTGTTGGTGTTGAACCCGGCGGTGTGGGCACCCAGCACCGCCCTCGCCACGCCGCCGGCGCGGCCCTCGTAGATGGTGCCGCACTTGTCGACGAGGAAGTTGTAGCCGATGTCGCGCCAGCCCATGCTCTGGACGTGGTAGCGGTAGATGCTGCGGATGAGCGACGGGGCCTGTGCGCAGCTGTAGTTGTTGCCCGAGGACGTGTGGTGGACGAACACCGCCTTGACCGTCGCGGAGTAGACGAACCCCCCGTTGCGCAGCGACTCGTCCGCGCCCCAGCCGCGGCGGGTGACGATGGGCGGGCGCGGTCCGGTGTACGGTCCGGCGCCCCGGCGTTCCGCCGCCTCGCCGCCGGGCCGGGCGAGCGGCTCGTGCCGGGCGTCCTCGCGGCCGGACGGGGTCCAGGTGGCGCCGGGAGGGACGAGCCGGGCGTCGGCCGCAAGGCCCCCGAAGGCCGCTGCGGCCTTTCCGTTCGGCCCGCCGGGATGTGAGGCGCCGGCCCGGGAGTCCTGCGGCAGGGGCGTGTCGCCGGGGTCGACGAGTTCGAGGCGCAGACCGGAGGGCAGCGCGGCCGGCGGGCCGGCAGCCGCGTCCTTGCCGGGGGCCCCGGTGTCCGCGCGCACCCGCACCTCGACGCCGTCGGACTCGCCCACCCACAGCGGGGCGGTGGCGCCGCGCACGGCCCCGGTGGCGCGCTCGGCCGTGCCGGGGTCGGCGCCGTGGTCGGCGTGGTGACGGGGGTCGAGGTCCTGCCAGTCGGACCAGGTGCCGGTGGCGGCGGAGCGGGTGCGGATCCGGACGCTGCCGTGCAGCTCGGCGTCCGGGTCGTCCCAGACGACGCCGACCAGGAAGAAGCGGGGGACGTCCGTGCGGCGCAGGCCCTGTTCGGCGACGGCGGCGGAGCGGGTGCGGGCG
>NZ_MUME01000436.1:254-3227 GCF_002155915.1 Streptomyces thermovulgaris | reverse complement strand
AGACATAGAGGCACCCCCCCGGAAGCAGCAGGGCCACCAGCGCCGCCTCCGACGTGCTCGACGCCGCGGTGCTGCTGTCGAAGCTGCCGGCCCAGGCTGCGACCCCCACGGCGTACGCCGACCAGACGATGAGCATGAAGTCGACGAGGAGCAGGGCCACGCAGACGCCGATCTGCCGGCCGGCGGACGGCCCCTTCGGCTCATCCACCCGTTTCCCGTCCACCGCCGTCCCGTCCGCGGACGGCTCTTTCCCCTGAGTGCGTGCGTGAGCGCATGCGGGCAGCGTGCTGCCGCAGCGGACACCGCGCATGAGTACGGGTACTCGGATGTGCCGTTCTCGCTGCTCCTCGCGCGAAGACGGCGGTGCCCGGCGCAGGACCGGGCGTGGGGTCCGGGCCGCCGCGCGGTCAGCCGACGCGGTGGCCGTTCTCCAGCTCGGCCGGGCCCGTGCCGTTGTCCAGGACGTCGAGGGCGGCCAGGACGCGGCGGGCCGTGACGTCCGGCAGATGGGCGGCGAGCTCGTCACGGGGGACCAGACGCCAGGACAGCAGCTCCTCCTCCTGCAGGCGGATCGCCTTGAGATCCTCCTCGGTGAGGAGACCGCCGTCGTAGAGGTACGCCACCAGCGGCGGGCGGATCCCCATGCGGGGCACCCAGTCGACCGCGAGAAGCCGGCCGATCCGGCGGTCGAGGCCGATCTCCTCCAGCGTCTCGCGGTGCGCGCCCTGGCGCGGGGTCTCGCCGTCGTCGGACTCCACCGTGCCGCCCGGCAGCGCCCATCCCTCCCGGTAGTTCGGCTCGACGAGAAGCACCCGGCCCTGCTCGTCACGGCAGAGGGCGGCGGCACTGGCGATGACACGAGGAAGCCCGGCGATGTACGCGGCGTAGTCGGAAGCAGTCACCCTGGAAGGGTAACCAGGCGCAGGGTCCGGTCCGCCAGCTCGCTGATGCGCACCCCGTCGAAGCCGAAGACCGCGCTGCGGACCGTGTCCTCCAGGGGGTCCTTCCACTGGGCGGGAAGGGCGTCGGCGCCCGTCAGGACGCCGGCCACCGAGCCGGCCGTCGCACCGTTGGAGTCGGTGTCCAGGCCGCCGCGGACGGTGAGCGCGAGGGTGCGGGTGAAGTCGCCGTCGCCGTAGAGCAGGCCGGCCGTGAGGACGGCGGCGTTCGGGACGACGTGGATCCAGTGGAGGCCCGCGGTCTCGTCCGTGAGCGTGGCCAGGGCGTCCTCCCAGGACATGTGCGCCTCGTGCAGGGAGACCACACGGCGCACCGTACGGGCCAGGCGGCTGCCCGGCGGGATCACCGCGAGCGCGGTGTCGACGGCGGCGCGGACGGTCGGGGCGGTGAAGGCCGCCGCGATCAGGGCCGCCGCCCACTGGGCGCCGTAGACGCCGTTGCCGGTGTGGGACAGCACCGCGTCACGACGGGCGAGGTCGGCGGCGCGGCGCGGGGCGTCGGGGCTGGTCCAGCCGTAGATGTCGGCGCGGATCAGGGCGCCGATCCACTCCTGGTACGGGTTGTCGTACGTGGCTGTCAAAGGCGGCTTGAGGCCGTTGGCCAGATTGCGGTACGCCGCCCGCTCCGCGGTGAACGTCTGCAGATACGGCAGCCGCAGCAGCCACAGATCGCCGACCTGCTCGGTGCTGAAGGCGAAGCCGTGCGTCTCCAGCAGGTGCAGGCCGAGAATCGTGTAGTCGATGTCGTCGTCGCGGCAGCTGCCGTGGACACGGCCGCGGACGCAGTCGCGCCACTCGGGGCGCAGGGCCGGGCCGTCGTCGTCGGCGGGAGGTTCGGGCAGGTAGTCGGTGAGCGGCAGCGCGGCCGTCCTGCGCAGATAGCGGTCGATGCGGTCGCGTGTCCACACCTCGCCCTGCTCCACCGGCTTGCCGAGCATGTTGCCCGCGATACGGCCCAGCCAGCCGCCGAGGACGCGGTCGGCGAGTTCCGCATCGGTGCGCACAGAGGTCATGAAAACGGTCTATCCGGTTCCGGGACGTTCGCGCGGAGCCGGCGGTGGAGGCCGCCGCCGGTTAGGGTCGCAGCGGCGCGGCCGACCCCGGCGCACGGGGCCGGAGAGGGATCCGGGAGAGGGAGGGGAAGGCGAGGTGGCGGACGCCGCGGTGCACGACACCCGGAGGGTGCTGGTCGCCCCCGACAAGTTCAAGGGATCGCTGACCGCCGTGCAGGTGGCCGAGCATGTGACGGCGGGACTGCGCCGGGTCGTGCCGGACCTGGAGGTGGAGGCGCTGCCGGTGGCCGACGGCGGCGACGGGACCGTGGACGCGGCGGTCGCGGCCGGGTTCGAACGCCGGGAGGTACGGGTCACGGGTCCCCTCGGGGACGAGGTGACGGCCGCGTTCGCGCTGCGCGGCGACACGGCGGTCGTGGAGATGGCCGAGGCCAGCGGGCTGCGGCGGCTGCCGGCGGGCGTGTTCGCACCGCTCGAGGCGTCCACGTACGGCTCCGGGGAGCTGCTGCGGGCCGCGCTGGACGCGGGTGCGCGGACGATCGTGTTCGGCGTCGGCGGAAGCGCGACGACGGACGGGGGCGCGGGGATGCTGTCCGCGCTCGGGGCGCGGCTGCTGGGCACGGACGGCAAACCGGTGCAGCCCGGCGGCCAGGGACTGGCGGAGCTGGCCGAGGCGGACCTGTCCGGGCTGGACGGACGGCTGGGCTCCGTCGAGCTCGTGCTCGCCAGTGACGTCGACAATCCGCTGACCGGACCGAAGGGCGCGGCGGCGGTCTACGGGCCGCAGAAGGGCGCCTCGCCGCAGGACGTGAGAACGCTGGACGCGGCGCTCGCGCACTTCGTGAGAGTGCTGGAGGGCGCGGTGGGGGCGCGGGCCGCGCAGTGCGCGGTGTCGCCCGGCGCGGGGGCGGCGGGCGGTGTCGGATACGGGGCACTGCTCCTCGGGGCGCGCTTCCGGCCCGGCATCGAGGTCGTGCTCGAGGTGCTGGGCTTCGCCCCGG
>NZ_MUME01000436.1:0-175 GCF_002155915.1 Streptomyces thermovulgaris | reverse complement strand
GGAGGACCTGGAGCGGGCCGGTATGCGCCGGGCCTACGCCCTCACCCGGATCGAGCCGGACGTCTCCCGGTGTGTCGCCGACGCCGGTCCCCTTCTGGAGCGGGTGGGCGAGCAGATCGCCCAGGACTTCCTGCGCTGACGCTGCCGCTGGGGGCTTTGCCCACCCGCTCCAGAA
>NZ_MUME01000435.1 GCF_002155915.1 Streptomyces thermovulgaris | reverse complement strand
GGGCGTTGGGGTCGCTGAAACCTTCCACGGCCTGTTCTGCCTGCGAGACGAGTTGTGCGTTGCCACGGCCGAGAAGGACCTCCGCCTCCACGGAGTAGTAGAGCTGTTTTTTCCGGGGCGTAGAAGAACAAGCCGCCGAGTTCGTCCAGGTCGTCGTGGATTACATGTTCCCGTCGATCGGCTGCCTCCTGGTTGGCGGTGTGTACTGTTTCCTCGTCACCGAGTGCAGCGGCGGCACGCGCCTGGAGGCCAAGAAGCCACAGGCCGACGGTTCCGCGCAGGTTTTCCGCCATCGCGGCTCCCCGGCAGGCATAGTGGTAGGCGTCCTCGGGTTTGTCCGCCCAGTAGGCAATGAGCGACTTGAGGCCTTCGGCGAGTGCGACCAGGCCGGGGTGTTCGGCTTCCTTGGCGCAGGCCGCCGCGACTCGGGTCATGGTCATGGCCTGATGCGGGACCTCCATGTCGTTGAGGCCCTTTGCCACCAGAAAGGACAACACGGCGCCCTTGACATTCAGGTCGCGCAACTGCGACGGACGGACCCTGCCGCCCTCCAGGAGGCGGAAGACCTGCTCTTGGGTCTCCAGCAGATCGTCCCAGATCGCCGACAGAGGTTCGCGCGGGTATGCAGCGACGAGACGCTGCACCTCGTCATCGAGCAGACCGAGAGTGTCCTCGCCCACACGCTCGCGGTCGGCTCCCAGGAGGAAATCCTTCGCGCGTCGTACAGCCATCGCACCCGTCCTTTTCATGTCGTCCAACCCCACACCGGCATGGGCATGGGGTGTAGTCGGTGATGCGCCCGCGAGTGGAACGAATGGCGGCGTGCTGCCTTCGGGGACATCGACCCACAGGTTTTCGATGCTGTAGCCCAGCATCTCGACGATGACCGGACGGAAGGCTCGTTGCGGCTTCCGGCCCTCGTAGAGCCACCCTTCGATGGTCTTTGGGGCCGGCTCATCCGCATTCTTGAGTCCTAACCGTGCAGCAGTCTCGCGGTACTTCGCCAGGAAGTCGTCGGGATGCCGTAGGCCACGGGTTTCGCAGACGTACCGGAAGAACAACACGGCGTCTCCCACTCCCTCCGCCGAGCGCATCATTGCCTCGACGATAGAACGCTGTCTTCTACAAGTTGCCCTGCGTAGAAGGTACTTATCGGTTCCGAGGAAGATCCGGGGAATGTCCGAGGGAGAGGGTCAACCTCTCTCCCGATCCCGAGGGAGCTTTGGGGGTGGAGCCGTCTGCACGCGGTTGCCACGCTCGTATCGCCCCTCACTCAGAGTGTGCGGGCGTGCACAACCACGGATCAGGGAGTTCCCCTATGCCCTCAAGAGTCGCCGGCCCCACCTGCGCGTTAGAAGCATCCCTGCAGACAGCCGCAGCCCCCGCACTTCCTGCCTT
>NZ_MUME01000434.1 GCF_002155915.1 Streptomyces thermovulgaris | reverse complement strand
GCGGCAAGGGAGCGAGCAGGAGCGAAGGAGCACTTGAGGGAAACGCTCGTGCGAGGAGCGGCCGCAGCCGGAAGGGCGGGTGGCGCCGGTGCTGCCCGCGGGTTCGGCCCCGTGCGTGTCCGGCCGGAGGGCGCCGCAGAAGGCGGCAGAGGGCGGACAGAAGACGAACGGGGCCGTGCCGAAGGTGTGTTGCCGCGACGGTGCCCGAGCACGGGGCCCGCGCCGCGCGTCCGCGCATGGCCCTCGCCGACGCGCGCAACGCCCCGGGAGCGGGCCCTTGCCCGCCCGGGGCGTCCTCACCCCTCGCAGAGCGACGGCGGGCTCCGCCCGCCCGGTCCCGCCGGGCGGGCGGAGCCCGCCGACAGGTCAGCGGGAGAGGAAGTCCAGCAGGTCCTGGTTGAAGCGCTGTTTGTCGCCGTCCACCATGGCGAGGCCGTGACTGGCGCCCTCGTACACCTTCAGCTCGGCGTCGGGGACGATCTGCACGGTCTTGCGGGCGGTGGCGTCGATGGGCACGACCCGGTCGTCGTCGCCGTGCACGACCAGGGTGGGAACGTCGAACTTCCTCAGGTCGTCGTGGAAGGGCGTGGTGCCGAAGGCGTCGACACAGGCGACGGCGCCCTCGATGGTCTGCGCCATGCCCATGTACCAGAACGCGTCCTTGTTGCCCTGGGTGACCTTGCTGTCCGGGCGGTCCGCGGAGAAGAAGGTCTCGGCAGTGTCCTTCCAGAACTGCGAGCGCTCCTTGAGGATGCCGGCCTTGATGTCGTCGAGGACGGACTGCGGGACGCCCTCGGGGTTGTCGGGGCCCTGCAGCATCAGCGGTGTGACGGCGGAGAGCAGGACGGCCGAACGCACACGTCCGGTGCCGTGGCGGCCGATGTACCGGGCGAGTTCGCCTCCGCCCATGGAGTGGGCCACCAGCGTGACATCCTGCAGGTCGAGGTGGGTCAGCAGATCGTTGAGGTCGTCGGCGAACGTGTCGAAGTCGTAGCCGTCGTAGACCGGGGTGGAGCGGCCGTGCCCCCGGCGGTCGTGGGCGATGCCCCGGTACCCGGCGTCGGCGACCGCTTTGAGCTGATCCTGCCAGGCGTCCCCGTTCAGGGGCCAGCCGTGGATGAAGACCACCGGGCGTCCTCGCCCCCAGTCCTTGTAGAAGATCTCGACCCCGTCACGCGTGGTGCATACCGGCATGCTGTCACCTTTCGCTCACCCGGAAGGGCACGCTTTCGGAGGACCGTTTCCCCTCACCCATGCTCCTCGCTCGGTCACTGTCCGCAATCCGGCGCGGACCGAATGGGCCATCGGATACGGAGGCGATGCCGCGCGGCAACGGGGTACACGGCGAGCGGATACCACCGCCCGTACCCGCTCGCCGCAGGGAAAGGCTGGAACACATGAAGCAGCGCAGGCTGCGCGACCTCGACGTGTCGGCCATCGGCCTCGGTTGCATGGGGATGTCCGCCTTCTACGGGACCCCCGACGAGGACGAGGCCATCAGGACCGTCCGGCGTGCCCGGGAACTGGGAGTCACCTTCCTCGACACCGCCCAGCTCTACGGCCCCCTCACCAACGAGTCGCTGGTCGGCCGGGCCGTCGCGGGGCACCGCGACGAGTACGTGATCGCCACCAAGTTCAATTACCGGATGGACCACGCGGTGCCCGGCGACATGAGCACGATCGGTCCGCAGGACGGCTCGGCCGAGCATGTGCGCGGTTCCGTCCACGGCTCGCTCGAACGGCTGGGCACCGACTGCATCGACCTGTACTACCAGCACCGTGTCGACCCCCGTGTGCCGATCGAGGAGACCGTCGGCGCCCTGGCCGAGCTGGTCGCGGAGGGCAAGGTGCGCCACATCGGACTGAGCGAGGCGGCACCGGAGACCATCCGCCGCGCACACGCGGTCCACCCGGTCACCGCGGTGCAGACCGAGTACTCGCTGTGGACGCGCGACGTGGAGGAGGAAGTGCTGCCCGTGTGCCGGGAGCTGGGCATCGGGTTCGTCCCCTACTCGCCGCTGGGCCGCGGTTTCCTCGCGGGCCGGTTCTCCTCCCCCGACGAGCTCGACGAAGGGGACTTCCGGCGCAGCGGCCCCCGCTTCACCGGCGACAACCTCGAGGCGAACCTCCGGCTCGCGGCCAAGGTCAAGGAGATCGCCCGGGAGAAGGGCGTGACTCCGGCGCAGCTGGCGATCGCCTGGGTGCTGGCCCAGGGCGAGGACCTGGTGCCCATTCCCGGCACCAGGCGCCGCACCTATCTGGAGCAGAACGCCGCGGCGGTCGACGTGGTGCTGACCGAGGACGACCTGGCACGCATCGACGCCGAGCTTCCCGAGCCCGCCGGGGAGCGCTACGACGAGGCCGGCATGCAGACCGTGAACCGCTGAGCCGCGGGGCGCGGGGCCGCGCCGGAGGAAAGCCGGAGCACAGGACCGGAAGGCGCAGAAGACGTCCGCGGGACACGGTGCCGCGGTGCACCGCCCTTGCGCAGCCCTGCGGCGTGCGGTCAGCTCCGGCGCCGGGGGCCGGGCCCGAACCCGACCATCCGCCAGATGCGGATCTCGCGGACGAGTCCGGGCACCTCCCTGATCAGCAGGGCGAGCACCAGCCCGCCCACGACGGCGAGCTCCGTCATCAGCACCTGTTTGCCGGTCATCCCCGTGCCGGCGGTCAGCCCCCTGGTCCGCCGCGTCCTTCTCATCGGCCTCATCGGCTGCGCCGACCGCACCGGCCACCGCCCCATGCGGTTCACCGGCCTCGCCGGAGACAGGACGGGACGAGCAGACCAGGGCAGGAGGACGGACGATGCAGAACTGTGCGAGGCCGGTGAACCGCATG
>NZ_MUME01000433.1 GCF_002155915.1 Streptomyces thermovulgaris | reverse complement strand
CGGGTGGGGCCGCGCTGGCCGAGCCGGTTGACGTCGAGGATCGCGATCAGGTTGTCCAGGTGCTCGTACCCGGCGTGCTCGGCGGCCTCCCAGACCGAGCCCTCGGCCAGCTCGCTGTCCCCGCACAGCACCCATACGCGGTAGTCGGCGTGGTCCAGGCGCTTGCCGGCCAGCGCGGCCCCACCCGCCACGGCCACGACCTGGACGCCTACGCCCGCCGCTTCCGTGCCTTCGACTGGCACACCATCGAGGTCGACGGCCATGACGTGGACGCCGTCGACCGCGCCTGCAGCGAGGCGGTCTCCACGAGGAGGCAACCCACCGCGATCATCGCCCGCACCCTCAAGGGCAAGGGCGTCAGGGCCACCGAGGACCGCGAGGGCCTGCACGGCAAGCCGGTGAAGGACGCCGAGGAGGCGATCGAGGAACTCGGCGGCGTCCGCGACCTCCGCGTCCGTGTGCACCTGCCGGACTCCGCCCGCCTTCTGCGCGCCGTGGGCAACGGCAGCCTCGAGCTGCCCCGCTGGGACAAGGGCGACCAGGTCGCCACCCGCGACGCCTACGGGCGGGCGCTCGCCGCGCTCGGCACCGCACGCGGCGAGATCGTGGCCCTGGACGGCGAGGTCGGCGACTCCACCCGTGCGGAGTTCTTCGCCAAGAAGCACCCCGACCGCTACTTCGAGTGCTACATCGCCGAACAGCAGATGGTCGCGGCGGCGGTGGGCATGGCCCGGCGCGGCTGGGTGCCGTACGCCTCCACCTTCGCGGCCTTCCTCACCCGCGCCCACGACTTCATCCGGATGGCCTCCATCAGCGGCTCCGGCATCAACCTCAACGGCTCCCACGCCGGGGTGTCGATCGGACAGGACGGCCCCAGCCAGATGGGCCTGGAGGACCTGGCGATGATGCGGGCCGTCCACGGATCGACCGTGCTGTACCCGTGCGACGCCAACCAGACCGCCCGGCTCGTCGCGGAGATGGCCGACCTGGACGGCATCCGCTATCTGCGCACCTCGCGCGGGGAGAGCCCGGTGATCTACGACCCCGAGGAGGACTTCCCCGTCGGCGGCAGCAAGGTGCTGCGCGCCTCCGACCGGGACCGGATGACGATCGTCGCCGCGGGCGTCACCCTCCACGAGGCGCTCGCCGCCGCCGACGCCCTCGGCCAGGACGGCATCGCGGCCCGGGTGATCGACCTGTACTCGGTCAAGCCGGTCGACCGGGCCGCGCTGCGCCGGGCCGCCGAGGAGACCGGCTGTCTGCTCACCGTGGAGGACCACCGCGAGGAGGGCGGCCTCGGCGACGCGGTGCTCGACGCCTTCCTCGACGGGCGTCCGGTGCCGCGCCTGGTCCGGCTCGCCGTCCGTACGATGCCGGGCTCGGCCTCGCCCGCCGAGCAGCTGCACGCGGCGGGCATCGACGCGGAGTCGATCGCGGCCTCCGCACGGCGGCTGGTGGGGACGGCGGTGGTGCCGTGAGCGACGGGGTGCGCAGGGTACGGGCCGGCCGGCGCACGGTGGAGGTGAGCCGGCCGGGCAAGGTCCTCTTCCCGGGCGGCGACGGCGCCGCCAAGGAGTACACCAAGGGCGACCTGGTCGACTACTACCGGTCCGTGGCGCCCTTCATGCTCCCGCACCTGCGGGGCCGCCCGCTGATGCTGGAGCGGCACCCGGACGGCCTGGGCGGCCCGGCGTTCATGCAGAAGAACACCCCGGAGCACTACCCGGACTGGATCACCCGGGCCGAGGTCGCCAAGGAGGGCGGCACGGTCACGCACACCGTCTGCGACAGCGTCGCCACGCTCGTGTACCTCGCCGACCAGGCCTGTCTGACCCTGCACCGCTGGCTGTCCCGCACCGGGCACCCCGAGCGGCCGGACCTGATGGTCTTCGACCTCGACCCTCCCTCGGCGTCCGGGCGGCCCGGAAGGACCCCCGAGGACGCCTTCGCGGCCGTGCGGGAGGCGGCATGGCAGTTGAAGGAGCTGCTCGACGAGCTGAGGCTGCCGTCGGCGCCGATGACGACGGGATCGCGCGGCCTGCACGTGACCGTCCGGCTCGACGGACGCCACGACTTCGACGAGGTGCGCGACTTCGCCCGGGACGTCGCCGAACTGCTCGCCGCCGACCATCCCGACCGGCTCACCACCGCCGCCCGCAAGAAGGACCGCGGCGACCGTCTCTACCTGGACGTCCAGCGCAACGGCTACGCCCAGACCGCGGTCGCCCCCTACACCGTGCGGGCCCGGCCCGGCGCGCCCGTCGCCGTCCCGGTCTCCTGGGACCAGCTCGACGACCCGGAACTCGGCTCCCGCCGCTGGACGATCGCCGACGCGGTCGACCAGGCCCGTACCGACCCCTGGGCCGGTGTGCCGCGCCGGGGCCGCGCCCTGGGCCCGGCCCGGCGCCGCCTCCACGCGCTGCGCGGCTGAGGCACGCCCGCCGCGCGCGGACGGCCCCTCCCCGCCGGAGGACACGAAGACCCGAAAGCCCGAAGGACACGAAGGCCCGGAGGACACCTCCGTCCACGAAGGTTTGGCCGACGGAGCTGCGGCCACCCGGAGGAGAGAGGTGGCCATGGCGAACACAAGAGACACATCGCAGGACTCACCGGAACCACGGCAAAGGCAGGAGTCACCGAGCAAGGACGACAACCGTACGGCGGCGCACCGGCCCAAACCGATGGAGGTGCTGCGCGAGGCGCGGGCCCAGTTCGCCGAGCTGACCGGTCTGAGCGCCGAGTCCGTGACCTCCTTCGAGCAGACGGAGGACGGCTGGTCCCTGGAGATCGAGGTCCTCGAGCTCGCCCGGGTGCCCGACACGATGAGCCTGATGGCGAGCTATCTGGTCGAACTCGACCCCGAGGGACAGCTCACCGGTTACCGACGCCTCCGCCGCTACGAACGCGGGCGGGCCGACGCACATCGGTCCGGCGGCCGCTAGGCCGCCCGCCCGCACCCACACCAGCAATTCCCCACACAGACAAGGAGGCGCGGTCGGCATGACCGTTGTCCCGGCACAGACGTCCGGCGGCGGGGGCGGCAGCAGCGGCCTCTACGACGTACTGGAACTCGTCCTCGACAGGGGGCTGGTGATCGATGCGTTCGTGCGGGTCTCCCTGGTGGGCATCGAGATCCTGAAGATCGACGTACGTGTGGTCGTCGCCAGCGTGGACACCTATCTGCGGTTCGCCGAGGCGTGCAACCGCCTCGACCTGGAGGCCGGGCCGCGCAAGAGCCCCGGCCTGCCCGAGATCGTCGGCGAGGTCACCGAGTCCGGTGCGCGCGGCAAGTCCAAGGGCGCGCTGTCCGGCGCCGCGCAGACGGTCTCCGAGGCCTTCAAGGAGGCCCGTGAGGAGCATGCGAGCGAGAGCGAGTCCCGGCCGAAGGCGCGCAGGGCCGGCTCGGCGCGCAGGAGGGAGGAGCGGGAGTGAGCACATATGTCTACGGGATCGTCTCCGCCTCGCACCCCGCGCTGCCGGAGGACCTGAGCGGCGTGGGCGACCCGCCGCGCGAGATCCGTGTGCTCAAGGCGGGCGAGCTGGCGGCGATCGTCAGCGACGCACCCGAGAGCCTGCGCCCCAAACGCAGGGACCTGCTCGCCCATCAGAACGTGCTCGCCGAGGTCGGCGCGGCCGGCTGTGTGCTGCCCATGCGGTTCGGCAACGCCGCCCCGGACGACGACGCCGTCGTCGCGGTGCTCGACGAGCGCGCCGAACACTACGGGGAGCGTCTGCGGGAACTGGACGGCAAGGTCGAGTACAACGTCAAGGGCAGCCACGTCGAGGAGGCCGTCCTGCGCCGCGTGATGTCCGAGAACGCGGAGCTCCGCTCCCTGGCGGAGGCCAACCGGAAGGCCGGCGGCGGCAGTTACGACGACAAGATCAGGCTCGGCGAACTGGTGGCGGCCGCGGTGCAGGCCCGTGAGGCGGAGGACGCCGCCGCGGTGGTGCGCGCCCTGGAGCCGGCCGCCGCCGCGGTCAGCGAGGGCCCGCAGTCCACCGGCTGGCTGGTCAACGCCTCCTTCCTGGTGGTCCGGGACCGGGCCGAACGGTTCCTGGCCGCCGTCGAGCAGGCCCGCGAGGACCTGCCCCATCTCGAACTGCGCGTCAACGGCCCGTTGCCGCCGTACAGCTTCGTCGAGCTCGGTCCCGCCGAGCCGGCGGGCACCGCCACGGGCGCGGACGCGGGAGCGGAGTGAAGGCCATGGGACTCATCACCGAGGTGCTGCTGCTGCCGCTCGCTCCGGCACGCGGCGGTGCCTGGGCAATCCGGCAGGTGATCCGCGAAGCGGAGCGGATCTACTACGACCCCGCCACCGTACGGGCCGAACTGGCCCGGCTGGAGCAGCAGTTGGAAGCGGGAGAGATCACCGAGGAGGAGTTCGACCGCCAGGAGGACGAACTTCTCGACCGGCTGGAGACCGGCATGCACGGGGGCGCGGGATCAGGTGAGGGGACGGCACGATGAACCGAATGGGACTCGGCCTCGCGATCGGGGCCGGATACCTCCTGGGACGGACGAAGAAGGCCAAACTCGCGCTCGCCGTGGGCAGCATGGTGGCGGGCAAGAAGCTCAACCTCGGCCCGGGCCGTGTCGCGGAACTGGTCAACCAGCAGCTGAAGGACAACCCCCAGATCAAGGAGATCGGGGACCAGCTGCGCCAGGACCTGCGGGGGGTGGGCAAGGCGGCCTCGGGCGCGATGGTCGAACGGCAGATGACCGCGCTCGCCGACCGGCTGCACGGCCGTACCTCGCAGGTCCGCGACCAGCTCGCCGGCGCCGTGCCGAAGACCGGCGAGGCCGGCGAGACCGGGGAGGACGGCGAGGCCGGCGAGGAGAGGACCATCGAGGGCGAGGCCGAGTACGAGGACCGGGAGGGCCGCGAGGCCGAGGAGGAACCCGAGTCCGCGGACGAGCCCGAGGGGGAG
>NZ_MUME01000432.1:577-725 GCF_002155915.1 Streptomyces thermovulgaris | reverse complement strand
GCGGCCGGCACGGTCGGCCTGCTGCTCTCCGGCTCCTCCGGGCCCGGACCCGCCCCTGCCGCGGGCCCCCCGGCGCGCCGCTCCTTCAATCCCTCCGCCTACCGCCTCCTGCCCATGACCGGCGGCAGCCGGCCGCACGAGCCCCTGA
>NZ_MUME01000432.1:0-458 GCF_002155915.1 Streptomyces thermovulgaris | reverse complement strand
GACGAGGGACACACCGTCGGCAACCACACCTGGACCCACCCGCTGCTCACCCGGCGTACCCGGCGGCAGATCCGCGTGGAGCTGGAGAGCACCTGCGACATCATCGAAAAGGCGTACGGGCAGCGGCCCCAGTGGTTCCGCGCCCCCTACGGCGCCTGGAACCGGACGGTCTTCCAGGTGGAGGCCGAGCTGGGCATGGAACCGCTGGCCTGGACGGTCGACAGCCTGGACTGGACCACCCCGGGCACCAGCACGATCGTCCGGCGCGTCGAGCGCGGGGCGGGCTCCGGGGTCGTGGTGCTCTCCCACGACGCCGGAGGCGACCGTACGCAGACCGTCCGCGCGCTGCGCACCTACCTTCCGCGGCTGCTGGACGAGGGCTACCGGTTCACCGTGCCGCGCCGGGGCCAGATCTGACGCGTCCGCCGGCCGGTGCCCGCCTGGCCGGGGTCCTCTCG
>NZ_MUME01000431.1 GCF_002155915.1 Streptomyces thermovulgaris | reverse complement strand
GCCCCCGGCAAGCCCATCGCCGACGCCCCCGCTGCCGACGCCCCCGCTGCCGGCAGCTCCGGCAGCCCCGCCGCCGGCGAACCGCGCGACCCGGCGACGACGAGGAAGGAGGAGGCCGATGCGCTCGCCCAGGCTGGCCTTTCTTGAGCTGAGGCGCTTCGGCCGCGGCAGGCTGCCGCGCGCCGCCCTGGTCGCCCTGCTGGTGCTGCCGCTGCTGTACGGGGCGCTGTACCTGTGGTCCTTCTGGGATCCGTACGGCCGCCTCGACCGCATCCCCGTCGCCCTCGTGAACGACGACCGGGGCGCCACCGTCGACGGCCGCAGGCTCACCGCCGGCGACGACCTCACCCGGGAGCTGCTCAAGAGCAAGGTCTTCGACTGGCACGAGGTGAGTGCCGCCGAGGCCCGCCGGGGCCTCGAGGACGGCACGTACCACCTGTCGCTGACCATGCCGGCCGACTTCAGCCGGCGGATCGCCTCCAGCGCGGGCGACTCCCCCGAGACCAGCGCCCTCCAGGTCCACACGAACGACGCCAACAACTACGTCGTCGGGCAGATCGCGCGGACGGTGTTCAGCGAGGTGCGCGCCGCCGCGTCCACCCGGGCCTCCCGGTCCTACCTGGACAAGATCTTCGTGTCGTTCTCCGACATCCACGACAAGACGGTCGAGGCCGCCGACGGCGCCGACCGGCTCAAGGGCGGCATCGGCAAGGCCGAGCGGGGCTCCAGGGATCTCGCCGACGGTCTGACCCGGGCCAAGAAGGGCTCGTCCGAGCTGTCCAAGGGGCTGAGCAGGCTCCACACCGGGGCGCGCTCCCTGGAGACCGGCTCGCAGCAGGTCGCCGACGGCACACGGGCGCTGGCCGAGAAGATCAACGCGCTCGACGGCACGGTGGGCCCGTTCCTGAGGAAGAACGAGAAGTCGATCGGCGACTCCGCCCGGCAGGTCGCCGACTCGGCCCGGACGATCCGCCGCACCCTCGGCACCCTGGTCGAGCAGGCACCGAAGACCGCCGAGGACGCCCGCTCCGCCTCCACCGCCCTGGACGGCGTCCACGCCCGGCGCTGCGACGAGCCGGAGACACCGGACGACGCCTGCGCGGACCTGCGGCAGGCCAAGGAGGCCGCCGCCACCGCCGCGAAGACCGCCGACGACGTCGGCACCCTGATCGCGGACAACAGCGGCACCCTGAAGAAGCTCGACGCCCGTCTGGCCACCCTGGAGGAGCGGGCCCGGGCGCTCGCCGACCGCGCGCCGCACCTGTCCGAGGACCTCGACGACGCCGTCCGGAAGATCAACAAGCTGAACGAGGGCGCCGTCAAGGTCGCCGAGGGCGCGAAGAAGCTGCGCGCCGGGATCGGCACGGCCGGGACCGGGGCGAGCGACCTCGACAAGGGCGTCGGCAGGCTCGAGACGGGCGCCATCGACCTCAAGGGCGGGATGTACAAGCTGGTCGACGGCTCCGGCAGGCTCGCCGGGGGGCTGCACGACGGCGCCGAGCGGATCCCCGACTACGACAAGGAGGAGCGCGACCGGCGCACCGCTGTCATGGCCGACCCGGTCCAGCTGACCTCCCGGCCCCTGCACCAGGCGCCGAACTACGGCACCGGGTTCGCCCCGTACTTCATTCCGCTGTCGCTGTGGGTGGGCGCCATGGTGGCGTACATGCTGATCCCGCCGCTGAACCGGCGCGCCCTCGCCGTGGGTGCCTCCTCCTGGCGGATCGCACTGGCCGGCTGGCTGCCGGTGGCGGCGATCGGCGTGCTGCAGACGGCGGCCCTGATGGCGGTGCTGCACTGGGCGGTCGGACTGGAGATGGCGCGCGCGGGCGGCACGATCGCCTTCCTGTTCCTGGTGGCGGCGTGCTTCGGGGCGATCATCCAGTGGCTCAACGCCCGCTTCGGGCCGGCGGGCCGGATCCTGGTCCTCGCCCTGCTGATGCTCCAGCTGACCTCCGCGGGCGGCACGTATCCCGTGCAGACCAGCCCGGGCTTCTTCAACGCGATCCACCCCTTCCTGCCGATGAGCCACGTCGTCGACGCCCTGCGCAGACTGATCACGGGCGGCGGCCTCGGCCCGGTGTGGCTGGCCTGTGCGGTGCTGACGGGCTTCACGGCGGCCGCGCTCGCGCTGACCGCGCTGGCGGCCCGGCGCCGGCAGGTGTGGACGCTGAACCGGCTGCATCCGGAGCTGAGCCTGTGACCGGGCCGCCGACCTCCCCTTCCGCACCCGTGAGGAGTCCGCACCCATGACCTCCGCACCTGTGACAATCAGGGCCATGGAACGCAGCAGCACCCGCCGCGAGGCCACCCGGCAGAAGCTCTACGAGGCGGCCGTCACGCTCATCGCCGAGCAGGGGTTCTCCGCCACCACCGTGGACGAGATCGCCGAACGGGCAGGAGTCGCCAAGGGCACGGTCTACTACAACTTCGCCAGCAAGTCCGTTCTCTTCGAGGAGCTGCTGCGGCACGGGGTGGGGCTGCTCACGGCCTCTCTCAGGGAAGCGGCCGAGCGGACCGTGCGGGAGGGCGGCAGCCGGGTCGACGCCCTGGACGCGATGGTGCGCGCCGGGCTGGTCTTCATCGACCGCTACCCGTCCTTCACCCAGCTGTACGTGGCCGAGCTGTGGCGCACCAACCGGGCCTGGCAGTCCACCCTCATGGTGGTGCGGCAGGAGGCGGTCGCCGTCGTCGAGGACGTCCTGCGCGAGGGCATGGCGAACGGCGAGTTCAGCGAGGAGATCGACGTGCCGCTCACCGCGGCGGCGCTGGTCGGCATGGTGCTGGTGGCCGCACTGGACTGGAAGGCCTTCCAGCCGGAGCGCTCCCTGGACGACGTGCACGCGGCGCTGTCCCGGCTGCTGCAGGGGCGGGTGAGCGGGCGCCCCTGAGAACGCGGCGGGCGCTCCCGGGAACGGGGTGCCGAAGCACGGCAAGCGCCGGTGCGGCGTGGCCGCGTCCCCCGCGGACCACGCCGCACCGGCGCTTCCTCGTTCCCCCGTTTCCCCCCAGGTCCCCCCTTGGCC
>NZ_MUME01000430.1 GCF_002155915.1 Streptomyces thermovulgaris | reverse complement strand
GCGGCTGCCCGGGCTGCGGCCCCGCGACGGGGGGCTGTCCCGGGTACGGCTGACCGGGGACGGGCGGGGCGGGCTGCTGGGGAGCGAACTGCCCCGGAACCGGCTGCCCCGGCTGTCCCGGCTGCCCCGGATAGGGGTGCTGTCCCGGGTAGGGGGGCTGCCCCGGCGCGGGCTGACCCGGAAGCGGCTGCCCCGGCAGCGGCGGGGGAGCGATCGGCGGCGGGTTGCCGTCGGACATCCACAGCCCCTGCGCCTGCTGGTGCCGTACGAAGTCCTCGGCGACCATCGCCGCCAGGTTGAAGTACGCCTCCCGCACCTTCGGCCGCATCATGTCCAGGTCGACCTCGGCACCGGTGGCCAGATGCTCGTCGAAGGGCACCACGACGACCCCGCGGCAGCGGGTCTCGAAGTGGGCGACTATGTCCTCCACCTTGATCATCTTTCCGGTCTCGCGCACACCGGAGATCACGGTGATGGAACGCGCCACCAGCTCGGAGTACCCGTGCGCGGACAGCCAGTCCAGCGTCGTACTGGCGCTGCTCGCCCCGTCCACGGACGGCGTGGAGATGATGATGAGCTGGTCGGCGAGGTCGAGCACCCCGCGCATGGCGCTGTAGAGCAGACCCGTGCCGGAGTCGGTGAGGATGATCGGGTACTGCTTGCCCAGGACGTCGATCGCGCGGCGGTAGTCCTCGTCGTTGAAGGTCGTGGACACGGCCGGGTCGACGTCGTTGGCGATGATCTCCAGCCCGGAGGGCGCCTGGGACGTGAACCGCCGGATGTCCATGTAGGAGTTGAGGTACGGGATCGCCTGGACCAGGTCACGGATGGTGGCCCCGGTCTCCCGGCGCACCCGGCGGCCGAGCGTACCGGCGTCCGGGTTGGCGTCGATGGCGAGGATCTTGTCCTGCCGCTCGCTGGCGAGCGTGGCCCCGAGCGCGGTGGTGGTGGTCGTCTTGCCCACACCGCCCTTGAGGCTGATCACGGCGATCCGGTAGCAGGACAGCACCGGCGTGCGGATCAGCTCCAGCTTCCGCTGCCGCTCGGCCTCCTCCTTCCTGCCGCCGAGCCTGAACCGGGACCCGGAACCGACCGGCCGGGAACTGCGGGCCTTCTGCTTCTTGTTGCTGAGCAGCCGGTCGGAGGACAGCTCCACGGCCGCCGTGTAACCGAGCGGAGCGGCCCCGGGCTGCGGCTGCCGCTGATCGTGCTGCACCGGCTGCGGCCAGGCGGTGCCGAGCCGGGGATCGACGGGCTGCTGCCCCTGCGCCGGAGCGGGCTGCTGGGGGAAGCCGTACCCGCCGGGCGGGGCGGGAGCGGCGCCCTGGGGCTGGGGAAAGCCGTACCCCGGCTGAGGGCCGGCCGGTGCCGCGGGGGCACCCGTGGGCGGCTGGGCGGGCGGCTGCGGCGCCCCCGGCGCACCGGGCTGCGGGAAGCCGTACCCCGGCGGGGGAGCCGCAGCCTGGGGCCGCTCCTCTCGGTTACACGGCGGTCGTGGAGCTGTCCTCCGACCGGCTGCTCAGCAACAAGAAGTAGAAGGCCCGCTCTTCGCTGCCGGTCGGTTCCGGGTCCCGGTTCAGGCTCGGCAGCAGGAAGGAGAA
>NZ_MUME01000043.1:39891-40235 GCF_002155915.1 Streptomyces thermovulgaris | reverse complement strand
CCCCGGCACCCGCACCGGCCCCGCAGCCGGCTCCCGCGGCCGCCGCGAGCGGTCCCACCCCACCGGGCGTTCCCGCGCGCGGCGGCCTCACGGCCGCCCAGGTGCGCGGCATGACCGCCCCGCCCTCGGACGGCCCCGGTCTGACCCCGGCCCCGGCCACGGGCTGGCCCAGCCCGCAGAACTGGCCGAACGCGGCGGGGATGGGGCAGGTGGGATAGCCGGGGCGGGACACCGTCTCAGGACTCCGGGCACTCCTTCCAGGCCAGGTGGTAGACCGTGCTGATGTCCCCGCCCGTGGAGTCCATGGTCATGAAGCCGGCCTTGCCGGGGAGGAACCGGCCGTC
>NZ_MUME01000043.1:193-39834 GCF_002155915.1 Streptomyces thermovulgaris | reverse complement strand
GATCGGAGTTGCCGCCGGCCTGGGCGAGGCAGTCGCTGCAGGTGACCGTGAAGGCGGTGCCGTCCGGGGAGACGGCGACGGCCGCGGTGCCCTTCCGGCAGCCGAACCGTTCACCGTGGCAATGCCGATGACGCTCTCGCCTCGAGGCGGATCGGTCACCACCGGGGAGGGGTGCGCGGGGAGCGTGGTGGTCGGCAGCGCGGCGACCGCGCTCCTCGTGTGCGCTCCCGTGTGCTCCTCGTGTGTCCGCGGCGCATCGGGCTTCGAGGAGAATGACGGCAGCCGCGCCCCGTACGATCGCCGCCCTGGAGGACATCTTTGGCGCTCAGCAGACGTTCATTCAGCGCCCTCGCGGGCACGGCCGTGCTCGGACTCGCCCTGAGCGGCGCCCGTCCCGGGACGGAGGCCTCGCCCCACCTCGCGCGCTTCGCCCCCACGGGCCCGCCGCCGCTGCCGCCGAGGGCCGACGGACGGCTGCACACCGTCGGCTTCGACCGCCACTCGCTGCTGGTCGACGGCAGACGGCTGGTGCTGTGGGCCGGCGAGATGCACCTCTTCCGGCTGCCCAGCCCCTCCCTGTGGCGGGACGTGCTGCAGAAGATGCGCGCACACGGCCACAACGCCGTCAGCGTCCAGGTGGCCTGGAACTACCACTCCCCCGCCCCGGGCCGGTACGACTTCACCGGTGTACGGGATCTGGACCTGTTCCTGCGGACGGCCGCCGAGACCGGCCTCTATGTCGTCCTGCGGCCCGGTCCCCGCCTCGACGCCGCCGGGGCCGACGGCGGCCTTCCCGGCTGGCTGACGGCCGCCGAGGACCGCGACAAAACCCCCGGCTCCGCGTACTTGAAGCACGTCGAGGAGTGGCTGGGCCGGGTGAACGCCATCGCCGCCCGGCATCTGTTCACCCGGGGCAGGGGCACGGTGCTGCTGTACCGGATCGAGGACGGGCACGGCGGCGCGGACGGGCGCGCCCGGCTGGACCGCCTGTACCAAAAGGTGCGCGCCGACGGCATCGACGTGCCGCTCTTCCGCAACGACCAGGGCGGAAACGGCCACTTGCTCCCCGGGACCTTCTCCTCCGGCGACCAGCGGGTCGGCTGGCTGCACGGCTTCGACGGCTCCTTCCCGCCGGACCGGTCCCCCTCCGCCCGGGAGTACCCCGGGACGCACGGCGGGACCGGCGGGGCGGGTGCCGCGCCGCGGTCCGGGGACGGCGGCGGGGGCGACGGCCGGTCCGTCGCCTGGGTCGGGGCCGCGGCCGCCTCCCGGGACGGGTGGCACGCCGGGGTGCGGCACCCCCGGGACGCGGCCCAGGTGCGAAGCCTCCATCTGACCCGTCTCGCCCACGGCATCACGGCCCATCAGGTCCGCACGGCCTTCGGCGGCACCTCCTGGGGCTGGCTGCCCGCGCCGTCCGTGCGCACGCCGTACGACGACGGGGCCGCCCTCGACGAGGGCCGGCGCCCCACCGGGCGGCTGGTCCCGGTGCACCAGATCGGGCACATGCTGCAACGCATCCCCGACTTCGCCCGGCTGGAGCGGGCGGACGGGGCGAAGGTGCCCGGTCTGAGGACGTACCACCTGCGCAACCCGGACACCGGCGCCCGGGTCCATGTGCTGCGCAACGACGGCGACCGGGAGGTCTCCTCGACGCTGCGCGCCGCCGGCAGCGACCTGCCGGTGACCGTGCCGGCCCGGGACGCCCGGCTGCTGGTCACCGAACTGACGCTGGGGCGGCACAGGGTGCGCTGCTCCACCGCGCAGCCGATGCTGTTCCTGGCCGCCGGACGGCAGGACGTCGCGGTGTTCTGCGGACCGCGGGGCGAGATGGCGCGACTGCTGCTGGAGTACGCCGAGGAACCGCGGGTCACCCGGCTGAGCCGGCAGGCCGCGTACGTCTACGACCGGGGCCTGCTGCGGGTGACCGTTCCCCTCGGGGCCGGGGGACTGATCGGGGTCCGGGTGGAGGACGGCGTCGGCGAACGGCCGCTGCTGCTGCTCTTCGCCGACGAGGCGACCTCGATGCGTCTGTGGCCGTACGACACCCCGGAGGGCTCCCTGCTGGTCCACGGCCCCGCGCTGCTGCGCACCGCCGCCGTGCGCGGCTCCACCCTGCATCTGACCGGCGACACGGTCGCCCCCACCCGGCTGGAGGTGTGGGGACCGCCCGGCATCAGCCGGCTGACGTGGAACGGCCGGGCGGTGCCGGCGTCGGTCACCGGCTCGGAGAGCGTGCGCGTCCACGCGCCGCTGCCCGGCGTGCCCGAGGTGCGGCTGCCCGTGCTCGACGGCTGGCGGATGCGCACGGAGAACCCCGAGGCCGGGCCGGGTTTCGACGACACGGACTGGCAGGTCGCCGACCGGGCGCCCTCCCCCGGCACCACGCCCGTGCCGAAGGGGCGGTCGCTGCCGTCCGCGGACGCCTGCGGCTTCCCCCACGGGGACGTCTGGTACCGGGGCACGTTCACGGACGCCACCGGCGTCGACTCGGTCGCCCTCACCTACGGCGCGGGCCCGCACGGGCTGCTCATGGCCTGGCTGGACGGCCACCCGCTGGGCACGCACCGCAGGCCCGGGCCGGACACGGACACGCACCGGAAGGGAAGCGGGACGAACACCGCGGTCTTCCCGGTGGACCCGTGGCTGCGGACGCCCGGCCGGCATGTGCTGTCGGTGCTGGTGCGGCGGACGCAGCACGGCCGGGACGGGGCACGGGAGGACGCCCGCGAGGCGGCGCGCGGGCTGACGGCGGTCTCCTTCGGCGGGAGCACCCCGAAGGTGCGGTGGCGGATCCAGGGCGCGGCGGCGCCCGACCCGGTGCGCGGCCCCCTGAACAACGGCGGGCTGTACGGGGAGCGGGAGGGCTGGCACCTGCCCGGCTTCCCGGACCACGACTGGGAGCGGGTCGACTTCCCCCGGGCCGTGCGGCGGCAGGGCGTGACCTGGTACCGGACCACCTTCGCCCTGGACGTGCCCTCGGGCGTGGACGCCTCGGTCGGGCTCACCCTGGACGACGACCGGTACCGCTCCTACCGTGTGCAGATCTTCCTCAACGGCTGGAACATGGGCCAGTACATCAACGGCACGGGCCGGCGCACCTTCGTCCTGCCGAACGGCATCCTGCGCACCCGGGGCACCAACACCCTTGCCCTGGCGGTCCTTTCGGAACTCACCACGCTGTCGGGACCGGGACGGGTGCGGCTGACGCTGCTGGGCGCGGCGGCGGGCGGGGTGCCGGTGGAGCCGGTGGAGTCGCCGGGACACTGAGCCGGGACGCCGCCCCGGCCGGCGTCGTACGAGCACAGCACGGCGGACCGCGGCCGTTTCCGTCCGCCCCCGGTCACCGGATTGCCTGACGCGGACAACTCGAGCCGCGTAGGCTCGAGTTGTCCGACCGGAGGGAGGCACCGGAAGGAGCGGGGAGTGTGGTGATGGACTTGGCCGGGGCGGTCGCCGGGCCCGTCCGGCTCGCCCTGGATCCCGCCGTGCTGGCCGGTCGGTCCTCCCTCTCCTTCTGGATCGCGGCCGCGGTGCTCACCGCCGCGCTGGCGATCAAACTGCCCACGATCATCCGGCTGTGGCAGGACCCGATGCTGCGCGCGGTCGGCGGGCTGCTGCTGCTCGCCTGCGCGGTGTTCGTGTTCGTGGCACCGTCGACGATCCGCTGGACCAACCGGGTCACGGGGGTGCCGAACATCTCGGCGCCCTGGGTGTACTCGCTGCTCACCGCCTTCTGCGGGGCCTGTCTGCTGCTGATCATCGCCTGGCGGAACGGGCTGTCCGACCGTTCCGCCGCGACCCGGCGTGCCACGCGCTGGGTCGTCTCGGCCTACTCGGGGGTGATCGTCGCGCTGTGGGTGCTGTTCGCGCTCGCCGACGTGCCCGTGGAGCGGCTGCGGGACCTGGACACGTACTACGCCAACACGCCGTATCTGCGCGAGATGATCGTGCTCTATCTGGTCGCGCACTGCGTGGCCGTGCTCATCACCTCGCGGGTGCTGTGGAACTGGGTGCGCACCGACGGACTGGACGTGTGGCTGCGCTGCGGACTGAAGTCGCTCGGCATCGGCTACGGCCTCAACCTGCTGTTCGACGCCTCCAAGTTCACCGCCGTGGCGGCCCGTTGGACCGGGCACGACCTGGACTGGCTGAGCACGGACGTGGCGCCGCCGGTGGCCTGTGTGTCGGCCATCATGATCGCGGTGGGGTTCATCCTCCCGCACGCCGGCCAGTATCTGCACGACCGCTGGCATGTGCGGCTCGCCCACCACGAGCTGCGGCCGCTGTATCTGCTGATGCGGACCGTGAACGGCCGGGGGACGGCCCTGCTGCCGCGCGGCAGCCCCGAACTCAGGCTGACCCGGCGGGAGACGTTCATCCGCGACGTGCTGCTGCCGCTGGCCCGCCGCATCGACGAGGAGCTGCACCGGCGGGCGCACCGGGCCGCGCTGGAGCTGGGGTTCGCGGCGCAGGAGGCCAGGGCGCTGGCCGCCGCGGTGGCGATCCTGGACGTCGTGGAGCGGCGGGAGCACCTGTCCGAGGACGACGGCGACCGTGACACCACGGAGCTGCTGCGGGAGATCGGCGCCGTCTCCCGGGCGCTGCGCCACCCCGACCGCATCGCGGCGGTGCGGCTGCGTGCCTCGGCACCGGCGGGGAATGTGTCCGTCCGTGAATGAGCGCGGTGCGAAAACCTTTTCCCTGCACCCGGCGCCCGGGAATGATGGGGACAGGCGTGAGAGAGCGACGGGAGAGGACGGTGCGTAGGAAAAGGGAGATGCGGCGGCTGGCCGATGCGCTCATCGACCCCATCCGGGTACCGGTCCCCGCCGACCCCGAGACCCTGTTCGCCGCGCTCGTCGACTCCGTCAGCGCCTGGCGGGGCCGCCCGGTCGTGGTCCGCCGGGAGATCTTCCCCCCGCACACCGCCAGCGGACTGTGGCTGGAGGGCGAGGAGCAGGACGTGGTCGTGGTGGACCAGCGGGCCGCCGTGTGGCACCAGGTCGTGATCTTCTGCCACGAGGTGTGGCACATGCACCGACGGGCCGCCGCGGCAAACGCCGCGCCCGTCACGGGGCCGCCCCGGCCGGTGGCGGCGCGCACCGACTTCAGCCTGGCGGACGAGCAGGAGGCCGACCGGTTCGGCATGTTGATGGGCCGTCGGCTGCGGTCCTGGCTGGAGGAGCCGGCGGACTCGGGGGCCGCCGGCGCCGACGGCGCGCAGGACCTGGCCGGACGCATCGGGGCGGCGCTCAACTACCGCGGGACTCGGGGAAGATGAGCGGCCTGATCAACTACGTCAGCTGTGGTGTGCTGTGGCTGGGGCTGCTGGTGAAGGCCCCGGACCTGCTGCGTCACCGGCGCGATCCGTATCTGCGGGCGATCTGCGCGGTGCTGGGCCTGGCGGGCTCCTGCTTCCTCCTCGGGGCGCCGCCGACGGTGGGCGCGGTCAACCGGCTCAGCGGCGTCCCGAACCTCGCCGCGCCGCTGACGTACGCGTCGATCACCGCCTACAGCGCGGCCTCCCAGGTCCTCATCGTGTACTGGCGGGGCGGCGAGCGGGTGCACCGGGTGGCGCGGCGCTGGATCGTGGCCTACACGCTGGTGGTGATCGGCATCGCCGTCACCTTCGCGCTCGGCGAGGCGCCGGTGGAGCGGCGCACCGACCTGGACACCTACTACGCGACGACGCCGTTCATCGCCGAGATGATCGTGCTGTACCTGGTGGGGCACCTCGCCGCCGTCAGCGTCACCACGGTGTCCGCGGTGCGGTGGGCGCGCGAGGTGAACGGCTGGCTGCGCACGGGGCTGCTGATCCTGGGACTGGGGTCGCTGTGCGGCGCCGGGTACAGCGTGACCAAGCTCGCCGCCGTGGTCGCCCGCTGGTGCGGGTGGGACTGGTCGGCGCTCGGGACGAACGTCTCCCCGGTCGCGGCCGGGCTGGGCGCGCTGCTGACGTCGGTGGGCGTCCTGGTGCCGCTGGCCGGGCCCCGGCTGGCCGAGTGGCGGCGGGCCTGGCGGGCGTACACGCGGCTGGAGCCGCTGGAACGGGTGCTGGACGGCGTGCTCACCCGCCGCCGGCTGCGGCTGCCCCGGCCGCGCTGGGCGTCCCCCGTCACCCGGCTGATGTGGCGGCAGACCAGCATCCACAACGCGCTCGGCCATCTGGACGCGTCCTTCGACCGCTCCCTGTACGAGCGGACCCATGAGGCGGTGCTGGAGGCGACCGGCGACCGGGAGCGCGCCGAGGCCGTCGCCTGGGCGGCGGTCATCGCCGCGGCGGTGCGCGACGACTCCGCCGTCCCGCCGTCCGCTGCCCCCGCCCGCCTGGCCGTCCGGCTCCCGGACCCCTCCGCCCTGCTGCGCATCGCCGACGCCCTGACCGCGCCCCTGCCCGCTCCTCTGCCCGTCGCCCCGCGCCGCGTTCCCGCCGGCCCGACCCCCACGGGCACGGCATGAACGGTCCGCCGGCAGCGGGTCTGCCGCGACACGGTCCGGGCCGCACGCCCCCCGGGCGTCCCGCCGCGCCGGGGGCGGCTGCCCACGGGGCCCGGCGGGGGTGGTCCGGATGAGTCTCGTCGTCTATCTGGCGGCCGGGATCTTCGGGATGTCGGCCGTCGTCCTGCTGCGCCGGCCGCGCACCGCCCTGCGCAATCCGCTGACCGTGTCCACCTGTGCGGCGATCGTGCTCGGCTCGCTGGTGTTCGTGTGCTCGGCGCCGCTGACCCTGGCGACGGTGAACCGGCTCACCGGCATTCCCAACTTCGGGGCGCCGCTGACGTACGGGATGCTCTCCGCGTACAGCTGCTCGCTGCTGATCCTGCTGATCCACTGGAAGGGCGGGCCTCCCCGGCGGGTGCGGCGGATGGTGCTGCGGACCATCGCCGCGTACGGGCCGCTGATCGCCGCGATCGTGGGGCTGTTCGCACTGGGCGACGCCCGTACCGAACGGCTCACCGACCTGGACACCTACTACGCCAACACGCCGTACCTGCGGGAGATGATCCTGCTCTACCTGCTGGGGCACAGTGCGGCGACGCTGACGCTGTGCGTGCTGTGCGTCAAGTGGAGCCGTGAGGTCACCGGGCTGCTGCGGGCGGGGCTGCGGCTGATCCTGGCCGGTTCGCTGCTGGACGTGGTGGGCTTTCAGCTGACCAAGTACACGGCCGTCGTGGCGCGTTGGTCGGGGCACGATCTGGATGTGCTGTCGACGAAGGTCGCCCCGCCGATGGCCTCGCTCGGCGCGCTGCTGTGCTCCGCCGGTTTCGTCCTGCCCCGGCTGCTTCCGGCGGTGCGGGCGCAGGTGCGCAGCCTGCGGGACTACCGGCGGCTGGGGCCGCTGTGGGCGCGGGTCCGGTTCGGGTCCACCGCGCCCAGGCCGCCGGGCGGCTGGTGGCTGCTGCCCCAGGAGCGTCTGCAGTGGCGCGAGGTGTCCATCCACGACGCGCTGCTGGGCCTCGCCCCGTACTTCGACGACCGCGTCCGTGAGCGCGCGCTGGCCGCCGCCCGGCGCGCGGGCCGCACCGCGCACGAGGCCCGGATCGCCGCGGAGGCGGCCATGCTCGCCGACGCCGCGCGCCGTGCCGCGGCACGCGAGGAGCCGCTCGCGGCGCCGAGCGGCCACCGCCTCCACGCCACGGAGGTGTCGGGAACCAGCGGGCTGGTGGAACTGGCGCAGGCGCTGGTCCGCTCGTCCGCCGAACACCCCGCACGAGAAGGAACGCTGAGGACCTCCCATGGCTGAGCCCATGGCCGACCCCGAGGAGCACCCATGTCCCCCACCCACCGCAGAGCCGTCGTCATCGGTGCCGGCCTGGCCGGCATGCTGGCCGCGGCGGTGCTGTCCGACGCCGTGGACGAGGTGGTCGTGCTCGAGCGCGACACCCTGCCCGAAAGACCCGAGCACCGCAGAGGACTGCCGCAGGGGCGCCATGCCCATCTGCTCATGGCCGGCGGTCTGGCCGCCCTGGAGGAGCTGATACCGGGCGAGAGCATACGCCGACGGCTGCTGGCCGCGGGCGCCCGGGAGATCTCGCTGGGCCGGGACATGGTGGTCCTGACGCCCGAGGGCTGGTTCAGGCGCTGGCGGCACGAGGGGCCGACGATGCTCAGCTGCACGCGCGCGCTGCTGGACTGGACGGTGCGCTCCGCCGTCCTCGCCCGTACCGGCGTCGAGATCCGCAAGGTCCAGGCCGTGGGCCTGACCGGTGACGCACGGCGGGTGCGCGGGGTGCGGCTGGCGGCTCCCGCCGGGGAGGAGGAGCTGGACGCGCACTTCGTGGTCGACGCCAGCGGGCGCGGCTCACGGGTCGTCACCTGGCTGCGGGAGCTCGGGATCACCGGGGTGCGGGAGCGGACCGTGGACGCCGGCCAGGTCAACGCCACCCGCCTGTACCGCACGCCCGCGGGGGCCGAGCAGTTCCCGCTGACGATGGTGCAGTCCGACCCGTACGGGGGGCGGCCGGGCCGCAGCGGCATGGTGCTGCCGGTCGAGAACGGCCAGTGGATGGTCAGCCTGGCCGGCACCCGGGGCGGCGAACCGCCGTCGGACCCCGAGAAGTTCCTGCGCTACGCCCTCGACCTGCCCTCCCCGATCGTGGGCCGGCTGGTCTCCGGCGCCGAACCCCTCACCGATGTGTACGTCAGCCGCAGCACCAGCAACGTCCGCCGCTATCTGGAGCGGCTGCCGCACTGGCCGGAGGGCTTCGTCGCCCTCGGCGACGCGATCGCCACCTTCAACCCGACCTACGGGCAGGGCATGTCGGTGGCCGCGTTCCACGCGCGGCTGCTGGGCGAGGAGCTGCGCCGCCTCGGCCCGGACGGCCCCGGTCTGGCCCGCCGTGTGCAGCGCGGCGCCGCCGGCCCGGTCACCATGGCCTGGACGGCGGCCGTCGGCCAGGACGTCTGGTACCCGGACGTCCGCGGCGCCCGGCCCGGTCTGGCCGACCGGCTGGTCACGGCCTACAGCCGCCGTCTGACCAGGACGGCCACCGGCTCCTACCGTGCCGCGGCCGCCCTGTGGGACGTCACCAGCATGCGCACCGGACCCGGGCGGCTGCTGCGCCCCGACACCCTGCTCGCCGTTCTCAACGGCCCTCTTCTCCCGCCGCTCCCCGCTCCCCCGCTGACCCCGGACGAGCGCAAGATCCTGCAGGCGCTGGACCGGACGGGAGGCTGAGCCCGCGGGACGCCGGGGCATGGCACCGCGGAGCACCGGGGGTGGCGCACCGAGGGGGTGTCAGGGGCCGGCCGGGCGGGCGCGGAAGCCGGCGGTCAGCCCGCGAACGCCGGCGAGGGCAGGCCCCGGCCCGCGTCCCGCACCACCAGGAGCGAACCGGACAGGGGATGGGGTGCCCGCAGGCCCGTGCGGGCCGTGGTGATGTAGAGGTCGGTCAGGCCGGGGCCGCCGAAGGCGCAGGCCGTGGGGCGGCGCACGGGCAGCGGGAGCACGCGGTCCAGGGTGCCGTCGGGGGTGTAGCGGCGGACCGCGGCACCGTCCCACAGGGCCACCCAGACGCAGCCGTCGGCGTCGACCGTGAGGCCGTCCGGGAAGCCGGCGCCCTCCTCGATCCGGGCCAGCGGCCGTCTGCCGGTGATCCGTTCGCCGTCGAAGTCGAAGACGTCGATCCGGCGGGTCGGCGAGTCGACGTAGTACATCAGACGGCCGTCGGGGCTCCAGCCGGTGCCGTTGCTGACCGCCACGCCGGACAGCACCACCTCGGCCGTGCCGTCGCCGGTGAGGCGGACGAGGGTGCCGCCGCCCGGGGCCTCGTCGTAGCGCATGGTGCCGGCCCACAGGGAGCCGTCGGGGGCCACGGCGGCGTCGTTGCCCCGGCGGCCGGGGACCGGGTCGTGGTGCAGCATCCGGAAGGTGCCGTCGGGGTCCACCAGCCCCACCCCGTCGCGGAGGTTGAGGACGAGTCCGCCGCCGGCGCGGGGCTTGGCGGCGCCCACGTGCTGCTCGGTCGTCCGCACGGTGCGCCGGCCCGAGACGGGGTCGTAGGTGTGCACCCGGCAGGAGAGGATGTCCACCCAGATCAGCCGCCCGGCCGCCGCGTCCCAGGTGGGGCCCTCGCCCAGTTCCGCCCGGGCGCGGACCGCGACCTCGTAGGCCGTCATGCCGCGCTCCGGTGGCCGAGGCGCTCCGACAGCTCGGTGGCGCCCTTCGCGGCGAGCTGCTCCAGCTCCGCCCGGCGCTCCTCGCTCCAGCGGGTCGTGGGCACCGAGATGGACAGGGCCGCGACCACCTCTCCGGTGCGGTCGCGCACCGGAGCGGCCACGCAGGAGACGTCCGGGTTGGACTCCCGGCTCTCCACGGCCACGCCCCGCTGCCGGATCCCGTGCAGGGCCTCGCGCAGGGCGGCCGGGTCGGTGATGCTGTTCGGGGTCATCGCGGCCAGTTCGGCGTCGTCCGGGATGCGCGCGAGGAGCTCCTCCTCCGGGAGGGAGGCGAGCAGCATCTTGCCAACCGCGGTGCAGTGCGCCGGGAGGCGGCGGCCGGCCGCGGAGACCATGCGCACCGCGCGCGTGGAGTCGACCTTGGCGATGTAGATGACGTCGGTCTCCTCGAGGATCGCCACGTGCACGGTCTCGTCGCAGGTCTCGGCGACGGAGCGGGCGACCTGCAGGCCCTCGGTGGCGAGGTCGAGCTGCTCGGCGTAGCGGCTGCCGAGCTGATACGGGCGCACCCCGAGCCGGTAGCGTCCGGGCTGCCCGGTCACGGGGACCAGGTACTTGCGGGCGGCGAGCGTGGTGACCAGCTCGTGCACCGTGGTGCGCGGCAGGTGCAGCCTGCGCACGATCTCGGGGGCGGAGAGCGTCCCGTCCCCCTCCAGGAAGAGCTCGAGTATGTCGAGAGCCCGGGTCACGGCAGGTACGAGACGTCCCACGACCGGCCCCCTCTCTGTGAAACCAGGCCTGTTCGAAATACCAACAGGCTGTCGGCATGACGAACACAGGCTAGTCACCGCGGGGTGTCCGGGCAACGGGAGGGCGCCGTGGGAGGAGCCCGGGCAGGGACGGGCGGAGGAGGCCGGGCACGCGGGGTCCCGGCGAGGAGCTCCCGGCGGGGGAAGGGGAGTTCCGGGCCGGGGCGGACGGCGGGCCGCCCCGGCGGCGGGCGTGAACCGGACGGCCGGGGCGCGGACGGGCGACGATGGATCCATGCCGACGCCCTCCCCGAAGCGCCCCGCCGCCCCCTTCACCCCGCTCGACTTCCAGCTGGTGCTGCTGCGCCGCATGGCCGACCACCATCCGGACCTGGTGGAGGACGCCCGCCGCGCGCTGGGCGCCTCCGCGGCGGACATGCGGGAGGCCAACCGGCGCTGGCAGGCGACGCTCCGCTCCCCGCGGTCCCGTTCGGCGGCGGCACGCTACGCCTTCCTCCTCGGCGCCCCCGAGTCGACGGCCGTCCGCCGCGTCGGCGACCTGGACTGCGAGGCCCGGCGGTGGCCCGTCCCCCTCTGGCCCGACCTGCGTTTCGAGGTGCTGGTCGCCCCCGGCGGCCAGGTCTGGAACGAGTGGCTGGTCCGTGCCCCGGGCGCCGAGGGCCCCGACCTGCGCACCGTCGACGACCTCGCCCCCTGGTCCTGCACGGTCGACGAGGTGGCCCGTGCCTTCGCCCCGGCCCGCCCGCTGGAGGGCACGGCCCCGACCCGCTGGGGACTGGCCTTCCGGGCCCCGGACGCCCGAGGCGTGAGCCGGCGGGTCGTGGCGGAGTTCACCTGGGGGCTGCTGCAGCGGACGCGGATCGACGACCGGTGACCTCCGGCCGCGAAAACGGCGAGACGGCGAGGCGGCGAGGACGGCGGCCGGACGTGACCGGGGCGACACCTCCCCCGGCGGCAAGCGGCGCCGGTCCTGGGTAGGACGAAGATGTCGTCCCCGGACGGCGCAGGAGCCCGCACGAGCCACGAAGTCGCTAGGAGTCGCCGCGTGTCCTTCCTCTTTCCCGCTGTGACGGACGGCCCCGGTGAGCGGGTCGCCCTGCGGTTCGGTGACCGGTCGTTGACGTATGCGCAGCTCGCGGCGGCGGCCGGAGCGGTGGCCGCACGGGTGCGCGGCCACGAGCGGGTGGCCGTGTGGGCGGCCCCGGCGCCGGAGACGGCCGTCGGGGTGGTGGGCACGCTGCTGGCCGGGGCGGCCGCCGTGCCGCTCAATCCGAGGTCCGGGGAGAAGGAGCTCGGCCACATCCTGGGCGACAGCGCGCCCTCGCTGGTGCTCGCGGCGGCCGGGGACGCGCTGCCGGCCGCTCTGGCCGGGCGGGAGCGCGTGGACGTCGACGTCCGCGCGAGCGGTCCCGTCCCCGAGGACCACGCCGACGACGGCGACCCGGCGCTGATCGTCTACACCTCGGGCACCACCGGCCCGCCCAAGGGCGCCGTCATCCCCCGCCGGGCCGTCGCCGCCACGCTGGACGCGCTCGCCGGCGCCTGGCAGTGGACGGGAGAGGACGTGCTGGTGCACGGGCTGCCGCTGTTCCATGTGCACGGGCTGGTGCTGGGTGTCCTCGGGCCGCTGCGGCGCGGCGGCGCCGTCCGGCATCTGGGGCGGTTCACGACCGAGGGCGTGGCACGGGAGCTGAACGGCGGCGCGACCATGCTCTTCGGCGTACCGACCATGTACCACCGGATCGCGGAGGCGCTGCCCGGGGACCCGGAGCTGGTCAAGGCGCTCGCGGGGGCGCGGCTGCTGGTCTCCGGGTCCGCCGCGCTTCCCGTGCACGACCACGAGCGGATCGCCGCCGCGACCGGCCGGCGGGTGATCGAGCGGTACGGCATGACCGAGACGCTGATGAACACCAGCGTGCGTGTCGACGGCGAGGTGCGCGCGGGGTCGGTCGGGCTGCCGCTGCCGGGGGTCGAGCTGCGGCTGGTGGACGAGGACGGCACAGAGATCACGGCGTACGACGGGGAGACCGTCGGCGAGATCCAGGTGCGCGGGCCGAACCTGTTCACCGGGTATCTGAACCGGCCCGACGCGACCGCCGCCGCGTTCACCGCCGACGGGTTCTTCCGCACCGGGGACATGGCGGTGCGCGACGGCGACGGCCAGATCCGCCTGGTCGGCCGCAAGGCCACCGACCTGATCAAGAGCGGCGGCTACAAGATCGGCGCGGGGGAGATCGAGAACGCGCTCCTGGAGCACCCGGGGGTGCGCGAGGCCGCCGTCACCGGGGAGCCCGATCCCGACCTCGGCGAGCGGATCGTCGCCTGGATCGTGCCGGCGAACCCGCAGTCCCCGCCGGGCACCGAGGAGCTGGCCGGTCATGTGGCCCGGCGGCTCGCCCCGCACAAGCGGCCCCGCGTCGTCCGGGTCCTGGACGCGCTGCCCCGCAACGACATGGGGAAGATCATGAAGCGGGCGCTGAGGCATGGCTGAGCGGGCCGGGCGGCTCTCCGCGCGGCAGGTCCTCGCCCTCGTCGCCGACGACTTCCGCGAACTGCCCGGTGCCCCGGGCGAGCCGGGGTCCGACGGCCCCCTCGGCTGGCCGGGCTACGGCGCCTCGCGCGTCCGGGCCGCCCGGCGCACCGGCGAGCAGGAGTCCGTGGTCTGCGGGACCGCGCACATCGAGGGCACCCGGGCCGTGCTGATCGCCTTCGAGTTCGGCTTCCTGGGCGGTTCGCTGGGCCGGCACACCGGCGACCGGCTGGAGGCGGCGTACGTCCATGCCCGTGAGCACCGTCTGCCGGTCGTCCCGCTGATCGCCACCGGGGGCAGCCGGATGCAGGAGGGCATGCTCGCCCTCACCCAGCTCCAGCGGGTGGCCCGGCAGTCCGCGCTGGTCCGGAGGGCGGGTCTGCCGCAGACGGCGGTGCTGCGCGACCCGACGACGGGCGGCGGCTGGGCGGCCCTCGGGGCGGGTGCCGATGTGGTTCTCGCCCTGCCCGGCGCCCAGGTCGGCTTCGCCGGCTCCCGGGTCCGGCCGCCGGACGCCGACCCGGCGGCCTACACCGCGCAGGGGCAGCTGGAGGCCGGCGCGGTGGACGCGGTCGTCCGGCCCGAGGAGCTGCGCCGGACGCTGGGGCTGTGGCTGCGGCTCCTGACGCGCCCGTCCACGGCGGCCGCCCCGCCTCCCCGGGCCCTCGGCGCTGCGGACCTTCCCGCCACCGGCTGGGAGGCCGTCGCGCGGGCCCGCTCCCCCCGGCGTCCGCGCGCCGAGCGCTATCTGGACGCCTACTTCACCCGGCGGGTGGCCGTCCGGGGCGACCGCTGCGGGGGCACCGGCGGCGGGATGCTGTGCGGCTTCGGCGAGCACGAGGGCCGTACCGTCGCCTACGCCGCCCAGACCGGCACCGCCACCCGGCCCGCCGGCTACCGCCTCGCCGCCCGGCTGATCCGGCTCGCGGACCGGCTGGGCATTCCGGTGCTGACCCTGGTGGACACCCCGGGCGCCGCGAACGACGCGGAGGCCGAGCGGCAGGGCGTCGGCGCCGCGATCGCCGATCTGTTCGACGCGGTGGCGTCCGCCCGTACGCCCCTGACCACGCTGGTGATCGGCGAGGGCGGCTCGGGCGGCGCGCTCGCCCTGGCCGCGCCCGGCAACACCTGGGCCACGCCGGACAGTTACTTCTCGGTGATCGCCCCCGAGCTCGCCACCGCGATACTCAAGCAGCCGCCCGAGCAGGTGCCGGCCACGGCCGGCCGGCTCCGGATCCGCCCCCAGGACCTGCTGGAGCTGGGGGTCATCCGGGGGATCGTGGGCCACGAGACACACCGCGCACCTGATGGATCGTCATAGAAATTCACCTTTTCGGCGGCACCTCTCCCGGCCCTCCAGAACAGGCGCCCCCTCCCCTGTCCCCCGCACGATGCCAAGGAGGCCGCCGTCCGGTGGCCGCGACGGTCCGCGCTCTCGGGAGGATCCGCCATGGCCGCCAGTCTGGAGCAGCTGCGCCGCTGTCACTTCGCCGTCGACCTGGGGGCGGCCCGGACCCGGGTGTACGTCAAGGGCGTGGGGATCGTCGTCGACCAGCCCTCGGTCGCGGCGGTGAACACCCGCAACGGCGCCCTGATCGCGGTCGGGGAGCTCGCGGAGCGGATGACCGGCCGCACCCCGGGGCACATCCGTGTGGTCCGCCCGGTCTCCGGCGGCACGGTCGTCGACATCGAGATGGCACAGCGCATGCTGCGGCATCTGCTCGGCGAGGAGATGCGCCGCACCCTGCGCCGCAAGCCCCGGCTGCGGGCCGCCGCCTGCACCCCGCACGACGCCGACCCGCTGGCCCAGCGGGCCACCGTCGAGACCCTGCTCGGGCTCGGCGCCCGCCGGGTGGAACTCGTCGACACGCTGATCGCCGCCGCCGTGGGCTGCGGGCTGCCCGTGGAGCGGGCCGAGGCCACCATGATCATGGTGTGCGGGGCCGCGGCCACCCAGGTGGCCGTCCTCTCGCTCGGCTCGATCGTCAACGCCGAGCGCATTCCCGTCGGCGGGGAGGCCATCGACCACGCGATCGTGCAGCATCTGCGCCAGGCGCACTCGCTGGTGCTGCCCAGCCAGTCGGTACGGCCGCTGCAGCTCGCCCTGTCCGACGACGGGCTGACCCCGAACGGCCCGGCCTCCACCGAGATCCACGGGCGGGACGTGGCCACGGGGCTCGCCCGGTCCGTCCGGGTCGACACCGCCGCGGTGCGCAAGGCCGTCCAGGCGCCGCTGACCGCCGTGCTCGACGGTCTCTACCGGGTGCTGCGCGAGTGCCCGCCGGACCTGGTGGCCGACCTCGCCGACCGCGGGATCATGATGGTCGGCGGCTCGGCCCTGCTCCCGGGGCTGGACCAGATGCTGCGCGAGGCGACCGGCATGCCGGTGCACATCGCCGAGCAGCCCGAGCTGTGCGCGGTCCAGGGGCTGGGCGCGATGCTGGAGGGCCGCATCGAACCGCTGATCCTGGACCCGCTGGGGGCCTGAGGGAGTCTCCTGGACCCGCTGGGGAGCCCGAAGGAGCCGTTCGGCTCCCGCCGCGGCCCGCGGTCCCGGCGGCACGTCCCGCCGCCTCGGCGCCGGTGCGCGGCGGCCGTGCGCGGAAGGTGCGGCGGTGGCGGAGCGCGTTCCGGGGTACCCGGTGCCCGGACGGGTGAGCAGCCCCGTCCGCAGGAGTCACCGTCATGAGAGAGCGCACCCCTTCCCAGGCCGAGGGCGAACGCGACGACGCCGAAGGGCCGGACACGCCGTATCCGACTCCCTCTCAGGCCGAGGGCGAAGGCGACGACCTGCCCGACACCTCCGACGCCGCCGACGGCGACGCCCCGCCGGGCAATGCCCCCCGGAGGAGCACCCCGACGAACCCTTGACGAGCCCCTCGAGGGCTCCCTGAGGGCCCCTTGAGAGGCGAAGGCCCCGGACCGGTGTCCGGGGCCTTCGCCATGGCCGAGGTGCCGTCTCCCGCGCCCCGCCCGTCCATGATCCGGCGGTGCTCCCCGCGCGGCCCGCCTTCCCGCCCGGGCCGCGTGCCGGACTTCGGCCGCGCCCGCGGCTAGGACGTGGCCGGCATCCGGCGGGGCAGTGTCTCGACGGCCCGGACCAGTGGCTCGAGCCGGGGGTCCTCAGCGGCCTCGTCGAGCGCCTCGCGCAGTGCGGCGTCGTGCGTGGGCCGCGCCCGTTCCAGCAGCTCCCGGCCGGCCGGGGAGACATCGGTGTAGATGCCCCGGCGGTCCGTCGGGCACAGATAGCGCGACAGCAGTCCCCGGTCCTCCAGGCGCGTGACCAGACGCGTGGTGGCGCTCTGGCTGAGCACGACGGCATCGGCGACCTGCCGCATCTGCAGATGACCGCCCTCACCGTCGTGCTGGCGGCTGAGCACGTCCAGCAGCGAGTACTCGCGCACGCTCAGGCCGTGTTCGGCCTGCAGGGCCCGCTCGATACGGGCCTCGATCCTGTTGTGGAGCAGGGAGAGCGCACACCAGCCCTGGGCGAGGGCGGTGAGTGCGGGGTCGGTGGCGGTCACAGACGCTCCTCCTTCGGCGGGCCGCTCCTTCCATGCTTGCACACGGCGGCAGCCCCGGAACGCCTTACCCCGCGTTTGCAAATATCCAGCGCGTGCAACTATTGTCGACGCCCGTAAATGCTTCGCGCAATCATCTGGAAGGTACGTCCCCATGCCTCTCGCCCTCCTGGCTCTGGCCATCGGGGCCTTCGGGATCGGCACCACCGAGTTCGTGATCATGGGCGTACTGCCCCAGGTCGCGGACGACTTCGGCGTGACCATCCCGACCGCCGGCCGGCTGGTGTCCGGCTACGCCCTCGGCGTCGTGTTCGGCGCCCCGCTGCTGACCGTGCTGGGCACCAAGGTGTCCCGCAAGAAGATGCTCATGTTCCTGATGGGCCTGTTCGTCGTGGGCAATGCGCTGTCGGCGCTCGCACCGGTCTTCGGCGTCATGCTGACCGGGCGGATCGTCGCCTCCCTCGCGCACGGCGCGTTCTTCGGGATCGGTTCCGTCGTCGCCGCGGACCTGGTGGCACCCGAGAAGAAGGCCTCGGCCATCTCGCTGATGTTCACCGGCCTGACCGTCGCCAACATCGTCGGCGTCCCCGGCGGCACCCATCTCGGACAGGCCGCCGGCTGGCGGGTGACGTTCGCGGCCGTCGCCGTCCTCGGCGTCGTCGGCCTGCTCGGTGTGGCCGTCCTGGTGCCCGAGACCGGACGGCCCGAGACGGCGCGGGTGCGCACGGAGCTCGCCGCTTTCCGCAATGTGCAGGTCTGGCTCGCGATGGCGATGACCGTCCTGGGCTACGGCGGTGTGTTCGCCGCGATCACCTACATCGCCCCGATGATGACCGAGGTGGCCGGCTACTCGGACGCCGCCGTCACCTGGCTGCTGGTGCTGTTCGGCATCGGCATGTTCCTGGGCAATCTGCTCGGCGGCCGGTTCGCCGACCGCGCCCTGATGCCGATGCTGTTCGCCTCGCTGGGCGCCCTGGCCCTGGCCCTGCTGCTGTTCACCGCGACCGCCCACGACAAGGTCCTCGCCGCGATCACGCTGACGCTGATCGGCGCCCTGGGCTTCGCGACCGTGCCCCCGCTGCAGAAGTGGGTGCTGGACCAGGCCTCGGCCGCCCCCACCCTGGCCTCCGCCGCCAACATCGGCGCCTTCAACCTCGGCAACGCCCTCGCGGCCTGGCTCGGCGGCCTCACCATTGCCGCCGGACTCGGCTACACCTCGCCCAACTGGGTCGGCGCCCTGCTCTCCGGCTCCGCCCTGCTGCTGTCCTTCCTCGCCGCCTTCCTCGACCGCCGCACCCGCTCCCAGGGCTCCGGCAGGATCGTGGCGGCCTCCCCCGCCGAGCGGACGACCGCCCCCCTGGGCCACTGACCCTCCCGCGGCCGGCCGGTGCCACCGGCCCTCCGCAGGGCCTCCCCGGTGCCGTCCGCTCGCCTTGTCCGGGTTCTCCGGGCGCACGGTCCGCGCCGCCGGCACCCCGTCCGCCCGACCCGCACCCCTTTTCCACCTTTTTCACCCCCTTCGCCCAGCAGCCAAGGAGATCCACGCATGACCGTCACGGTCCCCACCGTCACGCTCAACAACGGCGTCCGGATGCCGCAGCTCGGCTTCGGCGTCTTCCAGGTCCCCGACGCCGAGACCACGGCCGCGGTGACCGCCGCCCTCGAGGCCGGCTACCGCTCCGTCGACACCGCCGCGATCTACGGCAACGAGGGCGGCGTCGGCAAGGCGCTCGCGGCCTCCGGGATCGCGCGGGACGAACTCTTCGTCACCACCAAGCTGTGGAACGCCGACCAGGGCTACGACGCCACCCTCAAGGCCTTCGACGCCTCCCTGTCCAGGCTCGGCCTGGACTACGTCGACCTGTACCTGATCCACTGGCCCACGCCGGCCCGCGACCTGTACCGGGAGTCGTGGAGGGCGATCGAGAAGCTGGTGGCCGACGGCCTGGTCCGCACCGCGGGCGTCTCCAACTTCCAGCCCGCCCATCTGCGCCGGCTGCTGGACAGCGCCTCGCTCGTCCCGGCCGTGAACCAGATCGAGCTGCACCCCGGTCTGCAGCAGACGGAGCTGCGCGCCCTGCACGCCGAGCTCGGCATCGCCACCGAGGCCTGGAGCCCGCTCGCCCAGGGCGCCGTCCTCAGCGACGCCACGATCACCGGCATCGCCGAACGCCACGGCAAGTCCCCCGCGCAGGTCGTCCTGCGCTGGCACCTGCAGCTCGGCACCATCGTGATCCCCAAGTCCGTCACCCCGACCCGCATCAGGGAGAACATCGACGTGTTCGACTTCTCCCTCACCGACGAGGAGATGGACGCCATCGCCGCGCTCGACCGCGGCCTGCGCACCGGACCCGACCCCGACACCCTCGACTGACACCCGTTCGGCGACCGGGCCGGGGCGGTGGACCACCGTCCCGGCCCCGTCCCGCCGGGCCAGAGGAAGGAACCGGTGGAGGGGGCGTGCCGTTGATCTCGTGGTCGCCCAGGACGCGCGTCTTGTACGTCTTGCACGTCGCCGGGTCGTGCGGCATCACCGATGTCGTCGGCCACGGCTTTCGCCCGTGCCGCGTCCGGCGAGGTGAGGGAAGGCGGGGTGCGGGATCTTCCGGACGCCGTGTCCGCCTCGGGAGCCGCCGGACTCCCGGCATCTGCTCGGACATCGGCCCAGTACGAGCACCCTGCCGGGAGCCGGCGACGACAGGGGCGCCCTGGTCGTCCCGCGACGGTCGCCTTGAACAAATTTCGGCCACACCATAGGGGGATCGCGGGCCCCCACCAAGACACCTTTCACACTCTGAGACGCGCGTCACCATGGCGCGACTCGCCGTGATCGAATGCGTCGCGGCCGGTCCGGGAAGCCCCCTCACGTCCTCTTCGCCGACTGCTCACGCACGATCAGCGCTGTCCGAAAACTGACGGATCGTCGGCGCCGCTCCATGACCGGCCGTCCCGCGACCGCTCCGGCCTGCCGTCGGTCCCGGTCTCTCGTCCGCGGGCCCCCTCGGCCGTCCCGCGCCGGCCGGTCCGGTGAGCGGAGCGGCCCCGGCTCTCCGGCCGTCCCGCGCCGGCCCGGAGCGTCAACCCGACCACGCCGCAAGGGCGTTGCCGCGTGCCCGCGTCCGTGCACCATCTCCCGGCGTTCGGGAAGGGCCTGGAGCACGCGGGCGGGTGGACCGCCCCGCCACCGGCATCCGCCCGCCCGGCCGTCTCTCCTTCACGGCGTCACGACCCGCCCGGCGACGGGATCGTGACGGACCCGCACCCCACAGGCACGGCTCCCCGCGGTCCGGTGCGCCGATGAGCCCCTCGCGCAGAACGTGTCCCGGCTTTCCGTCCCCGGCGCGGCCTCTGCCGCACCGCGAGCGGCCTTCGTCGCCGCCGTGCCCGGACACCCGGGTGAACCGGGTACAGGGCGCCGGCGCCCCCGGCGCACCTCGGAGCCGAGAAGGCCGGCCCCGGGACCGGCGGTGATGCGCCGGGCGAGGGATTGTGCCGCGCCGCGTGACGTGTGTCCCCGGCTCGTCCGCACGGCCGTGGAACACTGACTGCCGGAAGCCGCCCTTCTCCCACACAGTCGTTCCGGTCGGCATCCCTGCCGGCCGGAACGATTCCGCGCCGGGAGCGGACCATGGCCGCGCCCGGTTTCTCCCGCACGGGAGCGCCCCGCAGCGCATGGCTGCGGGGCGCCCTGTGCGTGAGGGAACGAGCCGTGGTTCGATCGGCCTTCTCTCCGTGGTGCCTGCCGCCGGTGCAGAGGGTGCCCGGCTCGTCGGTCGCGGCCCTGCCGCCGCCCTCCTCGCACTCGCCGGGGGTGACGACGCGCGGTGGGGCGGCAGTGGCGGTGGTGGCGCCCGCGAGACCGAATCCGGCGAGGGGGCTCCCGCGGCGGCGACGGTGGCGAGATTCGTCGAATGCGCATGCGGCGCATGTGGTTCCCCTTTCGGGCATCGCCTCGACCGGGGCATCGGCCGGCCTGATCCGCGCGCCTGGGGAGTGCAGCCGCATTCCGCCGTTCATGGTGACAGTGCGGCCGGCCGGCCCGGCACGGGCGCAGCGGCCGGGGACACGGGCCGACGAGGGCGAAACCGCCTGTGAGCACGGGCGGCGCGGACGGGGAGCGCCCCACGGCACCGGCCGATGGGCCGAAGCCTCCCGACTCCTGGCAGGTCCGGGACAAGCGCATACGCCGCCGGCGCCCTGCACATGTCCTTCCGGCCGGAGCGGACGCCCCGGGACCCGGGCCCGGCCGAGGGCGCTGCCGCCGGTGCCCCCTCGGTCACCCCGCCGTCACCGCAACCGCCCCTGAGACATCGCTCACCTCCCGGCGGCCCGGCCGCCGTGCCCGGACCGCCCCGGCCCGGGCGATCACCGCGCGGGACGGGAGAGGCGCTCCGGGGGCCAAAGGGCCGTCCGTGCCCGGGCGGGCACCGGGCGAGCGGGAAACAGGCGGACGGTCTTGATCCGGTCGGGCGACCCCTCGGCGTGGCAAAAGATCAGGCTCCGCCGCGGATGACAACGTATCTGCGGCGGAGCCTGCACAGTGGGGCGGGTGGGACTCGAACCCACGGCCGACGGATTATGAGTCCGTTGCTCTAACCGGCTGAGCTACCGCCCCGTCGCGGCGTGGCGCGTACAAGTGTGCGTGCCGTCTGCCGCAGCATAGCCGCTCATACGATCTCCTGCTTCAGGTGGTCGTCCTCCGCGGCTCTCCGACCTTGAAGACTCCCTCGCCGCCGCGGCGGTTCCCGTGAGCGTGAAACGGACGGAAAAAAACCGGAGGGGGACCGGGGAGGGGCGCGAGCGGGGCACCCGGGCGCGCAAAGCGGGGAGTCCGGGCATGAAAAAGGACCCCGCAGGGTCCTCGTTCATCAGGCTCCCCCGACTGGACTCGAACCAGTAACCTGCCGGTTAACAGCCGGCTGCTCTGCCAATTGAGCTACGGAGGATCGAGCTCCCCCGACTGGACTCGAACCAGTAACCTGCCGGTTAACAGCCGGCTGCTCTGCCAATTGAGCTACGGAGGAATGCCTCGTTGCATCGAACGCACCTGCCTGGGTGTCCGCCAGGGGGCGAGCGGTCGCTGCGAGACATACATTAGCGCAAGCAGGGGGGTGCTCCGCCAACCAGTACCCCTGCGCGTGACCTCGAGGCAAGGGAAAGGGTGACCGTCATGCGTTACCGGCTCGCGTTCTTCGCAGGGCTCGCCGTGGGTTTCGTGCTGGGCGCGAGGGCCGGACGCGAGCGCTACGAGCAGATCAAGGAGTCCGCCCGGCGGGTCGCCCAGAACCCCGCGGTGCGCAACACCGCCGAGAGCGCCGCCCAGCAGGGCCGCCACTTCGCGGACAAGGCCTACCACACGGTCACCGAGAAGGTCGGCGACCGCGTTCCCGAGGCGGTGGCCCACCGTATGCGCGCCCTGCGCGAGCACGGCCCCAACGGCTCCCGCAACCGCGGGGACGACTGGGGCACGGACACCACGTGAACGACGTCTCGCGGGCAGCGGACGCAGCCGTCCCGCCGGCGCTCCGCCGGGCGCGGGACCGCCTCCCCGGCGCCCCTGCCGCACGGGCGCGTCCGGCCGCCGGGCATCCGCGCTCGTACCGCCGCGCACACCCCTGCGGTACCGGGCGGCCGTGACTCGGAGCGGCGCGGCGATACGGCAGAATTTTGGCCATGGGGATAGTCGCCGGGTTGGACAGTTCACCCGATTTCACTCGTATCGTCGTCTGCGACACGGAGACCGGCTCCGTGCTCAGGCAGGGATATGCCCCCCACCCGGTGGAAACCCCCCAGGGCGGTGGGCGTCCCGCCGACGTCGACCCGCAGGCCTGGCTGCTGTCCCTCGGGGAGGCCGCCGGCGGCGGCCTTCTGGAGGGCGTGCAGGCGATCGGCGTGTCGGCGCAGCAGAACGCGCTGATCCCGATCGACGGCCAGGGCATCGCCGTCCGTCCCGCGCTGGTCGGCGGCGACCGGCGGGCCCAGGTCGCCGCGGCCGATCTGATCGACGCGCTCGGCGGCCGCGAGGCCTGGGCGCAGGCGGTCGGCTGTGTGCCGCAGGCCTCGTCGCCGGTGACCAAGCTGCGCTGGCTCGCCAAGAACGAGCCCGAGGCCGCCCGGCGCACCGCGCTGCTGCTGCAGGCGCACGACTGGCTGGTGTGGCAGCTGCTGGGCCGTCCGCTGCGCCGCACCACCGACCGCGGCGGCGCCTCCGGCACCGGCTACTGGTCCGCCGCCACCGGCGCCTACCGCCCCGACCTGGTGGAGCTGGCGCTCGGCCATCAGGCCGCGCTCCCCGATGTGATCGGTCCCTCGGACGCGGCCGGCATGACCCCGGAGGGGCTGCTGATCTCGGCCGGGACCGGGGAGACCATGGCCGCCGCCTTCGGGCTGGGGCTGGGGCTGGGCGACGCCGTGGTGTCGCTGGGCGCCTCCGGCTCGGTGATGGCGGTGCACCCCGAGGCGCTGGTGGACCAGACGGGGATGATCACCTCGCTGGCCGACGCCACCGGCATGCACCTTCCGGTCGTGACCACGCTGAACGCCGTACGGGCCCTGCGCGGCACCGCCGAGCTGCTGGGCCTGCCCGATCTCGAGGCCCTGTCCGAGCTGGCGATGAAGTCCACGCCGGGCTCCCACGGCCTCGTCCTGCTGCCCTATCTGGAGGGCGAGCGCACCCCGAACCTGCCGCACACCGCCGGGACGCTCGTGGGTCTCAGACGCGAGTCCATGAAGCCGGAGCACCTGGCGCGGGCCGCCTTCGAGGGCATGCTGTGCGGCCTCGCGGACGCGCTGGACGTGCTGCGCGGCCGGGGGGTGGAGGTGCGCCGTGTCTTCCTGCTCGGGCAGGCCGCCGAGCTGCCCGCCGTGCAGGCCGCCGCGCCCTCGCTGTTCGGGGCGCAGGTCGTCGTGCCGCAGCCCGCGGACTACGCCGCGATCGGCGCCGCCCGGCAGGCCGCCTGGGCGCTCGGTGTGTCGCTGGGCACCCTGGATCCGCGCACCCCGCCGGTCTGGCAGGGCGCGGTCGCCCAGGTCCTGGAGCCCGGTGAGGACCTGGCGGTGGGTCAGGCGGTGCGGCAGCAGTACGTGTCGGTGCGCGAGCAGATCCATCCGGGAGCGTTCCGCGCGTGACCTTCCTCACGAAGGAAACCACCACACCGCCACAAAAGAACCCATGAGGGGGAATTCAGGACAAGCAGGTTCACTCGGACCGGTTCATCCGTGCGGTGGAGCGGGGAGCGCGGAGGCCGTCGGCCGGGCGGGGCCCGGTGACGGCCCCGGCCGGGTCGTGCGGGGTGCCCCGGCCGGGGTAACGCGGACGAAGCGCTCGACGATGGGCGCCAGGGGACACACCCGGTCCTCCTCGCCGACCCGAAAAGAACCAGCGTGCTCATACGACTTCTGCGAACCTATCTCAGACCGTACGGAAAACCTCTGGCCCTCCTGGTGCTGCTGCAGTTCCTGCAGACCTGCGCCACCCTCTACCTGCCCACGCTGAACGCCCGCATCATCGACGACGGTGTGGTCAAGGGCGACACCGGCTACATCCTGACGTTCGGCGCCGTGATGCTCGGCATCTCGCTGGCACAGGTGCTGTGCAACGTCGGCGCCGTCTACTTCGGCGCCCGGACCGCCGCCGCCCTCGGCCGGGACGTCCGGGCGGACGTCTTCGACCGCGTGCAGTCCTTCTCCGCACGTGAGGTCGGCCACTTCGGCGCGCCCTCCCTCATCACCCGTACGACGAACGACGTGCAGCAGGTCCAGATGCTGGTCCTGATGGCGTTCACCCTGATGGTGTCGGCGCCCATCATGTGCGTGGGCGGTGTCGTCCTGGCCCTCGGCCTGGACGTGCCGCTGTCGGCCGTCCTGGTCGCCGTCGTACCGGTGCTGGGCATCTGCGTGACCCTGATCGTGCGCCGGCTGCACCCGCTGTTCCGGTCCCTGCAACGGCGCCTGGACACGGTGAACCGGGTGCTGCGCGAGCAGATCACCGGCAACCGGGTGATCCGCGCCTTCGTCCGCGACGCGTACGAGAAACAGCGCTTCCGCAGGGCCAACGAGGACCTGACGGAGATGTCGCTGGCGACCGGCCGGCTGCTCGCGCTGATGTTCCCGCTCGTGATGACGGTGGTCAATGTGTCGTCCATCGCCGTGGTGTGGTTCGGCGCCCACCGCATCGACAGCGGCGGCATGCAGATCGGCGACCTGACCGCGTTCCTCGCCTATCTGATGCAGATCGTGATGTCCGTGATGATGGCCACCTTCATGTTCATGATGGTGCCGCGCGCGGAGGTGTGCGCCGAGCGCATCCAGGAGGTCCTGGACACCGACTCCAGCGTCGTTCCGCCCGCCGCTCCGGTGACCGGGCTGCGCCGCCACGGCCATCTGGAGATCCGCGGCGCCGGCTTCCGCTACCCGGGGGCCGAGGAGCCCGTGCTCAAGGACGTCGACCTGGTGGCCCGCCCCGGCGAGGTGACCGCCGTCATCGGCTCCACCGGCAGCGGCAAGTCCACCCTGCTCGGGCTGGTGCCCCGCCTGTTCGACGCGACCGAGGGCGAGGTGCTCGTCGGCGGCGTGGACGTCCGGACCCTGGACCCGAAGGTGCTGGCCAGGACGGTCGGCCTGGTGCCGCAGAAGCCGTATCTGTTCTCCGGCACGGTGGCCACCAACCTGCGCTACGGCAATCCGGACGCCACCGACGAGGAGCTGTGGCACGCGCTGGAGGTGGCGCAGGCCAAGGACTTCGTCAGCCGGCTGGAGGGGGGCCTGAACGCGCCGATCTCCCAGGGCGGCACCAATGTGTCGGGCGGGCAGCGCCAGCGGCTGGCCATCGCCCGCACGCTGGTGCAGCGTCCGGAGATCTACCTCTTCGACGACTCCTTCTCCGCCCTCGACTACGCCACCGACGCGGCCCTGCGCGCGGCGCTCGCCCGGGAGACGGCCGAGGCGACCGTCGTCATCGTCGCCCAGCGGGTGGCGACCATCCGGGACGCCGACCGGATCGTCGTCCTGGACGAGGGACGCGTCGTCGGCACCGGCCGCCACCACGAGCTGCTGGAGAACAACGAGACCTACCGGGAGATCGTGCTCTCCCAGCTGACGGAAGCGGAGGCTGCCTGATGGCCGGGCCGATGGGACGGATGACGGCCGGACCGGACAACCGGTCGCTGAACTTCAAGGTGTCGGGCAGACGGCTCGTCGCCCGGTTCGGACCCGAGCGGGTCACGGTCGGCGTCCTGGTGCTGTGCGTGGTCGTGAGCGTCGCGCTCAGCGTGATCGGACCGAAGATCCTCGGCAGGGCCACCGACCTGGTCTTCGCGGGGATCGTCGGCCGGCAGATGCCGGCCGGGCAGACCAAGGAGCAGGTCCTCGAGTCGCTGCGGGAACGCGGGCAGGGCGGGATCGCCGACATGCTCCGGAGCACCGACTTCACCCCGGGCCGGGGCATCGACTTCGACGCCGTCGCCGGGGTCCTGCTGCTCGCCCTGGTGACGTTCCTGGCGGCCGGTCTGCTGATGGCGGTGGCGACCCGGCTGGTGAACCGGGCGGTGAACCGGACCATGTACCGGATGCGCGAGGACGTGCAGGCGAAGCTGTCGCGGCTGCCGCTGTCGTACTTCGACAAGCAGCAGCGCGGCGAGGTGCTCTCCCGCGCCACCAACGACATCGACAACATCGGGCAGACCCTGAACCACACGATGGGCCAGCTCATCAACTCGGTGCTGACCCTCGTCGGCGTGCTCGCCATGATGTTCTACGTCTCCTGGGTCCTGGCCCTGGTGGCGCTGGTGACCGTGCCGCTGTCGTTCGTCGTCGCCCTGCGCGTGGGCAAGCGGTCGCAGCCGCACTTCGTGCAGCAGTGGCACTCCACCGGGGCGCTCAACGCGCACATCGAGGAGATGTACACCGGGCACACCCTGGTGAAGGTGTTCGGCCGGCAGGAGGAGTCGGCGCAGCGGTTCGCCGAGCAGAACCAGGCGCTGTACGAGGCGGGGTTCAAGGCGCAGTTCAACAGCGGCATCATGCAGCCGCTGATGATGTTCGTGTCGAACATCGGCTATGTGCTGGTCGCGGTCGTCGGCGGTCTGCGGGTGGCGTCGGGCGCGCTGTCCATCGGTGATGTGCAGGCCTTCATCCAGTACTCGCGGCAGTTCTCGATGCCGCTGACCCAGGTGGCGTCGATGGCGAACCTGGTGCAGTCGGGCGTCGCCTCGGCCGAGCGGGTCTTCGAGCTGCTGGACGCCGAGGAGCAGGAGCCCGATCCGGTGCCGGCCGAACGGCCCGGGAAGCTGCGCGGACGGGTGGAGCTGGAGCATGTGTCGTTCCGCTACGACCCGCAGAAGCCGCTCATCGAGGACCTGTCGCTCACGGTGGAGCCGGGGCACACGGTCGCGATCGTCGGCCCGACCGGCGCCGGCAAGACCACGCTGGTCAATCTGCTGATGCGGTTCTACGAGGTCACCGGCGGGCGGATCACGCTGGACGGCGTGGACATCGCGCGCATGTCCCGCGACGAGCTGCGCTCCGGGATCGGCATGGTGCTGCAGGACACCTGGCTGTTCGGCGGCACGATCGCGGAGAACATCGCCTACGGCGCCTCGCGCGAGGTCACCCGCGAGGAGACCGAGGAGGCGGCGCGGGCGGCGCACGCCGACCGGTTCATCCGTACGCTGCCCGACGGCTACGACACCGTGATCGACGACGAGGGCTCCGGGGTCAGCGCCGGTGAGAAGCAGCTCATCACCATCGCGCGGGCGTTCCTGTCCGACCCGGTGATCCTCGTCCTGGACGAGGCGACGAGCTCGGTCGACACCCGTACCGAGGTGCTGATCCAGAAGGCGATGGCCAAGCTCCGGCACGGCAGGACGTCGTTCGTCATCGCGCACCGGCTCTCCACGATCCGGGACGCGGACACCATCCTCGTGATGGAGAACGGGTCGATCGTCGAGCAGGGCTCCCACGACGAGCTGCTGGCGGCCGGCGGGGCGTACGCGCGGCTGTACCGGGCGCAGTTCGCCCAGGCGGTGGCCGAGGTCGACTGAAAGCGCGCGGAAGCCGCCGAGCGCACGGGGGGCCGCGGACGAGCGGCCCCCCCTTCCGGTCCGGGCGGGTCTCCCGGCCCGGACGGCCCGCTCAGTCCAGGTAGCCCCGCAACTGGTCGGCGTAGGTGTGGCCGCGGAGCTTGGTGAGGGTCTTGGACTCGATCTGGCGGATCCGCTCCCGGGTGACGCCGAAGATGCGTCCTATCTCCTCCAGGGTGCGGGGCCGTCCGTCGACGAGTCCGTAGCGGAGCTGGACGACCTTTCTCTCGCGCTCCCCCAGCGTGGACAGCACGGCCTCCAGGTGCTGGCGGAGCAGCAGGAACGCCGCCGACTCCACGGGCGAGGCGGCGTCGCCGTCCTCGATGAGGTCGCCGAGGGCCACGTCGTCCTCGTCGCCGACCGGGGCGTGCAGGGAGACCGGCTCCTGGGCCAGCCGCAGCACCTCGCTGACCCGTTCGGGCGGCAGGTCGAGATGGGCGGCCACCTCGCCGGGGGTCGGCTCGTGGCCGCGCTCCTGCAGCATCCGCCGCTGCACCCGCACCACCCGGTTGATGAGTTCGACGACGTGCACGGGCACCCGGATGGTGCGGGCCTGGTCCGCCAGGGCCCGGGACATGGCCTGACGGATCCACCAGGTGGCGTAGGTGGAGAACTTGTAGCCGCGGGTGTAGTCGAACTTCTCCACGGCCCGGATGAGTCCGAGATTGCCCTCCTGCACCAGGTCGAGCATGGTGAGCCCGCGGCCGACGTACCTCTTCGCCACGGACACGACAAGCCGCAGATTGGCCTCGATGAGGCGGCGCTTGGCCATCCGGCCCATCACCACGAGCCGGTCCAGGTCGAGGGCGAGCCGGCTGTCCAGGTCCGGGGTGCTGTTCAGCTTCTCCTCGGCGAACAGTCCGGCCTCCACGCGCCGGGCGAGGTCGACCTCCTCGGCGGCGGTGAGCAGCGGGATGCGGCCGATCTCCCGCAGGTACTGGCGGAACAGGTCGGAGGAGGGTCCGCCGCCGCTCTCGGTGCGCGGGACGGCCGGCTCGAGGGGCTCGGGGGGCTCGGGCGGAGCCGTCCCGGGGTGGTGCGCGGCCCGGCTCTGCGCGGGGACGGCCGCGACGGCATCGATCCTCGGGTCCGGGGCCGGCCCGTCGACGCCGAGGCCGGCGGGGGTGTCGGTGTGAACGAGGGTCTGGGTCTGCACGGGGGCGACCTCCAGGATGATCGCTGCTGGGATGGGCAGCAGCGGTACTCGGGGGGCGGAGCCGGCGGCCTCGCCGCTGTCCGTCCCGTACGGGAGGAGCGAAGCCGCGGGAATGCGGACCCGTGGGGGACGGTTCGGCCGCGCTCCGAGGACTCAGGCACCGACCCCAGTGTGGAGTACGACACATCACGGCCACGAGAGTCGTGCGGCGACTTTTTGCGTCCCGCTCGTGACAGGCCGGCCGTCCGGGCCGCATCCCGCGGCCCGCGGCCTCCTCACAGGGCTGCCGCGCCCCGCTCGCGCAGTGCCTGGTCGTACTGCTGAAGGACCCACAGCTCGTTCTGGACGGAGGCCAGCTGGGCGGGGTCGCCGCCGGTGCTGAGGCGGGCCACCATGCTCTGCAGCTCGCGGACGCGGCGTTCGACCGCACGGCGGCGGACCGTGACCAGCTGGGCGCCGGCGTAGGCCTCGTCGACCTCCCCGCGGATCAGGATCGCCTCCACCGCCAGCTCCGTGACCATCGCGCGGACCGTGTCGTCGGGGGCCGCCTCACGGACGCGGGCGAGGTACTCCTGGGGGTCGCTCACACCGTGCTCCGCACCGCCCGCGTCCAGGATCGCCTGGCGCACGGCGGCGTACGGCGGGGCGGTGAACTCGTCGACCCCGTAGGCGTCGAACGCGGGGGACACCAGCTCCGGGCGCTGGAGGGCCAGCTTCAGCAGCTCGCGTTCCGTGGCGTACACCGGGTTGCGCAGATTGAGCGCCGGGCCGCGGAAGGCGGGCCGGGCGGTGGCGTACGACGGCGGGGGCTGGGGTCCCCGCTGCCGCCGGTCCGGCGCGGGGCCGCGCCCGCCCCGCTCACGCGCCCAACGGGCCAGCTGGGCCACCCGTCTGACCACGAATTGGGTGTCGAGGATGCCGAGCAGCCCGGCGAGCTGGACCGCGACCTCGTGCTGGGCGCCGCTGTTCTTGATCCGGGCCACGACCGGCGCCGCCTCGTCCAGGGCGGCGGCCCGGCCGGCCGGGGTGTCGAGGTCGTAGCGGGAGACGATCTGACGCAGCGCGAACTCGAAGAGCGGGGTGCGCGGTTCGACCAGGTCGACGACCGCCTCGTCGCCCTTGGCCAGCCGCAGGTCGCAGGGGTCCATGCCGTCCGGGGCGATGGCGATGTAGGTCTCGGCGGCGAACTTCTGGTCCTCCTCGAAGGCGCGCAGCGCCGCCTTCTGGCCGGCCGCGTCCCCGTCGAAGGTGAAGATCACACGGGCCGAGCCGTTGTCCATCAGCAGCCGGCGCAGGATCTTGATGTGCTCGCTGCCGAAGGCGGTGCCGCAGGTGGCGATGGCGGTCCTGACGCCGGCCAGATGGCAGGCCATGACGTCGGTGTAGCCCTCGACCACGACCGCGCGGGAGGTCTTCGCGATCTCCTTCTTCGCCAGGTCGATGCCGTACAGGACCTGGGACTTGCGGTAGATCGGCGTCTCGGGGGTGTTCAGGTACTTCGGGCCGCCGTCCTCCTCGTACAGCTTGCGCGCGCCGAAGCCGACCACCTCGCCGCCGATGTCGCGGATCGGCCACATCAGCCGGCCGCGGAAGCGGTCGATGGGGCCGCGGCGGCTCTCCTGGGCCAGACCGGACAGGAGCAGCTCCTTGTCGGTGAAGCCCTTGCCGCGCAGAAAGCGGGTGAGGTGGTCCCAGCCCCGGGGGCTGTAGCCGACGCCGAAGTGGACGGCGGCGGCCTGGTCGAAGCCGCGCTCGGCGAGGAAGATCCGGCCGGCCTCCGCCTCGGCCGAGGTCGCGAGCTGCTCGGCGTACCACTCGGCGGCCAGCCGGTGCGCCTCGATCAGACGGATGCGCTCGCCGCGCTGGTGGGCGGGGTTGTAGCCGCCCTCCTCGTAGCGCAGGGTGATGCCGGCCCGGGCGGCCAGCCGCTCGACCGCCTCCGAGAAGGAGAGGTGGTCGATCTTCATCACGAAGGTGATGGTGTCGCCGCCCTCCTGGCAGCCGAAGCAGTGGAAGAGTCCCTTGCTCGGGCTGACCTGGAAGGACGGCGTCTTCTCGTCGTGGAACGGGCACAGGCCCTTCAGGTTGCCCCCGCCCGCGTTGCGCAGCTGGAGGTACTCGGACACGACGGCGTCGATCGGGACCGCGTCCCGGACCGCCTTCACGTCCTCGTCGTTGATCCGTCCTGCCACGCCTGAAGTCTACGAAAGCCGGTGGTGCCCCGATCCGGTCGTCCGGCCGTCCCGGTCACGGGGCCAGGCTCTCCAGCGGAACGTGCGGGTCCGCCAGCGCCTCCGTGTCCACCTGCGCCTTTGTGCGGATCAGATGCTGGATCGGCTCCGTGACGCCCCATACGTTGACGTTCATTCCGGCGAGCACCCGGCCCTCCTTCACCCAGAAGGCGATGAACTCGCGCTTTCCGGCGTCCCCGCGGATCACCACCTCGTCGTACGACCCCGGCGGCGCCCATCCGCTGTACTCCATCCCCAGGTCGTACTGGTCGGTGAAGAAGTAGGGCACGCGGTCGTAGACGACCTCCCTGCCGAGCATCGCGCGGGCCGCGGCCGGGCCGCCGTTGAGCGCGTTGGCCCAGTGCTCCACCCGCAGCCGGGTGTCGAACAGCCGGTGCGGGAAACAGGCCACGTCGCCGGCCGCGTAGATGTCCGGGTCGGAGGTGCGCAGCCGTTCGTCCACCACGATGCCGCCGCCGTGGGCCCGGTCGGCCAGTTCCAGGCCGGCCGCCTCCGCCAGGGCGGTGCGCGGCGCGGCGCCGATCGCGGCGAGCACCTCGTGGCAGGGGTGCTCCTCGCCGTCGTCGGTGCGGACGGCGAGCACCATGCCGTCCTGGCCGACGATCTCGGTGAGCCGGGTGCCGAAGCGGAAGCGGACGCCGTGTTCGCGGTGCAGCTCGGCGAAGAGCTGGCCGAGCTCGGGGCCGAGCGCGTGGTGCAGCGGGGTGGCGGCCGGTTCGACGACGGTGACCTCGGCGCCGTAGGCGCGGGCCGCCGCCGCGACCTCCAGGCCGATCCAGCCGCCGCCCGCGATCACCAGATGGCCGTTGTCCCGGCCGAGGTGGGCCAGGACGTTCCTCAGCCGCTCGGCGTGGGCCAGACGGCGCAGGTGGTGGACGCCCATCAGGTCGGTGCCGGGGACGTCCAGGCGGCGCGGCTCGGCGCCGGTGGCCAGCAGCAGCTTGTCGTAGCGCACCTGGGTGCCGTCCTCGCCGTAGTGGACGGTCTTCGCGGTCCGGTCGATGGCGTCGACCGTCTGGCCGAGGTGCAGTTCGATGTCGTTGCGTGCGTACCAGGCGGGCTCGTGCACGAAGACGCCGCCGCGCTCCTCCTTGCCGAGCAGGTAGCCCTTGGACAGCGGCGGACGTTCGTAGGGGTGGTCGCGCTCGTCGCAGACGAGGATCACCCGGCCGGTGAAGCCCTCCGCGCGAAGGGTCTCGGCCGCCTTCGCACCGGCCAGGCCTCCTCCGATGATGACGAATGTCTGATCCGCGTCGACCACGTGTTGCCTCCTCGTCGGGGTGCCGCCACTTGCGAGCGTCCCGCACGGAGCGGGTCACGGGAAGGGGGAGTGGCCCGATCAGGCCATGGATGGCCGCATGTGTCTCAGTACTTTCATCTGATATCGATATGAGCGCTGCTCTTGTCACGTTCTCGTCATGCACGTCCCGTCAGCCGGGCGTGCAAGGAGCGGGCGGAGGCGTCGGTCAGGGAGGCGATCTGGTCGACGAGCACGCGTTTGCGCGCCCGGTCGTCGCCGGCCCGGTCGAACAGGGCGCGGAACTGCGGGTCCAGGTCCCGGGGGGCGCGCGCGGTCAGCGCCTCGGCGAGTTCGGCGACCACGATCCGCTGGTCGGCGCGGAGCCGCTCCTGCTCGGCGCGCTGCATGACGTACAGGTCGGCGACGGCCTTGAGGACCGCGCACTCCATCCGGGTGGCCCTGGGCACGACGAGCTCGGCGCCGTACCGCGTGAGGCGCGTGCCGTCTCCCCCGGGGCCCGAACGGCCCGGACGCCGTCCCCACCTGTCCCGGGTGGCCCCCTCGGCGGCCAGGCAGAAGCGGCCGATGAGCTGGCTGGTGGCGTCCTTCAGCCGGGCCTGGGCGATCGCGGAGCCGTCGTACCCGTGCGGCCACCACTCCTGGGCCAGGAGCCGGTCGAGGGCCTCGGCCAGCTCCTCGGTGTCGGTGCCGGCCGGGACGTAGCGGCCGACGGCGACCGCGAAGACCGCCTGCCGCTCGGGCCCGGAGTGCAGGACCCGGGGGTCGATGTGGCCGGCGTGCAGGCCGTCCTCCACGTCGTGCACCGAGTACGCCACGTCGTCCGCCCAGTCCATGATCTGGGCCTCGAAGCAGGTGCGGGTGCCGGGGGCGTCCTTGCGCACCCAGTCGAAGACCGGCCGGTCGTCCTCGTAGACGCCGAACTTGGGCGAGTCCGGGTCGGTGGGGTGGGCGCCGCGCGGCCAGGGGTACTTGATGGCGGCGTCGAGGGAGGCGCGGGTGAGGTTGAGACCGACGCTGACCGGCTCGCCCGTCTCCGGGCCGGGGACGAACCGCTTGGGCTCGAGGCGGGTGAGCAGGCGCAGCGACTGGGCGTTGCCCTCGAAGCCGCCGCAGTCCTCGGCGAACTCGTTCAGCGCCTGTTCGCCGTTGTGCCCGAAGGGCGGATGGCCCAGGTCGTGGGCGAGGCAGGCGGCCTCGACGAGGTCCGGGTCGCAGCCGAGGGCGGCGCCCAGCTCGCGGCCCACCTGGGCGCACTCCAGCGAGTGGGTGAGCCGGGTGCGGGGGCTGGCGTCCTGGGCCTGGACGGGGTCCTCCCGCGTCCAGGGACGGCCGGGGATCCGGGGGAGCTCCCCCGGCGTGACCACCTGTGTCTTTCCCGCCAGCCGCCTGAGCGCCGCGGAGTGCAGCACCCGCGCGCGGTCGCGCTGGAAGGCGGTACGGCCCGGCCGCTTGTCCGGCTCGACGACCCATCGCTCGACGTCCGCGCTCTCGTAGCCGGGCGGCAGCACATGGTGCTCGTACGACCGGGCGGCCCGCTCGTACGGCCCGGCCGCTCCGGATGCGTTCCCTTCCCTGCGTCCCATGCGTCGACAGTAAGGGCACACACCGGCATTCGGGACATCACGTTCCGTTTCCGCCGGGCCGGTGAACCGGGCCGGCGCGCGCCGCGTCCTTGTTCTCGGCGTCGTTCTCGGCGTCGTTCTCGGCGTCCCCGCCGTCCTTGTCGAGCCCGCCCGAGCCCGTCGAGCGACGCCCGCCCGAGGCCGTCCGGGAAAGGAGACCGTCCGATGCGCCGACCGTCGTGGACACGACCGCGTCTGCCGCGTACCCGTGCCGGGCGCCGGCGGCTGGCGCAGACGGTGATGGCCGTGTGCGTGCTGGCGCTGCTCCCGGCGGCGTGGACGCATGTCACCGCCGGTGACCGGCTGCGGACCACGGCGGATGCGCCCCGCACCGAGGTGGCCGTCGTCTTCGGTGCGGGCCTGCGGGACGGCAGGCCGTCGCGGTACCTGGCGCACCGGCTGGACGCGGCGGCGAGGCTGTACCACGAGGGCCGGGTCGAGGTGCTCCTGGTCACCGGCGACAACAGCCGCGAGGACTACGACGAACCGGACGCCATGCGCGCGTACCTGATCAGGCGCGGCGTGCCGGGCATGCGCATCGTGAGCGACTACGCCGGCTTCGACACCTGGGACTCCTGCGTCCGGGCGAAGAAGATCTTCGGCGTGGACCGTGCGGTTCTGGTCACCCAGGATTTCCACGTCCGGCGGGCGGTCGCCCTGTGCCGGGCGGCGGGCGTGGACTCCTACGGCGTTGGGGTGCCCGCCGAACACGACCTCACCTGGTACTACGGCGGCACCCGCGAGGTGTTCGCGGCGGGCAAGGCGGTCCTGGAGGCCGTGTTCCGGCCGGACCCGACCTTCCTGGGGCGCAAGGAGCACGGCGTCGCCCGAGCACTGGCCGACGCCCGCTGAGGCCCGGCTCACAGCGGGCCCACGAAACCAGCTCGCCCTCACTCCACGATCCGGCGCACGGGCTGCCCCGTGACGCGGGCGATGACCTCGAAGTCGGCATCCTCGTGGAGCACGGTCAGTTTGTAGTGCTGGGCAGTGACCGCCACCAGGAGATCGACCGGGCTCGCACACTGATGCCGGCCGCGGTCGGCGAGGTCGCGCTGCAGTGCGGAGGCGTCCTCCCAGGCGGAGTCCCGCATCGCGTAGTACGGAAAGGTTTCGTGGAGCAACCCCTCCGCCTCGTAGTACGCGGGGCGACCGCCGACCGCCCGCAGATACTCCTGCCGCACTGGCTCGCAGAGTCCGACCAGACCGGAACAGACGGCCTGGTCCCACTCCGCCCCGCTCTGTCCCCGGTAGAAGCGGATCAGTGCGCTGGTGTCGACGAGAAAGAGCTCCCTCACGCGGCGTGATGCTTCCCGTCGGCACCGGACACACCGGGACGGGGTTCCTCGGTTTCCTCGATCGCCGCCAGGTCGATCTCTCCTGCGGCGACCATCTGCCTCATCCGCTCCACAGCGGCCGCTCGTCTCCGCCGGTCCGCGACCTCCCTGAGCGCGGCGTTGACCGTGTCCTTCTTCGTCGTCGTGCCCAGAAGGCGCGCGGCCTCGGCAAGCGCCTCGTCGTCCAGGTCGATCACGGTGCGGCTCATGGCGCCTCCCGACGGGCATATATAAACTTCTCAAAGAAGATATCACGCAGGGGTGCATCGACCTCAAAAGACCACGTCAGACGCGTGCACGGCCCGGAGGTCACCCCGGGCAGGCCGCTCTCCCGCCCCCCGGTTGTCCGTCCGGCCTCCGCGCCCTGCCCTGTTGCGGTTCTCCCGGCACCGGTCAGCACAGGCGTCGGGATCCGACGCGCTCCGGCCGCTCGTCCGGCTCGACGGCCCATCGCTCGACCGCTGAAGCCCGGCTCACAGCGGGCGGGGGAGGGCGGAGAGGCCGCCGCCACGTCCTCGTAACAGCGGGCCGACCGGCGGCGTAACACGGCCGGCGCAGGCTGAGCGGCATGCAGAGCTCCCCCACGCCCACGCACTGTCCGTACTGCGCGCTGCAGTGCGGGATGAACCTGACGCCCGCCCCCGGCGGGGGCGCGGAGGTGACCGAGCGCGCGGACTTCCCGGTGAACCGGGGCGCGCTGTGCGGCAAGGGCCGTTCCGCGCCCGCGGTGCTCTCCTCCCGGGTGCGGCTGACCTCGCCGCTGGTGCGCTCGGGCGACGGCACGCTCGTTCCCGCCGGCTGGGAGGAGGCCCTGGACCGGATCGCCGGGGCGCTCGCCCGCATCCGTGCGCAGCACGGCCCGGACGCCTGCGGGGTGTTCGGCGGGGGCGGGCTGACGAACGAGAAGGCGTACGCGCTCGGCAAGTTCGCGCGCGTGGTGCTCGGCACCTCGCAGATCGACTACAACGGCCGCTTCTGCATGTCGTCGGCGGCAGCGGCGGTGACGAGGGCGTTCGGCCTGGACCGGGGGCTGCCCTTCCCGCTGGCGGACATCCCGAGGACCGGGTGCGTGATCCTGGTCGGGTCCAACCCGGCGGAGACGATGCCGCCGTTCCTGCGGTACTTCACCGAACTGCGCGAGAACGGCGGCACGCTGGTCGTCGTCGACCCGCGCCGCACCCGCACCGCCGAACAGGCCGATCTGCATCTGGCGCCCCGCCCCGGCACCGACCTGGCCCTCGCTCTGGGCCTGCTGCACCTGGTGATCGCCGAGGGCCGCACCGACGAGGCGTACATCGCGCAGCGGACGACCGGCTGGGAGGAGGCGCGGGCGGCGGCCATGGCGTACTGGCCGGAGTACGTGGAGCGGGTCACGGGGGTGCCGGTTCCGCAGCTCCGCGAAGCCGTGAGGATGTTCTGCGAGCCCGCATCGGCGATGGTGCTGACGGCCCGCGGCCCCGAGCAGCAGTCCAAGGGCACCGACACGGTGGGCGCGTGGATCAACCTGTGCCTGGCGACCGGCCGGGCGGGCCGCCCGCTGTCCGGGTACGGCTGCCTGACCGGGCAGGGCAACGGGCAGGGCGGGCGCGAACACGGCCAGAAGGCCGACCAGTTGCCCGGCTACCGCAAGCTGACGGACCCGGCGGCGCGACGGCACGTGGCCGGGGTCTGGGGCGTGGACCCGGACAGCCTGCCGGGTCCGGGACGCAGTGCCTACGAGCTCCTGGACGCGCTCGGCACGGACATCCGCGCCCTGCTGCTGATGGGCTCCAACCCGGTGGTGTCCGCGCCGCGCGCCGCGCATGTGGAGCAGCGGCTGCGGTCGCTGGACTTCCTCGCGGTGTGCGACGTGGTGCTGTCCGAGACGGCGGCGCTCGCGGACGTCGTCCTGCCGGTCACGCAGTGGGCGGAGGAGACGGGCACGGTCACCAGTCTGGAGGGCAGGGTGCTGCTGCGCCGCCGCGCCCTCGCCCCGCCGGACGGGGTCCGCAGCGACCTGGAGGTCCTGCACGAACTGGCCGCCCGTCTGGGCGTGGAGAAGGGCTTCCCCACCGATCCGGAGGAGGTCTTCGACGAGTTGCGCCGGGCGTCGGCGGGCGGCCCGGCGGACTACTCCGGGATCACCTACCGCGAACTGGCGCGGGAGAACGGCGTGTTCTGGCCGTGCCCGGCGGGGGCGGAGCCGGACGACCCGGAGGACGCCTGCCTGGACGTGTACGCACAGGACCCGGCCGGGGACGAGGACTTGGACGACCCGGAGCCGCCCGGCACCCCCCGCCTCTTCCTCGACCGCTTCGCCACCGAGGACGGCCGCGCCCGGTTCGCCCCCGTCTCGCACCGGCCGGGCGCCGAGGAGCCGGACGAGGAGTATCCGCTGCTGCTGACCACCGGCCGGGTCGTCGCCCAGTACCAGTCGGGCGCCCAGACCCGGCGCGTCGACGAGCTGAACGCCGCCGCTCCCGGCCCCTTCGTCGAACTGCACCCGCGTCTGGCGGCACGCCTGGGCGCGGCCGAGGGGGACCTGCTGGCCGTGGTCTCACGGCGCGGGCGGGCGGTGGCCCCCGCCCGGATCACGGCCGGCATCCGCCCGGACACGCTCTTCATGCCCTTCCACTGGCCGGGCGAGGGCCGGGTGAACACCGTGACCAACCCGGCCCTGGACCCGGTCTCGCGCATGCCGGAGTTCAAGGTGTGCGCGGTGCGGGCGGAGGTGGTGGAAACGGCAGCGGACGGGCGGCCGGCGAGGGCCGGTTCCGCAGGGTCCAGTCCCCGCCCTCGATGAGCCTGCCCGCGGCCCGCAGCCGGGCCGTGACGGACGGTCCGGCGAAGTACACCCAGGCCCGGACGGCCGCGCCGTCGCTCTCGCGGACGACCTCGCGCTCGACCCGCTCGTAGAGGCTGCGCGGGTCGCCGGGCACATGGCCCTCCAGCCGGTCCAGGGAGGTGAGCACCTCCCCGTACTTCTCCGGCAGGACGGTCATGAGTTCGCCGCGGACCACTCCGCCGGGCTCCTCCACGGCGTACGGGTAGCCGGGGCCGTCGTAGAGCACCGCGCCGGCCAGCCGGGCGGGCTCCGCGGAGCGGATGCGGCCGCGCAGGAACACGCCGTGGTTGCCCTCGCCGGAACGGAGGGTGCCGTAGACGAAGAACGGGAGCGGTGCGGGCGTCGGAGGCGTCACGGAAACGATTCTCTCCCCTCGTGCCCCACGGGCGGCCCACGCCCCGCTCCTGGAGGACGGGCCGCGGGCCGCGGGCCTCACACCCGGGTCCCGCACCCTTCCGGGTGGTTCCGGCCTTCTGCCAGCACGGCGGCCTTGACCTGCTGAAACAGCCGTCACAAGCCGCTGGGGAACGGAGTGCGCAGCACCCGTTCATCCTATTTCTGACGCCTCTTCAGAGAGCGGAAGCGGACGCGGGCCAGTTACCTCGAAAGGGCAGGGCGCAACCGACGGCGGCACACGCGGTGCCGCGGGACGTGCCCGTTGCAGAGCCCGGAGGAAGACCGATGCGACGTACCGCCGCCCGCCCGCCGGCCGGGGCCATGGCCGGGGCCGCGCTCGCCGTCGTCGCCGTGGGCGGTCTGGCAGCGCCCGCCCATGGAGCGGAGGGCGGCGGTCTGGAGGTGTACCCGTACTCGGTCGTCCCGGGCGGCCATGTCACGGTGAACACCAAGGGGTGCGGCGAGAAGGCGGCCGCGGCGGGCGACGCCAGCGCGGTCGGCGCGGGTGCCTTCATGCTGACGCCCAGCTCGCGCGCGGGCGAGGCGGTCGGACAGTTCCAGGTGCCGGAGAGCGCACAGCCGGGGACGTACGAGATCGTCGCCCAGTGCGCCGACGGCGACCGGGAGGTCAGGGGCGACCTGGTGGTCACGCTGACCGCCGCGCAGGGGCAGGTCCAGCCCCGTGGAAGTGTGAAGACGGGGGTCGGTGGTGCGCTCGGCACCGACCCCGTACGAACCGCGGCCGGCGTGGCGGCGCTCGCCGTCGCCGCCGCGG
>NZ_MUME01000043.1:0-175 GCF_002155915.1 Streptomyces thermovulgaris | reverse complement strand
CCGGGCCCGTCCGGGAGAGAGGTTCACATGCGCAGGATCGGCAACACCTCCATAGCCGCCGTCACCGTGGTCGCCCTCTGTTCCGGTGCATGGCTCCTGCACAGCGGCGGCGCGCTGCACGCCCCGCCCCGCCCCGGTGCGGCCGAGGGGGTGCCCGACCCCGGCGCCGCGGAAC
>NZ_MUME01000429.1 GCF_002155915.1 Streptomyces thermovulgaris | reverse complement strand
GGGGAACGGGGAGGCGGCGGGGCGCCGAGCGGGGATGCCTGCCGGGCCGTCCGCCCGGACTCGTCAGTGGGTGCCACGGTGCAAGTCTCGCCCATGCCGTCGGCGGCCCGGCACCGGCCCGTGGTCTTCGCGTCCCGTCAGCGCCTCTCCTGCGGAACGTCCATGACCTGGCAGACCACCCGCCACACGTCCTTGGCGTCCCAGCCCGCCGCCAGCGCCTCGTGCACCGTGCGTCCGCCGAGCTCCGACATCACGTGGTCGCGCGCGAAGGTGTCGGCGTATCCCGTGCCGAAGTGCTCCGCCATCCGCTCCCAGAAGACCGTCAACCGCATGCCCCCAGTATTCCGCCCCGGGACGGGGCGGCGGGCACGGCACCCGCCGCCCCGCCGTCACCCGGTCAGGGCCCGCACCCCGGCCGTCACCACCACGGCCGCGGCGACGACGACCAGGAAGGGTGCCCGCAGCACCAGTGCCACGGCGGCGGCCCCGAGCCCGGCGGCCCGGGCGTCCAGCACGAGCGCCTGCCCGTCGGCGAACGTCTGCTGGGCGGTGAGCGCGGCCAGCAGGGCGACGGGCAGCAGCGCGGAGAGCCGCTTCACCAGCGGCCGCTCCAGGACCCCCGCCGGAACGAGCAGCCCGGCCAGCTTGACGGCGTAGCAGCCGACGGCGGTCACGGCCACCGCGATCCAGACGCTCAACGGTCCTCCTCCCGCTCCTCGTCACGGGTGCCGCCCGCACGGCGGCCCTTCAGGTACAGCACGGCCGGTGCGGCGAGCGCGGCGGCCAGGACCGGCACCCCGGCCGGCAGCACGGGCAGCAGCCCGAGGCCCAGGAGCACGGCCCCGGCGGCGACCGCCCGCTCGGTGGAGGTCTTCAGCATGGGGGCCAGCAGCGCCAGGAACACCGCGGGTCCGGCCGCGTCCAGGCCCCATGCCTCGGTGTCGCCGAGTGCCTCGGCGCCCAGCGCGCCGAGCAGCGTGGTGAGGTTCCACAGCGCGTACAGGGTGAGCCCGGTGACGGTGAAGCCGATCCGGGCGCCGCGCCGCGTGGGCTGGGCCAGCGTGACCGCGGTGGTCTCGTCGATGACCCACTGGGCGGCCAGGGGCCGCACCGCGCGCGGGAGGGCCAGCAACTGCGACAGGCGCAGCCCGTAGAAGGCGTTGCGCACCCCCAGGAAGAAGGCGCCCGCGGCCGCCGTGAACGGGTTGCTTCCGGCCGCCAGCGCCCCCACCAGGGCGAACTGGGAGGCACCGGTGAACACCAGCAGGCTGAGCGCACAGCTTTGCAGGACTGTGAGCCCGCTGCCCGCCGCGGTCACCCCGAAGGCGAACCCGGAGAGTCCGACGGCGACCCCGACTCCGAGGGCGTCCCGTACGACGGCGGCGTCGGGTCTCCCTGCGCTTTCGGTGTGTATGTCCGTGTCTGTGAGAGCTGTCTGTCGTGCCACGCCGCCGAGGGTAGAAAAAGCCTGGACCGCGCGTCTTGTACGTTCTTGCGCTCACGCTGGTAGGCCCCCGGGGGCACGCCGACGATCCGGGAGAAGTGCCGGCTCAGGTGCGACTGGTCGGTGAAGCCCACGGCGACGGCGGCCTGGGCGGGCGGGGTGCCCGCGTCCAGCAGGTGCCGGGCCCTGCGCACCCGGGCGTCGGTCAGCCAGGCGTGCGGCGGCATCCCGTAGGCGTCGCGGAAGGCCCGCAGCAGCGCGAACGGGCTGCTGCCCAGGTCGGCCGCCAGTCTCTCCAGGCTCGGCGGATCGGCCATCCGCTCCTCCAGGACGGCACGCGCGCGTGCCGCGGTCCGTGCTCCCGCGGTCCGCACCTCCCGCTGCGGCAGCGCACCGCCGTTGAGCCTGAGCAGCCGGGTCACGGCGGCCCGCAGCAGGGTGTCGGCCGCCAGCGCGTTCCCCTCGTCGGCGGCCCGCAGCACCTGGTGCACCAGTGCGACGGCGTACGGATCGTCGAGCACCGGGCTGACGAACCCCGGTGTCCCGCGGATGCGCGTGGTCTCCGCCGCGATCTCGGCGACCAGGGCGGGCGCCGGATACACGGCGCCGTACCGCCAGCCCTCGGGCACCCCCGCCCGCCCGGTGTGCGGCGTGTCGGGATTGATCAGCGCGAGCGCCCCGGCCCCGGCGTACTGGTCGCTTCCCCGGTGGTGGAACACCTCGATGCCCTCGGTGATGGCGGCGATCACGAAGTGCTCGTGCGTGTGGCGCACGAACTCCTTGCGGATGTAGCGGGCCCGCAGCAGATCGACACCGGGCAGTTCCTCGTACTGCCAGTGCCGCGCCCGCTCCTTGGCCGTTCCCGCCATGCATCGATTCTCCGTCGTCCCGTCCCCGGCGCGTCCCCGTCCCGCCGCCGCGGCGGTGCGGACACGGGGCCGCCTCCGGACCGCGGCGCGCCCGGCCGAAGGAGGCCATGGTCCGGAACGCGGCTCCGGGCGACAAGGCCGCGGCGCGCCGGACCGAGGGGCGCTGTCAGTGGCCGGGTGCAGGATGGACGCATGGTCGGCGACGCTCACCGGGCCCTCGAAGGCTTCTCCCCCGCGACCCGCAACTGGTTCACGGGGGCCTTCCCCGCGCCCACCGCGGCCCAGGCGGGCGCCTGGCAGGCCATCAACGGCGGCTCGGACGTGCTGGTGGTCGCCCCGACCGGTTCCGGCAAGACCCTGGCCGCCTTCCTCTCCGCCCTGGACCGGCTGGCCTCCGCCCCGCCGCCCGCCGACCCGAGGAAGCGCTGCCGGGTGCTGTACGTCTCCCCGCTCAAGGCCCTGGCCGTCGACGTGGAGCGCAATCTGCGCAGCCCCCTCACCGGCATCCGCCAGGAGTCCGTCCGGCTGGGGCTGCCCGAACCGGAGGTGCGGGTCGGCATCCGCTCCGGCGACACCCCGGCCGCCGAGCGCCGCACCCTGGCCACCCGCCCGCCGGACATCCTGATCACCACACCCGAGTCGCTGTTCTTGATGCTGACGTCGTCCATGCGCGAAGCGCTGACCGGGGTGGAGACGGTGATCCTGGACGAGGTGCACGCGGTCGCCGGCACCAAGCGCGGCGCCCATCTGGCGCTGTCCCTGGAGCGCCTGGACGCGCTGCTGCCCGCGCCGGCCCGCCGCATCGGGCTGTCCGCGACCGTCCGCCCGGTCGACGAGGTCGCCCGCTTTCTGTCGCCGCGCCGCAAGGTGGAGATCGTCCAGCCGGAGTCCGCCAAGGAGTTCGACCTGTCGGTGGTCGTACCGGTCGAGGACCTGGGCGAGCTGGGCGGCTCCCCGGTCGCCGACGCCGGCGACGGGGCGGAGCGGCCGTCGATCTGGCCGCACGTCGAGGAGCGGATCGCCGACCTGGTCCAGGCCCACCGCTCGACGATCGTGTTCGCCAACTCCCGGCGGCTCGCCGAGCGCCTGTGCAACCGGCTCAACGAGATCGCCTACGAGCGGGCGACCGGCCGGCCCCTGGACGAGCACCATTCCCCGGCCGAGCTGATGGGCGGCTCGGGCGCCGCGCACGGCGCGCCCCCGGTCATCGCGCGCGCCCACCACGGCTCGGTCTCCAAGGAGCAGCGCGCCCTGGTCGAGGAGGACCTCAAGGCGGGCCGGCTCCCGGCGGTGGTCGCCACCTCCAGCCTGGAGCTGGGCATCGACATGGGCGCCGTGGACCTCGTCGTCCAGGTGGAGTCCCCGCCGTCCGTGGCCTCCGGGCTGCAGCGCGTCGGCCGCGCGGGCCATCAGGTCGGCGCGGTCTCCACCGGCGTGATCTTCCCGAAGTACCGCGGCGACCTGGTCCAGGCCGCGGTGGTCACCGAGCGGATGCGCGCGGGCGCCATCGAGTCCCTGAAGGTGCCCGCCAACCCGCTGGACGTGCTCGCCCAGCAGCTGGTGGCGATGACGGCGATGGACTCCTGGCAGGTCGACGACCTGCTCGCCCTGGTCCGCCGGGCGGCGCCGTTCGCCTCGCTGCCGGAGTCGGCGTTCACGGCCGTCCTCGACATGCTCGCCGGGCGCTATCCGTCCGACGCGTTCGCGGAACTGCGCCCGCGCGTGGTGTGGGACCGCGTGACGGGCACGGTCACCGGCCGCCCCGGCGCGCAGCGCCTCGCCGTGACCTCCGGGGGCACGATCCCCGACCGCGGCCTGTTCGGGGTGTTCCTCGCCGGTTCCGACCCCAAGAAGGGCGGCGGCCGGGTCGGCGAGCTGGACGAGGAGATGGTCTACGAGTCCCGGGTCGGCGACGTCTTCACGCTCGGCACGAGCTCCTGGCGCATCGAGGACATCACCCGCGACCGGGTCCTGGTCTCCCCCGCGCCGGGCGTACCGGGCCGGCTGCCGTTCTGGAAGGGCGACCAGCTGGGCCGCCCGCTGGAGCTGGGCCGTGCGGTGGGCGCGTTCCTGCGCGAGGTCGGTTCCCTGCCCCCGAAGGACGCCCGGCGCAGGCTCCTGACGGCCGGCCTCGACGCATGGGCCGCGGACAACGTCCTGGCGTACCTGGACGAGCAGCGCGAGGCCTGCGGTCATGTTCCCGACGACCGGACGATCGTCGTGGAGCGCTTCCGCGACGAGCTGGGCGACTGGCGGGTCGTGGTGCACTCCCCCTTCGGCGCCCAGGTGCACGCCCCGTGGGCGCTGGCGCTCGGCGCCCGCCTGTCCGAGCGGTACGGCATGGACGCGCAGGTCATGCACGCCGACGACGGCATCGTGCTGCGTCTGCCGGACGCCGATCTGCTGGGCCTCGACCTGCTCGGCCAGGAGCAGCCGGTGACGGCCGGTCCGGAGTACGACGCCGAGCAGGCCCCCGTCGGCGCGGCGGACGTCGTCTTCGACAAGGACGAGGTCGAGCGGATCGTCACCGACCAGGTCGGCGGCTCGGCCCTGTTCGCGTCCCGTTTCCGCGAGTGCGCCGCCCGTGCGCTGCTGCTGCCGCGCCGCAGTCCGGGCAAGCGCACCCCGCTGTGGCAGCAGCGCCAGCGCGCCGCCCAACTGCTCCAGGTGGCCAGTGGATTCGGCTCGTTCCCGATCGTGCTGGAGGCGGTTCGCGAATGCCTCCAGGACGTCTTCGACGTCCCGGGCCTGGTCGAGCTGATGGGCGACATCGAGTCCCGCAGGGTGCGCCTGGTCGAGGTCACCACGCCCGAGCCGTCGCCCTTCGCCCGCTCGCTGCTCTTCGGGTACGTCGCCCAGTTCCTGTACGAGGGGGACTCGCCGCTCGCCGAGCGCCGTGCCGCCGCGCTGTCGCTGGACTCACGGCTGCTGGCCGAGCTGCTGGGCCAGGCGGAGCTGCGCGAACTGCTCGACGCCGAGGTGCTGGCCGAACTGGAGCGGGAGCTGCAGTGGCTGACCGAGGACCGGCGCGTCAAGGACGTCGAGGGCGTCGCCGACGTCCTGCGGCTGCTCGGTCCGCTCACCGACGCCGAACTGGCCGAGCGCGGCGCCGAACCGGGCTGGGCGCAGGAACTGGCCCGGGCCCGCCGGGCCATCCGGGTCCGGATCGCCGGGACCGACCACTGGGCCGCGATCGAGGACGCGGGCCGGCTGCGCGACGCGCTCGGCACCGCGCTGCCGGTGGGGGTCCCGGAGGCGTTCACCGAGCCGGTGGAGGACCCCCTGGGCGACCTTCTCGCGCGCTACGCCCGCACCCACGGCCCGTTCACCTCGGCGACGGCCGCGGCCCGCTTCGGCCTGGGCGTGGCGGTCACCGAGGGCGCGCTGCGGCGGCTCGCGGCGAACGGCCGTGTCGTCCAGGGCGAGTTCCATCCGGCGGGCATCGGGCAGGAGTGGTGCGACGCGACCGTGCTGCGCCGGCTGCGCCGCCGTTCGCTGGCCGCGCTGCGGCACGAGCTGGAGCCGGTGCCGCCGGCCGCGCTGGCCCGGTTCCTGCCGCAGTGGCAGCACATCGGCGCGGGGCACGGGCTGCGCGGCATCGACGGACTGGTGCGTGCCATCGAGCAGTTGCAGGGTGCGCCCGTGCCCGCCTCCGCGCTGGAGAAGCTGGTCCTGCCGTCCCGCGTGACGGACTACACGCCCTCGATGCTCGACGAACTCACCGCCACCGGCGAGGTGGTGTGGGCGGGCGCGGGCGCACTGCCCGGCAAGGACGGCTGGGTCTCGCTGTATCTGGCGGACACGGCCCCGCTGCTCCTGCCGCCGGCGCACCCCCTGGAGCCGACCGCCCTGCACCAGTCCGTCCTGGACGCCCTCTCCGGCGGCTACGGCCTGTTCTTCCGCCAGATCGCCGACCGGGTCCGCGCGACCACCCACCCCGAGGTCACGGATCCCCAACTCGCCGAGGCCCTGTGGGACCTGGCCTGGTCCGGACGGCTCACCAACGACACGCTCGCGCCGATGCGCGCGCTGCTCGGCTCGGGCCGCACCGCCGGTTCCACGGCCCATCGGGCCAGGCGCACGGTCCCGCGCGGGCGTTACGGCTCCCTGACGGCCGCCGCCCGTCCCGCCTCCCGCAACGGTCCGCCGACCGTCGCCGGCCGCTGGTCGCTGCTGCCCGCCCGCGACCCCGATCCCACCGTGCGCGCCCACGCACTGGCCCGCACCCTTCTCGACCGGCACGGCGTGGTCACCCGGGGAGCGGTGGCGGCGGAGGGCGTCGAGGGCGGGTTCGCGGCGGTGTACCGGGTCCTGTCCGCCTTCGAGGACAGCGGCCAGGCCCGGCGGGGCTATGTGGTGGAGGGGCTGGGCGCCGCCCAGTTCGCGATGGACGGCGCGGTCGACCGTCTGCGCGCGGTGGCAGGCGCCCGTGAGCGGGGCGGGAGCCCGGCCGGTGCGGACGTGCCAGGCGGCTTCCCTCCCGCCGAGGGCTTCGGCGCCGGCCCGGACGGCGCCTTCGGGCGGCCGGACGCCGGACGGCCCGCACCGGGCGAGTACGTCTCGCCCCGGGACCTCGCCCCACCGGGTCAGGGCGGCCCACAAGACGACGGGCGGCTCTTCGCGTACGGCTCCGGGGCCGGTCCGGCCGGCCGCCGTGGCCGTACCGCCGCCGGCTCCCGGGCGGTCGTCCTGGCCGCCGCCGACCCCGCGAACGCCTACGGCGCCGCGCTGCCCTGGCCCGAGCCCCCGGCCGGAGCGGGGCACAAGCCGGGCCGCAAGGCCGGTTCCCTGGTGGTGCTCGTGGACGGCGAGCTGACGCTCTACATGGAGCGCGGCGGCAAGACCCTGCTGGCCTGGCCCGACGGCCCGGACGGCACCGGCGACGGCCCGCGCCTGCGGGAGGCCGCCGAGGCGCTCGCCGCGGCCGCCCGCGCGGGCTCGCTGGGCACGGTCACCGTGGAGCGCGTCAACGGCGCCTCGGCGCTGACCTCTCCCCTCGGCGCCCTCCTGGAGGAGGCGGGCTTCGTGGCCACCCCGCGCGGTCTGCGTCTGCGCGCCTGAGCCGGCCGCCGCGGACGCGCACCCGCCCGCCCGCACGTGCCACCCTTGACCCATGCCCGAAGGCGACACGGTCTGGCAGGCCGCGAGACGGCTGCACGACGCCCTCGCGGGCAAGGTGCTGACCCTCAGCGACTTCCGGGTGCCGAAGTACGCCACGGTCGACCTCACCGGCCGGGCCGTGCTGGACACGGTCTCGCGCGGCAAGCACCTGCTCACCCGCTTCGAGGGCGGTCTGACCCTGCACTCGCACCTGCGGATGGAGGGCGCCTGGAAGGTGTACGGCGCCGGTGAGCGCTGGAGGGGCGGCCCCGCCCATCAGATCCGCGTCGTGCTCGGCACCGCCGACCGCACGGCCGTCGGCTACCGTCTGCAGGTCCTGGAGCTGCTGCGCACCGCCGAGGAGGGGCGGGCCGTCGCCCATCTCGGCCCGGACCTTCTCGGCCCGGACTGGGACCCCGAGCTGGCCCTGGCCCATGTCCTCGCCGACCCGGGCCGCCCCCTGGGCGAGGCCCTGCTCGACCAGCGCAATCTCGCCGGCATCGGCAACGTCTACAAGAGCGAGCTCTGCTTCCTGCTCGGGGTCACCCCGTGGCTGCCCGTCGGGGCCCTGCCCGCCGACCGGGCCGCGAAGCTGCCCGTCCTGGCCAAGCGGCTCCTGGAGGCCAACCGCGACCGCGCGGTCCGCCGGACCACGGGTCTGCCCGGCCAGAACCTGTTCGTCTACGGCCGCGCACCGCGTCCCTGCCTGCGCTGCGGCACCTCCGTCCGCGTGGCCGACCAGGGCGACCGCTCCCGGGAGCGCCCCACCTACTGGTGCCCCGCCTGCCAGTCCGGTCCGGCACCGGCGCCGGACGTCCCGCGGGGGCGGCGGACATCCCACGGCCGTTAACCGGCCGCCGCCCCGCCGGAGCGCCGGTCCGGACGGCACGACGCCGCCGCGTCGTCCGGCATCTCCCCCGGCGTCCTCTCCGGCTTCCTCCCCGTGCTCCTCCCCCGCCTTCTCTCGGGCCGCTCCTTGTGCGCGCAGTGCACCGGCAGCACGCTCAGCCCCCATCCCCGGGCCGCGATCGTCCCCTC
>NZ_MUME01000428.1 GCF_002155915.1 Streptomyces thermovulgaris | reverse complement strand
TGGGGACGCTGCGGGGTGTGGGGACGCCCCAGTTGATTCAGGCATAGGGGATGAGCGGGACGCATGAGGGCATATGAGGCACATTCTGTTGTGCCGCCTGCCGCGAGAACGGTGCCGGACGCGTCGCACGACGCCATGTACGCCGCACAGCACGGCGCGAAAATGATGCCCGCCCTGTACAACCCCAGTGGGGGCAGACGTGTCCAACTGGCGTGGCAGAGGTTCTCGACTTCTCCCCCAGGCTCTTCGAACGGGGGGTATCTCCAGCGGCGCCCCGCGGCGCGGCCCTGCGGCCGTCCCGCGCGGCTCTCCGCCCGCGTGTACCCGGCGGCCTTCCGGTGATCGCGCCCATGCCCGCCGCGCGGCCCGCCCGCATACCGAGTCAGCGTGACGGCGCCGAGGAGACCGCGGCGGCCGGCACCACCGTCGACCATCTCACCGAGACCTATCGCGCGCACTACCGCTCCCTGCTGGGCCTGGCCGCCCTGCTCCTCGACGACACCGCCTCCTGCGAGGACGTCGTCCAGGAGGCGTTCATCCGCGTCCACTCCGCCCGCAGGCGCGTCCGGGACCCGGAGAAGACCCTCGCCTATCTGCGGCAGACGGTCGTCAATCTCTCCCGCTCGACCCTGCGCCGCCGCATCCTCGGCCTGAAGCTGCTGTCCAAGCCGATGCCGGACATGGCGAGCGCCGAGGAGGGCGCCTACGACCAGCTGGAGCGGGACTCCCTGATCAAGGCGATGAAGGGCCTGCAGCGCCGCCAGCGCGAGGTCCTGGTGCTGCGGTACTTCGCGGACATGACCGAGGCGCAGGTCGCCGAGACCCTGGGGATCTCGCTCGGCTCGGTCAAGGCGTACGGCTCGCGGGGCATCGCGGCGCTGCGGGCGGCGATGGGAGCGCGGAAGTGAGCGAGAAGCGCCAGGAGCCCGAGGAACTCGAGGCGCGCGAGCGGCGTGAGGCGCGTGGGGAGCGCGAGGAGCGCCGGGAACCCGGGCAGTGCGAGGAGCGCGCGGAGCGCGCGGACCTCGAGGAGCTCGGGGAGAGCGGGCCGGACGAACCGGACGAGCCGAGCGAGCCGGACGAGCCGAGCGAGCCGGAGGAGCCGAGCGAGCCGGAGGAGCCGAGCGAGCCGGACGAGCCGAGCGAGCCGGACGAGCCGAGCGAGCCAGGGGGGCGGAGCGAGGACCGCGAGAAGGAGAACCGCGAGGGGCAGGGGGACGAGGAGCGCGACGCACACGAGCCCCGCGCCCACCGGGAACCGACGCGGCCGCACGAGCACGAGCACACGCCGACGCACCCTGGGAACGGAACCGTGAACGACAGCCCCGACGACCTGAGTCTCGACGGGCTCGATCCGGACGAGCTGGAACTGCGCAGACTGCTGCACCAGGCGGTCCAGGACATCGAGCCGCGCGAGGGCACGCTGGAGCACTTGCAGCGCGCCATTCCGGCCCGGCGCGCCCGCAGGCGTCAGGTCGCCGTCGGCATGGCGGCCGCCGCCCTGTTCGTGGGCACCGCCGTCCCCGCCCTGGTGCACGTCTCCCGGGCCACCGGTCCCGACGCCCGTCCGGCCATCGCCGGCCAGGCCTCCGAGGCGCACGGCGGCACGAGCCAGGGCAGGGGGCCGGAGCAGGGCGGAAGCAGTGCCGGCACCCCTTCGGGCGAGGCCACCGCCGGCCAGGGCGCGGACAGGAGCGAGGACGGCCGCAAGGACGGCGGGGAGACGAACGCCGGCGGCGGACCCGGTGCCGGCGCGGGCAGCCCCTCGGCGACCGCCGGCAGCGGGACCCCGGTGTGCACGGCCTCCCAGCTCGGCTCCGCGACCGCCGGTGTCGAGGCCCCCGACCCGGCCGGTGTCGTCTACGGCACCTTCCGCATCACCAATGTCTCCGCCGAGGGCTGTACGGTTCCCGGCCCCGGCACGGTGACCTCCCTCGCGCAGGGCGCGGCCGACGGCACCCGGATCGGTGTGGTCCAGCACACCTACGGCGGCCCGGCGGCCAGGCTGCCCGCCCCCTCCGCGGAGACTCCCGGACTGCTGCTGCAGCCCGGTGCGGCGTACGAGGTGAAGTTCGCCTGGGTGCCCTCCCAGACGTGTCCCACCACCGGGGGCGGCACCCCCGGCGACGGCGAGACCGGCGATCCCGTCGTGCCCGACGAGTCCCCGACGCCGGGTGCGGGCGACCAGGAGCCGGCGACCGACGGCGGCGACTTCGGCCCCACGACCCAGATGTTCAGGGCGGACGGCCCGGCCGACGGCAGCGTGGTGGTCTCCTACATCCCGGAGACGGGCTCTCCGACGGTGTCGACGACGCTGACGAACGCGTGCGTGGGCACGATCTACCGGACCGGGGTGCTGAGCGCGTCGTAGGACGTGCCGTGCGGGCTGGTCGCAGGCGTGCCGTACGGGCTGGTCGCAGGCGTGCCGTGCGGGCGGTGCACCGGTGCCGGGGAGCGGGCCGGCCGCGGCTCACACCGCGGCGGTCTGCTTCTGCTCCTCGTCCTCGCCCAGGCCCAGCTGCGCGTCCCGGACCGCCTCCACCTCGCGCCGGAACAGCCGGAACCACATGAAGACCACGAACCCGGCGAAGACGAACCACTCGCCGGTGTAGCCGAGGTTCTGGAACGCCTTCAGGTCCAGTCCGCTGTTGTTCGGCGCCTTCTTCACCGGCACCGCCGCCATCCCGGAGTCGCCCTCGTTGAGCGTCACCCAGGCGTCGTAGACGTCATAGGGCACGAGGTTCACCAGCGAGGCCGCGCTGATCGCGGCGGTCTGCCCGGCCGGCAGTCCGCCGCGGGCGCTGACCCCGTTGTCCCCCGGCACCTCGGAGGCCTGGAGCGCACCGGTGACCGTGACCTCGCCCGCGGGCGGTGCCGGGGCCTTCTCCGGGTCCGGCTCGCCCGGCAGCCAGCCGCGCACGACCGGCAGCGCCTTGCCGGAGTCGGTGCGCAGCAGCGTCAGCACGTAGTACCCGCGCCTGCCGTTCAGTTCGCGGTCCGGGACCAGCAGCTGTTCGCCGTACCGGCCGGTCGCGGTGGTCTGCCTGCCGAAGGTCCGCTTGTCCACCGGCAGCAGCTCCTCCAGCGGACGCGGCGCCTCCTTGCGCTGGGCGGCGATCTTCTCGTCCGCGGTCCGGTGGTCCTGCACCCGGTCCTCGAACCGGCCCAGCTGCCACGAGCCCATGAGGACGCAGAAGGGGATGGCGAGCAGCACGAAGAGGTTGATGCCCCACCAGCGGGGCGTCAGCAGAAACCGGTACACGCCTCCCACGGTACGGTGCCGGACGACCCGTCCGGGCCGCGGGGTGGCCCGGACGGGCCCCGTGTCCACAGGCTCTTCTTCCGGTCGCGGGCTCTTTTTCCACAGGCTGGGGAGGGCGGTCGGCACGTTGTCCGGGAAACCGGGCAGTATGGGGTCATGACTGAGAGCAACGGGTCCGACTCGCCGCGGCAGCCCGGCCGGCGGGCGCTCGACGAGGAGATGCCGGACTGGGAGAAGCGTTTCCGTGCGCCCCGGGTGTCGCTGCCGGACTGGGCGGAGGACGCACCGGAGCGTTCCCTGTTCGTGTCCAACGCGACGGGGACGTACGAGCTGTACGCCTGGGACCGGACGACGGGTGAGCAGCGGCAGGTGACCGACCGGCCGAACGGCACGACGGACGGGGTGCTCTCGCCGGACGGGCGTTGGATCTGGTGGTTCGACGACAAGGACGGCGACGAGTTCGGCATCTGGCGGCGGCAGCCCTTCGAGGGCGGCCCCGACGAGGTGGCCGTGCCCGGCCTGGAGGCGTCGTACTCGGCGGGGCTGGCGCTCGGGCGGGACGGGCGGACGGCGGTCGTGGGCCGGTCGACGGACGAGGAGGGCACGACCATCCACCTGGCCCGCGAGGGCGAGGAGCCGGTGGAGATCTACCGGCACCGCGAGTCGGCGGGCGTCGGCGACCTCTCGCACGACGGCACGCTGATCGCCATCGAGCACACGGAGCACGGCGACGCCATGCACCCGGCGCTGCGCGTGCTGCGCCCGGACGGGACGACGGTCGCCGAGCTGGACGACACCAAGGGCGGCACGGTCGAGCTGGGCCTGGAGGTGCTGGGCTTCGCCCCGGTCGAGGGGGACACCCGGCTGCTCGTCGGCCACCAGAGGCGGGGCCGCTGGGAGCCCATGGTCTGGGACGTGGCGACGGGCGAGGAGACGGACCTGTCCCTGGACCTGCCCGGCGATGTGAGCGCGGAGTGGTTCCCGGACGGCAGCGGCCTGCTCATCGGGCACAGTTACGAGGCCCGCAGCGAGCTGTTCCGCTACGACCTGGCCACCTATGGGCTGACGAGGATCCCCACCCCGCGCGGCACGGTCTCCGGGGCGACCGCCCGCCCGGACGGCAGTGTGGAGTACCTGTGGTCCTCGGCGGCCGAGCCGTCGGCGGTGCGCTCGACGAGGGGCGGGGTGGTCCTGGAGCCGCCCGGCATGAAGTCGCCGGGCTCGGTCCCGGTGGAGGACGCCTGGGTGGAGGGCCCCGGCGGCCGCATCCACGCCCTGATCCAGAAGCCGGAGGGCGCCACCGGCCCCCTCCCCACGGTCTTCGACATCCACGGCGGCCCCACCTGGCACGACAGCGACTCCTTCGCCGCGGGCCCGGCCGCCTGGGTCGACCACGGCTACGCGGTGGTCCGCGTCAACTACCGGGGCTCCACGGGCTACGGCCGTGCCTGGACCGACGCCCTCAAGCACCGGGTGGGCCTGATCGAGCTGGAGGACATCGCGGCGGTCCGCGAGTGGGCGGTCGCCTCGGGCCTCGCCGACCCCGAGCGCCTGATCCTCACCGGCGGCTCCTGGGGCGGCTACCTCACCCTGCTCGGCCTGGGCACCCAGCCGGACTCCTGGACGCTGGGCATCGCGGCGGTCCCGGTCGCCGACTACGTCACGGCGTACCACGACGAGATGGAAGCGCTGAAGGCCCTGGACCGCACGCTCTTCGGCGGCACCCCCGAGGAGGTCCCGGAGCGCTTCGAGGCCTCCTCGCCCCTCACCTACGTCGACCAGGTCAAGGCCCCGGTCTACATCTCCGCCGGGGTCAACGATCCCCGCTGCCCCATCCGCCAGATCGAGAACTACGTCAAGCGCCTCGAGGCCCGGGGCGCCGTCCACGAGGTCTACCGCTACGACGCCGGCCACGGCTCCCTGGTGGTGGACGAGCGCATCAAGCAGTTCCGTCTGGAGCTCGACTTCGCGCAGCGCCATCTGCCGAAGTGAGGGACGCGCCAAGGAGTCCGCGCCGGCCGGCGCGGGCTCCGCGGGGCGCGGGTGCGGACCGGGGGACGGACCGGCCCGTGCCCGCTCCCTTCCCGCGGTCCCTCCCCGTCGCTCACGACTCCGTCCGGGACCGGCGGCCCAGCAGCTCCGCCAGCCCCCGCCGGGTCGCCGCGAGGACCACGCGGTCCTCGGACTGCAGGACATAGGTGGGAGGCAGGTCCCAGATCAGCTCCGACGCCTGGCCGGACGCCTCGGCCGGCTGCGCGGGCCCGGCCGGGTCACGGCGGCCCCAGCCGATCACCCCCACCTCCAGCGCCAGCACCCGCCAGGACCCCGGCCGGAAGGCCTCCGCCACGGTCTTGCCCTCCAGCTGCGGAAGCCCGCCCACCTCCACGGACGCGAACAGCAGCACCCGCCGCTCCACGGGGATCGCCCCCAGGATCTGCCGCCCGAACATCGCTCCCGCGAACGAGGGCGCCGCCAGGTGCGACACGCTCCGGCTGCGGGTCAGGGCGTTCGGGTGCGCCGCCTTCAGCGTGCGGTACACCGCCGTCGCGAAGTCGTCGTCGTACAGCCGCAGCATCACCCGCAGATCGGGCCGCACCGACCGCGCGTACAGCACGGCCTCCAGGTTCGTGGTGTCCTCGCTGGTCACCGCGAGCAGCACATGGGCGCGATGGATCCTCGCGGCCTCCAGCACACCCTCCTGGGTGACGTCCCCCAGCACCACCGGCACCCGCAGCCGCCGCGCCGTGGCAAGGCCGCGCGCCTCCGGGTCGGCCTCCACGCACACCACCGGGATCCGCAGCTCCCGCAGCCGTGTCAGCACCCGGGTGCCGATCTTCCCCAGGCCCAGCAGGACGACATGCCCCTCCATCCCGCGCGGCGGCTTGCGCAGCGAGGCCGCCGAACGGAACGTGCCCAGCGCCTCCAGCGCCGCCGCCAGCAGCACCGGGAGCAGCAGCAGTCCCATCAGCCCGGACAGCAGTTGCAGCACCTGCCGTCCGACCGGCTCGCCCAGCGCGGGCTCGTCGATGGCGAACAGGTCGAGCAGCGTCAGATACAGGGCACCGAGGGGGTGGATGTCGGTCACCGCCCATAAGGCCGCCGCGAGCGCGAGCACACAGGCCCCCACGCCCGCCGCCGCCCACCGCAGCCGCCGGGAGAACAGCGAGGCCAGCGGCGGTACGGCGGCCGCGACCGCGCGGGCGCCGGACAGCGGCTGGCCGGCGGTGTACGACACCTGCTCCAGCACCACGGTCCCGCGGCCCGTGGCCGCCCGCACCGCCTCCTCGTCCGGCAGCAGCTGCGGCCCCTGCGCCCCGCTGTCCTCGGAGCCGTCCGTCCCGGCCGGGTCACTGCTCGTCGCGGACAGCAGCGCCAGGGTGCACAGCCCGGGGTCGGCGACCTGGCCCGGCGCGGGCGGCTGCCGTTCCACCGCGCGCAGCAGCAGCCGGTCGGTCTGGACGACCTTGCTGGTGCCGGCGACGGCGCTGGCGACCAGGGCGGGTGCGGCGGTGTCCGCGTCGGACAGCACGGTCGTGGAGGCGTCCACGACCGGCGCCCCCTCGCCCTGTCCGGTGGCCAGTGCCGAGGCCTGGTCGAGGAGTTCCTCGATGTGCTGGCCCAGCCGCCGGTTGTAGAGGCGCAGGACGAGCCGCAGCCGAGGATTGAGACGGCGGGCGATGAGGGCGGCGCGGATGTTGGTCTCGTCGTCCTCGTAGACCAGGGCCAGTGCCGCCGCCCGCTCCACACCGGCGTCCTCGAGGACGGACTCGGTCGGCTCGGCGGCCTCCACCTGCCGGTCGTCGCCCCGTGGCTGCCCCGGCCCGCCGCCGCCCGCCCGGTTCACCGTCACGCTCATCACGCGGTCCAGCAGCGCGGAAGCCGTGCGGGCCCGGCCCACCACCGGCGGCCGTACCGTGCGCTCGGACGGCGGCACGACCAGGGTCACCTGCTCGCGGTACACGGTGCGCAGTTCCACGGCCAGCTGGTGCGCGAGTTCGTCGTCCCCGCACACCACCATGTGCGCGCCGGTGATTCCCCGCGCGCCGCCCTGATACGGAATGCTCCCCACGAAGGAAAAGACTGCCTCATCAGGAGCGATGGTTCCGCAGGGTGTGCCGGGCCGGGCCGCGCGGGACGGCCCGCGGGGGACCGGCTCCGGCCCCGGTCCCGGGGCCGGGGTCACCCGGACGGCGGACAGTGGGCGGGAAGGGCGGCCCCGCGAGAGAATCGGAATATGAAGTTCCGTTTCGGTCGGGCAATCCCCGGGCGGGAGTGGGCCGTATATACAGATGTGTCAAGGCTCCGCTTTCCCGTGGGCCGCCTTCCGGACGAGGCACTGCTGTCCGGACTGGCCACCGGCGACCCGGAGCTCGCCGTCAGCTTCGTCCGCAGATTCCAGCACCGGGTCTTCGGGGTGGCCGTCGCGGTCACAGGAGATCCACAGCTCGCCGAGGACATCGCCCAGCAGACGTTCGAGAGGGCGTGGCGTCATGCGCAGATCTACGACTCACGGCGCGGGTCGGTCACCACCTGGCTGACCACGATCGCCCACAATCTCGCCATCGACGCCGTCCGTTCACGGCGCACGGAGCCGGTCGCGCCCGAGGACCTCGACGCGATCCTGGGCGTCGTCAGCGAGACCCCCGAGCAGCACGCCCTGGCCGACGAGGCCTCCTCCCGGCTGCGTGCCGCCGTGGCCGAACTGCCACGTGAACAGGGCCGCGCCCTGGTGATGGCCGGTATCTACGGCATGACCGCCCAGCAGATCGCCGACTGGGAACACATCCCGCTGGGCACCGCCAAGACGCGGATCAGAACAGGAATGGGAAAGCTGCGCACCACGCTCGCTCCCTTCCAGTGATCCCCTCCGGTGAGGGAACCATGTCCAGTGAGCCCGCCTGCGAGAGGCTGCGCGAGATCGGCCCCGAGCTCGCTCTCGGCGTGCTGCCGGGCCGGGAACGGGCGGGCGCCGTGGCGCACCTGGAGCGGTGCGCGGACTGCCGGGAGTACGTCCGCCAGCTGACCCTCGTGGGCGACCGGCTGATCGGGCTGCTACCCGGCAGCGAACCGCCGATCGGGTTCGAGAGCCGGGTCGCGCAGGCACTGACGCGGGGCGCGGCGGGACACGAGGGATGTCCGCACTCCCATGAGCCCGGCCCTCCGCGCCGAAGGGGGCTTCGCCGGACACGCCCGCAGCTGGCCGCCGCCGCG
>NZ_MUME01000427.1 GCF_002155915.1 Streptomyces thermovulgaris | reverse complement strand
GGTAGGGCTGCGGTCATCCGGAAACCGGATGACCGCAGCCCTACCCAGTGCGCGCGAGGGCAGACATACGAGAACGAATGACGTGCCCCTGGTCACACTCGCCTGACCCCAGGTTCGGGCAATCACGGCACAACGGCCACTCCCGTTGACACCTTTCCCCGGGGATGGTGTGGTCGGAATTCTTCGACACCGCCTTCGGGACTGTCTCCGGGACCGTTCAGCAACGGCCGATCGACGAGGAGGGACCGTGCGGCTTCGGCGCGGCATCGGGCACGGAAGGAACGCGGTCGCACTGGCGTTCGCCGTTGTCGCCGGAACACTGGGAGCCGGCCCCGCGGCCGTCGCGGCGCCGTCCGGCCCCGGCGCCGGCCCGGACCCCGGCACCCCGGCCACCAACCCGGAGCAGCCGACCACGGCCTCCTCCGATCTCGCCGTGTGGCCGCGCCCGCAGTCCCTGCGGACGACCGGCACCGCCGTGAAGGTCACCGACCGGGTCGCCCTGGTCGCCGACGCGGACGCGGACCCGTACGCCCTGGACGCGCTGCGCACGCTTCTGCGCGGGGCCGGCGCCCGGACGATCACGGACCTGGGCCCCTCGGACCCCGTCCCGCCGGGCGCCCTGGTGGTGCGCGCGCAGGCCGAGCAGCCGTACGGCGACCCGCGCTACGCCCTGCCCTCCGGCGGCTACCTCCTCACCACCGGCGACGGCGCCCTGACCCTCACCGGCGCCGGCGAGGACGGCCTCTTCCACGCCGTGCAGACCCTGCGTCAACTGCTGCGCCCCGACGGGACGATCCCCGGCGTGACCGTCCGCGACTGGCCGGGCACCGCCGTGCGCGGCACCACCGAGGGCTTCTACGGCGCCGCGTGGACGCAGGAGCAGCGGCTGGCCCACATCGACTTCATGGGCCGCACCAAGCAGAACCGGTATCTGTACGCCCCCGGCGACGACCTCTACCGCCAGGAGCGCTGGCGCGAGCCGTATCCGGCGAAGCAGCGGGCGCAGTTCCGGGAGCTGGCCGAGCGGGCCCGCCGCAACCACGTCACCCTGGGCTGGGCGGTGGCGCCGGGCCAGTCGCTGTGCTTCGCCTCGGACGACGACATACGGGCGCTGAAGCGGAAGCTGGACGCGATGTGGGCGCTCGGCTTCCGGGCGTTCCAGCTGCAGTTCCAGAACGTCAGCTACAGCGAGTGGCACTGCGACGCCGACCCGGACCGTTTCGGCTCCGGCCCGAAGGCGGCGGCACACGCGCAGGCACGGGTGGCGAACGAGCTGGCCCGTCACCTGGCGGAGCGTCACCCCGGCGCGGAGCCGCTGTCGTTGATGCCCACCGAGTTCTACGAGGACGGTGCCACGCCCTACCGGCGGGCGCTGGCCTCCGCGCTGGACCAGTCGGTCCAGGTGGCCTGGACCGGGGTGGGCGTGGTGCCGCGCACCATCACCGGGGCCGAACTGGCCGAGGCCCGCGCGGTCTTCGGGCACCCGCTGGTCACCATGGACAACTACCCGGTGAACGACTACGCCGAGGACCGCATCTTCCTCGGCCCCTACACCGGCCGCGAGCCGGCCGTGGCCGGCGGCTCGGCCGCCCTGCTCGCCAACGCGATGGAGCAGGCGGAGGCCTCCCGCATCCCGCTGTTCACAGCGGCCGACTACGCCTGGAACCCCCGCAACTACCGTCCCGAGGAGTCCTGGCGGGCGGCCATCGCCGACCTCGCGGGAGGCGACAAACGGCGCCACGAGGCGCTGGCGGCCCTGGCCGGCAACGACGCCTCCTCGGTGCTGGGCGGCACGGAGTCGGCGTATCTGCGCCCGCTCATCGAGGCCCTGTGGAAGGCCCGCAGGACCACGGACCGGGCCGCGAACGAGACCGCCGAGGCACGGCTGCGCGCCGCGTTCACGGTGATGCGCGAGACCCCCGGACGCCTGGGGACCGAGGGCACCCTGGACGAGGAAGTGGCACCGTGGACGGCGCAGCTGGCCCGCTACGGCGAGGCCGGCACGGCGGTGCTCGACATGCTCCGCGCCCAGCGCGAGGGCGACGCGGCGGGAGCCTGGAAGGCGTACCGGACGCTGGAGCGGCTGCGCGCCGGGATCAGGCGCGCCGACGTCACGGTCGGCAAGGGCGTGCTGGACCCGTTCCTGGACCGCGCACGGCGGGAGTACGCGGCCTGGGCGGGCCTGACGCACGAGCCGGCCCCGGAGCGGGGCGACCCGCTGACCCGCACGGTCCGTCTCCCGCGCGCCCACGCCCTGACCTCCGTGACGGTCCTCAGCGACCCCGGGACCACCGGCACCGTGGAGGTCCACGTCCCCGGGCAGGGCTGGCACCGCGTGGGCACGCTGGCGAAGCACGGGGCGACGGAACTCGACATCGCACAGCCCTCGTCCCCGGACGGCCGGGCGACACGTCCCCCGGCGCTGTGGCCGCCCGTCTACCCGGACCCGGGCCCGTGGACGCGCCCGCCGGCCCTGGTGCAGCCCACTCCCCCGCCGGCCGGCACCCGGGTCGACGCCGTCCGTGTGACCGGCGCCGACCCCTCCCGCGTCCACCACCTCGTCCCGTGGTTCGCCGACACCGCGCAGGCCGATCTGAAGCTGTCGCGCACCGAGACCGACGCGGAGATCGGCGGCACCGAGCGGCTGACCGCCCGGCTGACCTCCCGCCGACCGTCCGCGGTGCGCGGCAAGGTCGCCGTGGAGGCCCCCGAGGGCATCGAGGTCCGGGTCCCCTCCGCCGAACTGACGGTGCCGCGCGGCGTCGCGGTGGACGTCCCCGTCGAGGTGACCGTGCCGCCGACGGCACCGTCCCGTGCGTACGACATCCGGGTCACCTTCGCCGGGGAGACCCGCACCCTGACCGTCCGCACCTTCCCGCGCACCGCCGGCCCCGACCTGGCCCGCGCCGGCAGGGCGACCTCGTCGGGCGACGAGACCCCCGACTTCCCGGCCTCCGCCGCGATCGACGGCAAGCCGTCCACCCGCTGGTCCTCCCCCGTCGACGACGGCGCCTGGTGGCAGGTCGAGCTGCCCGAGCCGGTCCGCCTGGGCAAGGTGGCCCTCCACTGGCAGGAGGCCCACCCCTCCGCCTACCGCGTCCAGGTCTCCCCCGACGGCCGCCGCTGGCGCACGGCCGGTGCGGTGAAGGACAGCCGGGGCGGCCGGGAGACCGTCCGCATGGACGAACGCGACGTGCGCTTCGTCCGCGTCCAGGGCGACAAGCGGGCCACCCGGTTCGGCTACTCCCTGTGGTCGGTGGAGGCGTACGCGGTGGCGGACTGAGCCCGCCGCACCGCACGCCCGGGAGTTTCCAGGTAGCGGCCGAATTGCTGGGCGTCCTTGGGCCCGCCGCACCGCACGCCCGGGAGTTTCCCTGGGCCTCTCCCCGGAGTTGCCCCTGCCGGAGTTCTCCGCCCTCCCTGCCGGGGCTCTCCGCGGATCACTATATACTCAGTACATATACGTGGTACATACTGAGGTGCATGAGCACCCGTCACATCCTGCTGGGCCTGCTCGCCAAAGGGCCGAGCCATGGCTACGAGCTCAAGCAACGCCACGACGAGCACTTCCCGCAGGCCCGTCCGCTCGCCTACGGGCAGGTCTACACGACCCTGCAGCGGCTGGTCCGCGACGGCCTGGCGGAGGTGGAGGGCACCGACTCCGACGGGGGGCCGGAGCGGACGCTGTACCGCCTCACCGAGAAGGGCTCCCGGGAGGTGACCGCATGGGCCGGACAGGTCACGCCTCCCGCGCCCTTCGTGGCGAACGAGATCTTCACCAAGGTCGTCGTGACGATCCTCACCGGCGGTGACCCGGCCGCCCACCTGCTCGCGCAACGCGCCGCGCACATGGAGCGGATGCGGGAGCTGACGGCACTCAAGACCGCACCGGGAGCCGACCTGACCACCGTGCTCTCGGCGGACTACGCCCTCAACCACCTCGACGCCGACCTGCGCTGGATGACCACCACGCAGGCCCGGCTCGCCTCTTTGACCGCTCTGACCATGGAGGTCGACCGAGCATGAGCAACCGTCCGGCGCCCCTTGTGGCGGCCCGAGATCTCGTCAAGTCCTACGGCAGGACGCCAGCGCTGCGCGGGGCCTGCCTGGAGGTGGGGGAAGGCGAGATCGTCGCCGTGACCGGCGCGAGCGGCAGCGGGAAGTCCACGCTGCTGCACTGTCTGGCGGGCATCGTCCGGCCGGACGGGGGCACGGTGACCTACGACGGGAAGCGCGTCGACCTGCTGCCGGAGGACCGCCTGAGCGAGCTGCGCCGCACCGACTTCGGCGTGATGTTCCAGTTCGGGCAGCTGATCCCCGAACTGACGGCCGTGGACAACGTCGCACTGCCGCTGATGCTGGCCGGGACCGCACGGGGGACGGCCCAGGAGCGGGCGGAGGAGTGGCTGGAGCGGTTCGGCGTGCGGGAGCAGAAGGACCTGCGCCCCGGGGAGCTGAGCGGCGGTCAGGAGCAGCGGGTGGCCCTGGCACGGGCGTTGGTGACCGGCCCGCGGGTGGTGTTCGCGGACGAGCCGACGGGGGCCCTGGACTCGCTGGCGGGCGAGCAGGTGATGACGGCTCTGGTGGGAGCCGCCCGCGCGTCGGGCGCGGCGGTGCTGCTGATCACGCACGACGCCACGGTGGCGGCGTACGCCGACCGCGAGGTGCGGCTGCGGGACGGCGCGGTGGTCGGGGCGGAGGTGCCCGCATGAGGACCGATCTGCGGCTGGCCTGGCTGTTCATACGGGGCTCGAACCGGCAGGAGTGGTGGCGGATCGCGCTCGTGGTGGCCGGGGCGACGTGCGCCACGGGCCTGGCCTCGGCGGCCGCCGTCCTGGCCTCGGTGCGCGGGCAGCACTCCTTCTCCTTCGCCGCCGGCCTGCTCAACCAGCCCGGTGAACGCTCCGGGGCGATCGTCGCGCTGCTGCTCCTGCTGGTCCCGGTGCTCGGGTTCCTCGGGCAGTGCGCCCGGATCGGGGCGGTGCACCGCGACCGGCGGATGGCCGTGCTGCGGCTGGCGGGCGCGGAGCCGGGCCGGGTGCGGCGGATCGCGGCGCTGGAGACCGGACTGGCCTGCCTGCTGGGCTCGGCGCTCGCCACGGCCGGTGCGGTGGCCGTGCTGACGGCCGTGTGGGAGCGGCCGACCGCCCTGGCCTGGGCGGGGATCGCCCTGGTCGGGGTCGGTGTGCCGCTGCTGGGCACAGCGGCCGGGGTACTGGCGCTGCACCGGGTGGTGGCCTCGCCGCTGGGGTGGGTGCGGCGCACCCGCACACGGTCGGGGCGGGGTCCGCTCCTGCTGTTCACGGGCGGGCTGCTGCTCGTGGACGTGGCGGCGCTGGGAGGCGTGACCGGTACATCCATGAACTCCCGTGGCGCGGGCTCGAACGCTCCGCTCGTCGTGTGCGCGGCGGTGCTGGCCGTCGGCGCGGGCGCGGTGTGGCTCACGGGCGCCCTGTCCTGGCTGACGGGACGGCTGCTCGCGGCCCGGACCGGCTCCCCGGCGGTGCTGATCGCGGCGGAGCGGCTGCGGGACGACCCGTGGGCGGCGGCCCGTATCCATGCGGCGGTGCTGCTGGTGACGGTGATCGGGACCGGGTTCGCGGGCATACGGCAGGCACTGCTCACCGAGCTGGAGAACGCGGACGACACGCACGGTTTCGCCGCGGACGACTCCTTCTACACGACGGGCCTGGATCTCACGGCCGCGGCCATCGCCTTCGGCCTGGTGATGGTCCTGGTCGCACTGGCCGTCGGCACCGCCGAGTCCGTCGCCACCCGGCGCCGGGGCCTGGCCGCACAGGTGGCCGCCGGGGTCCCGCGGCAGGTGCTCGCCCGGGCCCTGCTGCTGGAAACCGCCCTGCCCCTGGCCCCGGCCGTCCTCGTGGCGGGCCTGGGCGGCCTGGTCATCGGCACCGTGTACAGCGTCCTCGCCTCCGGGACCGTGCCGTACCTCTCCCTCCTGGTCCCGGCCGGCATCTACGCCGCCTGCCTGCTGGCCACAGCCCTCTCGCTCCCCCTGCTGCACCGCTCGGTACGCCCGGCGGAACTGCGGTACACGTGAGCGCCCGGTCCCGGGGCACGGGCCCCCGGGACCGGAAGCAGCCGCTGTTTCCGGAGTCGTCCACGGTCCGGTCGGCCTGGTGGAGGGCGGGGCGGAGCGTGCCGGGCACAGGGCCGTGGTGAAGAGGGACGTGAGAACGGCCGGGCTCATGCGACGCGCACCTCAGCGGGAGCAGGGGCCGCATCAGTGACCTCGGCCGTATCGATCGCAGGCCGCGCAGTGCTCCCGAAGCCACGGGCAGGGCCGACGGTGCCGCGCGCCGGGGTCAGTCCAGCGGCTGAACCTGCGTGACGTTGTACGACATCGAAGCGCGAAAGCCCATTCCCGCGCGCGCAGGCGTGAGATCCGCCAGTTCCTCGCCCGGGGCCTGGAAGAACTCGATCTCGCTCGTGCCTGCCCAGACGTCGGCCACCTGCTGGTCGGCGTAGTCCATCCGCACCAGTTCATGCACGGCGGGTTTGTCGTACTTGCCGACCTCCAACGTGGGAAAGTGCCGCAGATTGATCGTGTCCCGGCTCAGGAGAGCCGACGGGTCCTCCATCGGGGCCTGAAGCGTGACCCGCGCCTGAGCAAGGGTCCGCTCGTCCGACGAGACGCTCGCGCCGAAGCGAGCGCCCGGCTCCAGCGTCGGCGAAGCCTTGCCCGGTGACGCGAACACCCGAGTCTGATGCACATGCCCCGCCTTCTTGGGAAACCCTTGGATCCAACCGCGGGCGAGCGCATGGTGGTTGTCCACGTAGATGTACGGACACCACGCCACGGGCCGGCCACGGTGGCGGGCGTCGACCAGGACGAAGAACTCCCGGTACTGACTGCGGACGGGGTCGAGGTACTCGTCGTTCTCACCGTTGAACTGCCAGTCCACGAAGAAGGCGACGACCCGCCCGGAGGAGTCCGGATCAGGGTCCAGTCCTTCGGGGAGCGTCGCCTCCGCAGCGGCGGGATCGGTCCAGAACTCGACTCCCACGATGTCGCCGGCGTAATGCCAGGGCGGCGTGGGGGCGATGTTGGCCACCCCCTTGGGAGACAACGGGACGGTGTAGCCCTTCAGCATGTGCGCCTCCCTGAGAGGCAGCCATGGCGACCGAGCAGCGTACGTCGGCCCAGCCACCCGTGGACGATGTACTCCAATCCACCACAAATCTAGAGCAAAGGTCTTTCGCTGTCCGGCCAACCGCGATGACCAGGGCCTTCACGGTCTGCGACGCGTCGGGGCAGCGCGCTTCGGACGGCCGGCGCCCGCACAAGAGGTCGTCTCATGCGGCAGGTCCGCGGTAGCGGAGGAGGACGCAGGCGACGGCGACGACCGCGAGGAGGCGTTCGGCCTCGCGGCCGTGGCAGCGGTGCGGACGGCAGCAGCCGCCCGGCCAGGAAGCGGTGCGCGGTCGGGCCCGAGAAGCCGAAGACCGGCGGCGGCTGCCAGGTGCGGCCCGTCGTGGCCGCGAAGACGGTCGTGGCCGGTGTCTCGCGGTCACCGTACCTGCGCCGACCAGCGCCCTGCGGCCTCGCCGGGACGGGCGGAGTGCCCGGAGAACCGAGCCGGGCAGGTCCTTGGGACCTCAGTCCCCGCCACTGCCGTACGGCCTCGTCAGGATTTCCATGTTGTGGCCGTCCGGGTCGTCGAAGTACACCCCTCGGCCCCCGTCGTTGCGGTTGATCTCACCGGGACGCCGATGGTACGGATCCGCCCAGTACGGCAGGCCCGCGGCCCGGATACGGGCGAAGATCGCGTCGAAGTCGTCCTCGGAGACCAGGAACGCGTAGTGCTGCGGGGAGATCGGCTCAGTGGTCTCCAGGTAGTCCAGCGTCACACCGTTCGCCACCTGCACCGGGGTGAACGGGCCGAACGGCGGTTCCACCTCGAGCCCCAGCAGATCCGCGAGGAACCGCGCGGACCGCTCCTTGTCGCGTGCAGCGACGATCGTGTGATTGAGCTCCACGGCCATGGGTCGGCCCTCCTGCCCATAGACGCCACACCCCCTTCCCACGCTAAGGGCTGTCCCGTAAATGATCTACGGCATGCCGGTTGACCAGCGTCGTTTTTCCGGTCACCCGGCGAGGGCGAGGTTGTGCAGGCGGGCGACGCCGAGCATCGCGTGGTGAACGCCGTCGCCTTTCAGGCGGCAGTCGCGGAGGATCTTCCAGGTCTTCATGCG
>NZ_MUME01000426.1 GCF_002155915.1 Streptomyces thermovulgaris | reverse complement strand
GCCCCCGGGCATCCGCATCCCACGGGGAACAGGAGTCATGTATGCGCATACGCCCGATTCATCCCCGCGGGGTGAGAGGTGGGGTGAGAGTGTGACGACGGCTCCTCCGGACGTCGATGTGGTGCTGCCCTGCCTGAACGAGGCCGAGGCCCTTCCCTGGGTCCTCGCGCGGATCCCGCCGGGCTGGCGCGCGCTCGTCGTCGACAACGGTTCCACCGACGGTTCGGCCGAGGTCGCCCGCGCGTACGGCGCGACCGTCGTGCACGAGCCGCGCCGGGGGTTCGGCGCCGCCTGCCACGCCGGGCTGACCGCCGCCACCGCCGACGTGGTGTGCTTCTGCGACGGCGACGCCTCCCTCGACCCGTCGCTCCTCGTCCCCTTCGTCCGTGAGATCCGGGACGGCGGGGCCGATCTGGTGCTCGGCCGGCGGCGTCCGCACGGCCGGGGTGCGTGGCCCGTCCACGCCCGCGCCGGCAATCTGGCGCTCGCCCGGATGCTGCGCCG
>NZ_MUME01000425.1 GCF_002155915.1 Streptomyces thermovulgaris | reverse complement strand
CCGTCCGGCGCCGGTCACCGCGCTGACCGCGACGGACGGCACGGCGCCGAGCGAGGTGGGGGCCATCCTCTCGAGGGCGGCGGCGCGCACCGGTTCCGGGTCGGCCAGGTCGCTGCGGGTCACGGCGAGGACGGCGTGCCGGACGCCGAGCGCGTCGAGGATCACCAGGTGCTCCTCGGACTGCGGCTGCCAGCCCTGGTCGGCGGCGACCACGAACAGCACGGCCGGCACGGGGCCGACCCCGGCCAGCATGGTGGCCACGAACTTCTCGTGCCCGGGCACGTCGACGAAGGCGAGGTGCCCGCCGTCGTCGAGCCGGGTCCACACGAAGCCGAGGTCGAGGGTGAGTCCCCGGCGCCGCTCCTCCTCGTAGCGGTCGGGTTCCATCCCGGTCAGGGCCCGCACCAGGGCCGACTTGCCGTGGTCGACGTGTCCCGCGGTGGCCAGTACCCGCATGGCCCGTCTACCTCTCCGCCGCCGACCGCACGGCGTCGGCCAGCCGTTCGTCGTCCTCCGCGGGCACCGCCCGCAGATCCAGCAGGCACCGTCCGCCCTCCAGCCTGCCCACGACCGGCACCGGGCCGGTGCGCAGGGCGGCGGCGTACCGCTCAGGCAGGGACAGGGCGGCGCTGGGCAGGGTCACGCCGGGCGCGCCTCCGCCGCCGACCGTGGCGGCGCTGGGGACGGCCCGGACGTCGATGCCGGCGGCGGCCAGCGTGGCGGCGAGCCGTTCGGCGCGGCGTGCGAGCCCGGCCGCGTCGGCGGCGAGGAATGCGGCGGTGGGGGTGCCGGGGCCTCTCAGGGTCGCCTCCAGGGCGGCCAGGGTGAGCTTGTCCACCCGCAGGGCGCGGGCCAGCGGATGCCGGGCGAGGGTGCGCACGAGTTCCGCGTCGCCGAGGAGCAGTCCGCACTGGGGGCCGCCGAGGAGCTTGTCCCCGCTGGCGGTGACCAGGGCCGCGCCGGCCCTCAGCTGGGTCTCGGCGTCCGGTTCCCCGGGCAGCAGCGGATGGGGGGCGAGCAGCCCGGAGCCGATGTCGGAGACCACCGGCACCCCCAGCGCCGCCAGCTCGCGGATGCCGGCGGCGCGGGTGAAGCCGGTGATGCGGAAGTTGGAGGGGTGAACCTTCAGCACGAAGGCCGTCCCGGGGCCGATCGCGGCGGCGTAGTCGTCCACGGTCGTACGGTTCGTGGTGCCGACCTCGCGGAGCCGGGCCCCGGTGGACACCAGCAGGTCCGGCAGCCGGAAGCCGTCCCCGATCTCCACCATCTCGCCCCGGCTGATGACGATCTCCCGGCCCGCGGCCAGGGCGGTGGCGGCGAGGACGAGGGCGGCGGCGCCGTTGTTGACGACGTGCGCCGCCGCGGCGGACGGCACCCGGCCGCGCAGCGCCTCCAGGGCGGTGCGGCCCCGGCGGGCCCGCACACCGGTGCGCAGGTCCAGCTCGACGTCCGTGGGCCCGGCGGCGTCCTGCACCGCCTGCCGGGCCGCCGCGGACAGGGGGGCCCGGCCGAGGTTGGTGTGCAGCAGCACCCCGGTGGCGTTGATCACCGGGCGCAGTCCGCCGGCCGCGCGCGGCAGCAGCGCCACGGCGGTGTCCGCCACCTCCTCGGGGGCGAGGGCGCCGCGGCGTGCCCGTTCCTGGGCCTGCCGGACCGCGGCCTTGACCGGTCCGGGCCCCAGCCGGCTCGCCGCGTCCACCAGGCGCGGGTCCCGCAGAACGGCGTCCGTGCGGGGGATCCGCCGCCGGGCGTCGCTCACCTGCCCCATCACCTGCTGTTCCATTCGGCCTCCGTCCCCGGCGCGACCCCGTGGCTGTCCCGGCAGGCCCATCGTCCCCCGCCGTCCGGAGCCGCCCATGTGACACGCCGTACGGCCGTACGCCGGAGCGCGGGTCGCTCGCTCCCCCGGCGTACGGCACCACCGGGCAGTCGCCCGTGTACCCGGGCGGCGGCGGGGGAACCCGCACGGGTTCCGCCCGCCTCCGCCGGCGGCAGGCACGGATCGGGGGCGAGGGGACGGGCCAGGAGTGAGAGCGGCCCGGGGGTGAACCCGGGAGTGAGCCCGGAAGCGGAAGAGCAGCGAAGAGGTGCCGGATGAACAGCCGGACGGACGAAGGGCGCACGCGGTGGGTCTTCGACGGCCGCATAGCCGGGATCGGCACGGCCTCCGGCACCCGTCTGGTGCTGGGGTGCTGGACGCACTCGCCGTTCGGGCCGTTCGGCGACGTGATGATCGAGCGGCGCGACGGGCACCGTGTGCTGCTGGCTCCCGACTCCAGGACGGCGCGTTTCATCGCCGCCACCTACGTCTTCGACGAGGTGCGCGTCGAGCCGGTCCGGGTGACGGTCGAGGGCGACCGCTGGACCGTCGCCTCCGACTCGCTGACCCTGCGTTTCACCACTGGCCGGCGAGGACCGCCGGGGCTTGTGCTGCGCGCCGTGCCACGGGCGCTCGCCATCCGTCCGCGCTGGATCGAGGCGGTGGGCCTGCCCGCGCGTCTGCTGCGGGGAGTGCGCACCCGCGGCACGGCCGGCGGCGGGCGCCACGAGTGGTACGGCGCGCAGGACCTGCACCCGGTCCGCAGCGCCGGCGCCGTCCTCGAGGGCGTGGACCTGGGGCCGCCGGCGGCGGTCGTACCGCCCGTGCGCTTCGGTTTCGGGTCGACTCCGCGCCGGCCCTGTCTGGTGCGTGTCACCACGACGGTGGAGGAGCGGCGGGAAGGGTGAACGGCGACGGTCACGGCGGGCGCCGGAACGCTCAGCCGGCCGGGTGCTCACCTCGCAGACGCACCTGCTCCTCCAGGCGGCGCAGGCTGCCGTCGAGGGCGTCGCGGGCGGCGCGCTCGCCCGGGTCGTGCGTGTCGTCGAGGAACGACAGATGGACGGTCACCTCACTGGCTCCGCCGTCGAGCCCGGCGACCTGGAGCCAGCCCGCGTAGCCGCCCCGCTCCCGGGTGCCCCACTCGATGCGCATCCGGTCGCGTTCGGTGCGCAGCAGGGCGGAGGTGTCCTCGCCGGTGCGGTCCTCGTGCACGGTGACGGCGGGCGGCTCCTCGGGGTGCACATGCAGGGCGTCGGGCAGCCAGGTGTCGAGCCGGGTGAGGTCGGCGGCCTGGTCGAAGATCTGCTCGGGCGCTGCGGGCATGGTGCGTGAACGTTCGTACTCGGCCATGGCGGCACCGTTCCTCCGTTCGGGGGTCCTACCCCGACCGCGTGCCCCTTCCGGCGCGGCCGAAAAGCCCCGGTCCAGAACGTCAGGGCGGAACGGAGCGCAGAGCGCGCAGGACCGCCCAGGCGACCGAGACGAACGGGACGGCGACAACGGCGCCGATGATGCCCCCGACGATGCTGCCCGCGACGACGGAGACGGCGATGACGAGGGGGTGCAGACGGACCGCCCAGCTCATGACCAAGGGATGGAGCAGATGTCCTTCGATCTGTCCGATGACCACGATCAGGGCGAGCACGGCCAGCGCGGTGAGCGGGCCGCGTCCGGCCAGGGCGACCACCGTGGCCACGCCGAGCGCGACCGGTGACCCCACCAGCGGCACGAACGTGGCGAAGAACTCCAGCAGCGTCAGCGGCAGTGCGAGCGGGACGCGCAGCACCAGCAGGGCGACACCGACGAGGACGGCGTTGACGGCGGCCACGACGATGATGCCGCGGGTGTATCCGGAGAAGGCCCACCAGGCCGCCCGCCCCGCGCGCTCCCACACCGGCCGGGCCCCGCGGGGCAGCAGCTCGTCGCCGGCCCACCGCCAGAGTCTCTCTCCGGAGTGGATGAAGAAGACGGACAGGAAGAGGGCGAGGGCACCCGCCGTGACCAGTTCCACGAGCCGGCCGAGTCCGCTCAGGAGCGTGTCGAGCAGGCCGGCGCGGTGGGTGGACAGATAGGACAGGGCCTGGTTCCACAGGCCGGTGAGTGTGCCCGGGCCGATCCGGAACGGCGGGCGCCCGAGCCATTGCTCGATCCGGTGGAGGCCGCCGCCGAACTCGCTTGCCAGCTTCGCCCACTGCCCCGCCACCGTGTTGCCCACGAGGGCGAGAAGAGCGAGCAGGACGAGCAGGCTGCCGACCAGGGCGACGGCGACGCCGAGCGGCCGTGGCAGGAAGCGGTGCAGCAGGTCGGCCGCGGGGCGCAGGACCGCGGTGACGACCAGGGCCAGGAAGACGGCCACGGCGATGAGCTGGAAGCGGCCGAGGACGGTGAAGGCGCCGTGGACGGCGATGCCGACGAGGACGATCCGCCAGGCGTAGGCGGCGGCGACGCGCAGCCAGGGGACCGTGCGCTCCGCCTTCGTGACGGCGGGAGCGGGCCGGGCGCGCGGCGGAAGGCGTACGGAGTACGCCGGGCGGCTGCCCAGCACGGTGCCGCCCGGCCGGCGCCTGCGGCCCCGCCCGGGCACCGGACCGCCCGCATCCGCCACCGTGCCTCCCGTTGTTGACCGGCCGTCACTTCCGGACCGTCCTCACGCCGCCTGTGACGGTCGCGTCCAGAGCACGGTAAGGGCCGACGGGGCGGGGACGCGGGTGCGGTTCGTCCGGTCGGGCGGTCGCCGGGGCAATCGGGGGGAACGGATGCCCGTCCGGCGTACGGCGCCGCGCGAGGCCGATCGGCACGGTGGGCCGACGGGTTACTGCGAGGGCTCCTCCAGCAGGGCGGGGCCCTTGTTGCGCACGTTGTTGACGGCCCGGGAGACGGGCCGGGCCCCGAGGTGCCCGCCCGCCGGAGGGCTCAGCAGTTCCCGCAGCTCGCCGGGGTCCTGGTGGCGGGGGTCGAGCCAGGCGTCGTAGTGCTCCGGGGTGAGGGCGAGCGGCATGCGGGGGTGGATGCGGCCGGCGGCGTCGGTGGCCTCGGTGGTGATGATGGTGCAGGTCGTCAGCCAGGCGGCGGGATCGTCGTCCCGCTCCGCCTCCGGGTCCCGCCAGTACTCGTACAGTCCGGCGAGCGCCATCAGCCGGCCGTCCTCGGGGCTGATGTAGTAGGGCTGCTTGTGGGACCTGCCGGTCGTTCCGGACGGGACTTGCCGCCATTCGTAGAAGCCGTCGGCGGGCAGCAGACAGCGGCGCCGGGCGAAGGCGCGGCGGAAGGCGGGCTTCTCGTGCACCGTCTCGGCCCGCGCGTTGATCAGCCGGGCGCCGGTCCGCACGTCCTTCGCCCAGGACGGGACCAGGCCCCAGCGCAGCGGCCGCAGCTCCCTGCGCACGGGGGCGGCCTCCTCGCGGCTCTCCCGCGGGGCGCGTTCCAGTACGGCCCACACCCGGTTGGTCGGGGCGATGTTCCAGCTGGGCTCCAGGGTCTCCTCCGGGCTCCAGTCGGTGACCCCGAAGTGCTGGACCAGGTCCTCGGGGCTGCGGGTGGAGACATAACGACCGCACATGGCCCCATCCAAGGAAGATCACATTTACGTATCGGACATACCGCACTTCAATCTTCACATGAGGCACACACGTTCGCTAAGTTGACGTCCAGGCCGCACGATTGACTCCGGCGACTCCCGTCGGATCGTGCGACCTCCGCCGAGTCCGGTACGCCCCACGGCATCCGGAGCCGGGGACCCGATCGGCATCGGGGTGAATCGGCTTTCCCGTCCCTTCGGACGGGGGCCGCGGGGCACGCCTCCACAGAACGTCCGTCCGAACCCGGCAGCTGACTCGGCGGGCGGCCTAGTGGTAAGGAGTGCGTCTTCCTTGGCGCCGGAACGACCGAGCGACGGCAAACCCAGTCCCGCTGAGGTGCAGCAGCGGATCAACAGCCTCTACGACCAGGCGGAGAACGCCACGGGGAACTTCAACGCCACCCGCGCGATGAGCAAGAAGCGGCGTGCGCAAGGCGGTTCCCAGGCATCCGATCCGGCCGTCGACCAGTTGGCCAAGCGGTGGTTCGACGTGGCGCGCGCCCAGCTGGGCCCGATCGTTCCGGCGGCCCTGCCGCCCGACCGCATGCCGAGCCGGGGCGACTCGCGTCCCGGGACGTCCGGCAGACGTCCGGCGGACGCCCTGAAGGGACGGAGCCTGGAGGGCGGATCGTCCCGGCTGGAGCTGACCGCGAGTCCGGCGCAGGCCGGTCCGGCCCCCGCGCTTCCTGCCACCGCATCGGCCGCCCCGGCAGGGGAGTTGCCCATGGCGGCACCCGTCACCCCACCGGCCGCTCCCCTCGCGGAGCTGACCAGCCGGTCCATGGAACCGCAGCCCACCGGCGCCCTGGACGCCCTCCCCGCCCCCGGC
>NZ_MUME01000424.1 GCF_002155915.1 Streptomyces thermovulgaris | reverse complement strand
GCCCGTGACCGCGCCGCCGCCGCTCTTCGCTCCGCCACCCGCACACGCCTCGCCCCCCTCGTAGGCGTCCCCGCCGCCCAGGCGCACACGCCCGAGGCCCTGCTGCCCGCCCTGTCCGCCCGGCTCGGCGACGGACAGTCCCTGCACGACCTGCTCTTCGGCCCGCCGCCCCGCGACGACGCGGCCCTTGTCTCCCTCACCGACCGACTCGACGCCCTCGAAAGAGAGGTACGCCGTCCATGATGGATCCGACCACCGACAACGCCGGGCCCACCGGGGACGCGGCCGCAGCCCGGTCGTCCCTGGAAGCCCTGCGCGCCGAGATCGCCAAGGCCGTGGTCGGCCAGGATCCCGCCGTGACCGGTCTCGTGGTCGCCCTTCTGTGCCGCGGACACGTCCTTCTCGAGGGAGTCCCCGGAGTCGCCAAGACGCTGCTCGTGCGCACCCTCGCCTCCGCCCTCGACCTCGACACCAAGCGCGTCCAGTTCACCCCCGACCTGATGCCGAGCGACGTGACCGGCTCCCTGGTCTACGACGCCCGCACCGCCGAGTTCTCCTTCCAGCCCGGCCCGGTCTTCACCAACCTCCTCCTCGCCGACGAGATCAACCGCACCCCGCCCAAGACCCAGTCGTCCCTGCTCGAGGCCATGGAGGAACGTCAGGTCACCGTCGACGGCACCCCCCGCCCGCTCCCCGATCCCTTCCTGGTCGTCGCCACCCAGAACCCGATCGAGTACGAGGGCACCTACCCCCTCCCCGAGGCCCAACTGGACCGCTTCCTGCTCAAGCTGACGATCCCTCTGCCCTCCCGCGAGGAGGAGATCAACGTCCTCACCCGCCACGCGGAGGGCTTCAACCCGCGCGACCTGCACGCCGCCGGCGTACGCCCCGTGGCC
>NZ_MUME01000423.1 GCF_002155915.1 Streptomyces thermovulgaris | reverse complement strand
CCTCCCCGGACGAGTCCGGCGGCACCGTCCGCGTGTCCTCCGGTGCGTCGCCGGACTCGTCCGGGGAGGGCCCCAGAAGGGACTGCGGCACCACGAGGACGGCCTGGATGCCGCCGTAGATGTTGGTCTGCAGCCGGACGGTGATGCCGTGCCGTTTGGCGAGCTGGGAGACCACGAACAGCCCGATGCGGCCGTCGGCGAGCAGGCCGGCGACGTCGGCCTGCTCGGGGTCGGCCAGCAGGGCGTTCATCCTGGCCTGCTCCTCGACCGGCATGCCCAGGCCGCGGTCCTCGACCTCCACGGCGAGCCCGGAGGTGACGAGGTTGGCGCGCAGCAGCACCTGGGTGTGCGGGGCGGAGAACACCGTGGCGTTCTCGACGAGTTCGGCCAGCAGATGGATGACGTCGGCGACGGCGTGGCCGCGCAGCCGGCCGTCGATCGGCGGGACGAGCTTGACCCGCGAGTACTGCTCGACCTCGGCGATGGCGGAGCGCAGCACCTCGGTCATGGAGACGGGGTTGCTCCACTGGCGGCGGGAGACGGCGCCGCCGAGGACGGCGAGGTTCTCGGCGTGGCGGCGGATCCGGGTGGCGAGGTGGTCGACGTGGAAGAGGCCCTTGAGCAGGTCGGGGTCCTCGATCTCGTTCTCCAGCTCGTCGAGGATGGAGATCTCGCGGTGCACCAGGGACTGCAGGCGCCGGGCGAGGTTGACGAAGACCTCGAGCTTCTGTTCGCTGCCGGCCCGGCCGGACAGCCGGGCCGCCTCGACGACGGCGGCGACGGCGCCGTCGTGGGCACGGGCCAGATCGGCCGCGAGCAGTTCGAACTCGTCGGCGTCGTCCGGCGGTCCGCCGCGCGTCCTGCGCTGGGCGGGGGTCTCGCCCTGGCGCAGTGCCTCGACGAGGGTGCGCAGGGCGAGACCCCCGCCCAG
>NZ_MUME01000422.1 GCF_002155915.1 Streptomyces thermovulgaris | reverse complement strand
GGTGGGGCCGGGGCGTGCGGTTCGATCACGACTGCGACGTTACGTCACGGGCACAGAACGCTCCGTCACCCACACGTGTGAAAAGGATGAGGCGGGTGTGTTCCATGTTTATCCGCGCGCACCCGCGCTCACCCCGTACAAACCGGTGCGGACCGGCGCACTCCCACCCTGGTCCGGGTCGACACCAACTGGCCTTCCTGCGGGTAGGCATGCCAGGTCCGCCAGTGCACCTGGCCCTCGTGCCACTGCGCCAGCAGCGCGGTGAACGCGTGCGGACTGCCCGGGAAGACGCCCGCGAGACCGTGCGGATGGTCGGAGACGAGGGCCAGCAACTCCTGGGCACGGCCCGCGAACGAGCCCGGCGAGAGCTTCTCGACGCGCGCGGCGAACTCGTACTCCCAGTCGTCCACCCGCTTGGCGACACCGAGCGGCAGCGGTGTGCTGGAACCCGACAGGCACGCCACGGTCTCCGAGCAGTCGCCCTGTTCCCCCTCCAGGAGCACCTGGTGGGACGCACCGAGAAGTCGCAACTGGATTTTTGCTCCGGCCAGTTCGAGATCCAGGGTGGCCAGTGCGGGCAGCGGCTCGCGCCCCAGGGCCCAGGCGAGATCGGCCGCGCGCGTGTCGGTGTAGGAGGTGTTGAGGGTCGTGAGCATGGATCGGCTCCGCTGGCACGCAAAGAAAAAGACGGAGAGGCATGGGCCACAACGCCCCGTCGACACGGGGACAACGGCCCGGTCAGCCCAGTTCGGGAGGGGGGTGCAGAGCGTCCGAGGGGCTGCGCAGGTTGTTGTAGAGAGAACCACGAACGGCGGTTCCGCACAGCGTTTTTACCCAACTTCGTGCGATTTACATCCCTCAGAGGGCCCCTCAGCTCAACTGTTCAACCCCCGGCGTGCGCCAGGGCGCGCGTCGGGGGTTGAACAGTTGAGCT
>NZ_MUME01000421.1 GCF_002155915.1 Streptomyces thermovulgaris | reverse complement strand
CCGGAAACCACCGTGGAAGACGCCGTATTGACCGCCGCCACCGACAACGCCGACCCATACGGCGCCAGATGCTCCTCCACCACAGCCGGCGGCAGCTCCACCAACGCCATACCACCCCGGCCCGCACACGCCAGCACCGCCCGCGAACGCTGAGCCACCACCTGCGCACCCTGCTCCAGACTCAGCGCACCACACACCACCGCGGCCGCCACCTCACCCTGGGAATGACCCACCACCGCAGCCGGCTCCACCCCCAGCGAACGCCACACCGCAGCCAGCCCCACCCCCATCGCAAACAACGCCGGCTGCACCACATCAACCCGCTCCAACGGCGGATGATCCCCACCCCCACCAGCCAGCACCTGCCGCACCGACCACCCGGTAAACGGCCGCAACGCCGCATCACAGGCATCCACCGCCGCAGCAAACACCTCACTCCCGGCCAGCAGCTCCCGACCCATACCAGCCCACTGCGAGCCCTGACCCGGAAAGACGAACACCACCTTCCCCTGCCGCCGGGCCACACCACTGACCACCGCCTCATCCACCCCACCGGCAGCCAGCACCCGCAACCCCGCAACCGCCTCCCCCACCGAGGAAGCCGTCACCCACCCCCGATACTCAAACTGCGACCG
>NZ_MUME01000420.1 GCF_002155915.1 Streptomyces thermovulgaris | reverse complement strand
ACGAGGTGTTCGGCCCGCGCGTGCGGACGGACGTCCTGCTCGCGCTGCGCCGCGCGGCCCGTGCGTGGCCCGCGCTGACACCGCTGCTGTCGGCGGCCGTGCCGGACGCCGTCGAGCTCGCCGACGAGGAGGTCGCCGACCTTTTCGGCAAGGGCGCCCGGGCCCTCGCCGAGGCCGGGGTGGACGTGCACTGGCCCGCGGATCTGGTGCGCGGGCTGCGGTCCGGGGCCACGGTCGGCCCCGCGGACGACGGCAGCGGTTCCGGGAGCGCGCTGCCGAACTCCCCGGCGGTCCTGTCCGCCGACGCCCTGCTCTCCTTCGACTGGTGGTTCGCACTGGGCGACCAGCGGCTCACCCGGGAGGAGCTGGACCGTCTGGCGGAGGCCGGCCGGCCTCTGGTGCGGCTGCGCAACCAGTGGGTCCTGGTGGATCCCGAGGAGCTGCGCCGCGCCCGTGCCCGGCAGGACCGCAGGATCACGCCCATGGAGGCGCTGGGCGCCGCCCTGACCGGTTCCACGGAGGTCGACGGTCACCGGGTCGAGGTCCGGCCCACAGGATGGCTGGCATCCCTCCGGGACCGGCTCGCCTCACCGAAGGCGCGGGAACCGGTCGGACAGCCGGCCGCGCTCGCCGCCCGGCTGCGCGACTACCAGCTGCGCGGACTCGACTGGCTGGTCCGGACGACGTCGCTGGGACTGGGCTGCTGTCTGGCCGACGACATGGGCCTCGGCAAGACGGTCACGCTGATCGCGCTGCATCTGCACCGCAACGGCGACCCGGCGACCGCCGGGCCGACCCTCGTGGTGTGCCCGACGTCGCTGATGGGCAACTGGCAGCGGGAGATCGAGAGGTTCGCGCCCGGTACGCCGGTGCGGCGTTTCCACGGCTCCCGGCGCGATCTGGAGGGCCTGGCCGACGGGGAGTTCGTCCTCACCACGTACGGCACCATGCGCCTGGACGCGCGGCGCCTGGCCGAGGTGGCGTGGGGCATGGTCGTGGCGGACGAGGCCCAGCACGTGAAGAACCCGTACTCCGCGACGGCCCGGCGGCTGCGCTCCATCGGCGCACGCGCACGCGTGGCGCTCACCGGCACCCCGGTGGAGAACAACCTGTCCGAGCTGTGGGCGATCCTCGACTGGGCGACGCCCGGGCTGCTGGGCCCGCTCGGCACCTTCCGCGCCCGCCACGCGCAGGCCGCCGAGAGCGGCCGGGACCCGGCCGCCGCCGAGCGGCTGGCCCGGCTCGTCGGCCCGTTCGTGCTGCGGCGCCGCAAGTCGGACCCGGGGATCGCCCCCGAGCTGCCGCCGAAGACCGAGACCGACCACGCGGTGTCGCTCACCGTGGAGCAGACGGTCCTGTACGAGACCCTGGTCCGTGAGACGCTCGCGGAACTCTCCGGCGCCGAGGACATGGCGCGGCGCGGCCTGATCATGAAGCTGCTGACCGGTCTGAAGCAGATCTGCAACCATCCGGCCCAGTTCCTCAAGGAGGACCGCCCGAGGACCGCCGGCCGCTCCGGGAAGCTGGAGCTGCTGGACGAGCTGCTCGGCACCATTCTCGCCGAGGGGGCGAGCGTGCTGGTCTTCACCCAGTACGTGCGGATGGCGCGGCTGATCGAGCAGCATCTGGCGGCACGCGGCGTGCGGTCGCACCTCCTGCACGGCGGCACGCCCGTCGCCGAGCGGGAGGCCATGGTCCGGCGCTTCCAGGCCGGTGACGTCCCGGTGTTCCTGCTGTCGTTGAAGGCCGCGGGCACCGGGCTGAACCTCACGCGCGCGGAGCATGTCGTGCACTACGACCGCTGGTGGAACCCCGCCGTCGAGGCGCAGGCCACCGACCGGGCGTACCGGATCGGGCAGGACAGGCCCGTGCAGGTGCACCGGCTGATCGCCGAGGGCACGGTCGAGGACCGCATCGCCGGCCTGCTGCGCCGCAAACGGGAGCTGGCCGACGCGGTGCTGGGGCGGAACGAGGCCGCGCTCACCGGGCTGACGGACGAGGAGCTGGCCGAGCTGGTGCAGCTGCGAGGAGGACGGCGATGACGGAACACACCGGCCCGGAGCGCACGTTCGCCGCGCTGCCGCCCGCGCGGGGGCGTGGTTTCGCCACCACGTGGTGGGGCCGTGCCTGGTTGCGGGCGCTCGAGGACACGGCTCTGGACGCCGAGCAGGTGAAGGCCGGCCGCAGACTCGCCCGGGCGGGAGCGGTGGGCGCGGTGTCGGTGCGTCCGGGCCGGATCACGGCCGTGGTGCGCGACCGCGACCGCACGGCGCACCGCGCGGACGTCCTGCTGGAGGAGCTGTCCGAGGACGAGTGGGACCGGTTCCTGGAGGTGGCCGTCGAACGGTCCGGGCATCTGGCGGCGCTGCTCGACCGCGATCTGCCTCCGCATCTCGTGGAGGACGCGGCGGCCGCGGGGATCGAGCTGCTGCCCGGGATCGGCGATCTGGAGCCGGAGTGCGACTGCGGTGCCTGGGACCACTGCGGGCACACCGCGGCGCTCTGCCACCTGGTGGCACGGCTGCTGGACCGGGACCCGTTCCTGTTGCTGCTGCTGCGCGGCCGGGACGAACGGAGCCTTCTCGCCGGACTCCGGGCCCGCGAGGGCGCGGACGAGGACGGGGCGCCCGCGCCGGACGGCGTGGACGCCGCGGAGGCCTACGCGGCGGCGTTCCTCCTGCCTCCCCTGCCGCCCCTGCCCGAGCCGCCCCCGGCGCCGGGCTCCCCGCCGTCCCTGGACACCGAGATCCCGCCGGCGCCCGGGGTCGATCCGGCCGCGCTGGAGCTCCTGGCCGCGCAGACCGCCGCGGCGGCGCACCGGTGGCTCGGCGAGCTGCCGAGGGCCGCGGCGGACGGGGAGCATCCGCCGGCCGCGGAATCGTTCGCGGAATCGTTCGTGGAGCCGACCGTGGCCCAGGACGCCGTGCGTCTGGCGGTGGGCGTCCTCGACGACGCCGTGCTGGACCGGCTCGCCCAGGGGTCGGGGCGCACCCGGCGGCACCTGGAACGGGCCGTGCGCGCCTGGCGGTTCGGAGGTGCGGCCGGCCTGTCCGTGCTGGAGGAGGAGTGGACGCCCGACGGCGAGGCCCGCGCACGCGCGTGCGCCGCTGTCGCGTCGGCCTGGGAGGAGGACGAACGGCCGCCGCTGCGGGCCGAGGGCAACCGCTGGACCGTCGTCGGCGAGGACCTCCAGCTCCGTCTCGGGCGGGACGGCCGCTGGTGGCCCTACCGGAGGGAGCAGGGCCACTGGGTGCCGGCCGGCGGCGCCGAGCGGGACCCGGCGGCGGCGCTGGCCGCGGCGGGGCGGGTCCCGGAGCAAGCCCCGGTGCGGGAGGGGTGAGTCCCCTTCGGGCCGTTCCGTCGGTCCCGGCCCGCCGTCACGGCAGTGCGTCGCCGTCCGAAGAGGGGACCGGAGACGGGAGCAGTGACCGCAGGTCGCTCGGGAGGTCGGTGGGCAGGCTGCTCGGGAAGCCCGGGGGCAGGGAGGTGGGAAAGCCGGACGGCAGGGAACTGGGGAAGCCGGACGGCAGGGAGGTGGGCAGCCCGCCCGGCAGTCCGGTCGGCAGGTTCGGGGTGGGAGGGGGCGAAGGGCTCGTGCCCGGGCTGCCGTCCGCGGGCGGCCCGCCGTCCTGTGCGTCGTCCCCCGAGAGGGCCAGCACCAGTACCACGGCGACCGCACCGGCGGCCACGAGCACGGTGAGGAGGACGAAAAGCGGGTTCCTGCGCCGGGGCGGCCCCGGCGGCCGCGACGGTGGGGACGGAATGGCCATGCCGCCCATCGTCGCAGAGAACCGGACAAGGCGCGCCCCGCACGCGGCAGTTGGCACGGCTCCCCGACACGGGGCGCACGGTTGCGCGGCATTCCGCGCCAAGGCCGCGCACCGGGACGCGGCGCCGGCGGTTCCCGTGACCGCCGTCCGGAACCGGGGCGCACATGTGCGCGTGCCGGTGCCCGGGGCAGCACACGTGCGGCCCCGGGCCGGACGCACACGGTGTCAGCCGCGCACTCCCAGCAGGTGGTCCATCGCCAGCTGGTCGAGCCGCTCGAAGGCCATCCCGCGCGCGGCCGCCGCATCCACGTCGAACTCCTCGAAAGCCGAGCGGTCCTCGAGCAGCGCCTGCAGGCCGTCCGCCGCCGTCGGCTGTGCCAGCTGGTCCAGGCGGGAGGCGCGCAGGGCCTCCTGGACCTCGGGGTCGGCCCGGAAGGCGGCCGAACGCTCCTTGAGGATGAGGTAGTTGCGCATGCAGCCGGCGGCCGAGGCCCACACGCCGTCCAGGTCCTCGGTCCGCGGCGGCTTGAAGTCGAAGTGGCGCGGGCCGTCGTAGCCGGAGCTCTCCAGCAGGTCGACGAGCCAGAAGGCGGCGCGCAGATCGCCGGCGCCGAAGCGCAGGTCCTGGTCGTACTTGATGCCGGACTGGCCGTTGAGGTCGATGTGGAAGAGCTTGCCCGCCCACAGGGCCTGGGCGATGCCGTGCGGGAAGTTGAGCCCGGCCATCTGCTCGTGGCCGACCTCGGGGTTCACCCCGAACAGCTCCGGGCGCTCCAGGCGCTCGATGAAGGCGAGCGCGTGGCCGACGGTGGGCAGCAGGATGTCGCCGCGCGGCTCGTTCGGCTTGGGCTCGATGGCGAAGCGGATGTCGTAGCCCTGGGAGGTGACGTACTCGCCGAGCAGGTCGAAGGCCTCCTTCATGCGGTCGAGCGCGGCACGCACGTCCTTGGCGGCCCCGGACTCGGCGCCCTCACGGCCGCCCCAGGCCACATACGTCCTGGCGCCCAGTTCGACCGCCAGGTCGATGTTGCGGATCGTCTTGCGCAGCGCGTAGCGGCGCACGTCGCGGTCGTTGGCGGTGAACGCGCCGTCCTTGAAGACGGGGTGCGTGAAGAGGTTGGTGGTGGCCATCGGCACGGTCATGCCGGTCGCGTCGAGCGCCTGCCGGAAGCGCTTGACGTGCGCCTCCCGCTCGGCCTCGGAGGCCCCGAAGGGGATCAGGTCGTCGTCGTGGAACGTCACTCCGTAGGCGCCGAGTTCGGCCAGCCGCTGCACCGTCTCGACCGGGTCGAGGGGACGGCGGGTGGCGTCGCCGAACGGGTCCCGTCCCTGCCAGCCGACGGTCCACAGGCCGAAGGAGAACCTGTCCTCGGGGGTGGGCTGGTAGCTCATGCCGCGGCTCCTTGCTCGCTTGCGACTATTTCGTCATGCCGATTTACAAATTAGTATGCCCGTGCCTCCCTGGGAAGGCACCACCAAGCACGGGCCGGAACCGGACCGAAAGTCGAAGGAGAGGGCGATGTCAGCAGCCGAGGGTCCGCTGGTCGTCGGAGTGGACTCGTCCACGCAGTCCACCAAGGTGCTCGTCGTCGACGTGGCCACCGGGCGGGTCGTGGCCGCCGGTCAGGCGCCCCACACCGTCTCCTCGGGGGCCGGCCGCGAGAGCGATCCGCGCCAGTGGTGGGACGCCCTGTGCGCGGCCCTGCGCCAGTGCGGGGAGGCGGCGCACGAGGCCGCCGCCGTGTCGATCGCCGGCCAGCAGCACGGACTGGTCGCCCTGGACGCCCACGGCGAACCGGTCCGGCCGGCCCTGCTGTGGAACGACGTGCGCTCGGCCCCGCAGGCCCGCCGTCTCGTCCAGGAGCTGGGCGGTCCGAAGGTCTGGGCGGAGCGGACCGGCAGTGTGCCCGGCGCCTCCTTCACCGTCACGAAGTGGGCCTGGCTGACCGAGCACGAACCGGAGGCCGCCCGGGCGACGGCGGCGGTGCGCCTGCCCCACGACTACCTCACCGGACGCCTGACCGGCCTGGGCACGACCGACCGGGGCGACGCCTCGGGCACGGGCTGGTGGGCGGCCGCGTCCGAGGCGTACGACGAGGAGATCCTCGCCCATGTGGGGCTCGACCCGGCGCTGCTGCCCCGTGTGGTGCGGCCCGGGGAGGTGGCCGGCACCGTGCGCGACCACCCCGATCTGCCGTTCTCCAAGGGCACTTTGGTCGCTCCCGGCACCGGCGACAACGCCGCCGCCGCGCTGGGCCTGGGGCTGCGGCCGGGAACACCGGTGCTGAGCCTCGGCACCTCCGGCACGGTGTACGCGGTGTCCCGGCACCGCCCGGCCGACCCGTCCGGAACGGTGGCGGGCTTCGCCGACGCGCGCGGCGACTGGCTGCCGCTGGCCTGCACCCTCAACTGCACGCTCGCCGTCGACCGCGTGGCCGCCCTGCTGGGCCTGGACCGCGAGGCCGTCGAACCCGGCACCACCGTCACCCTGCTCCCCTACCTCGACGGCGAACGCACCCCGAACCTGCCGAACGCCTCCGGTCTGATCCACGGGCTGCGCCACGACACCACGCCCGGCCAGCTGCTGCAGGCCGCCTACGACGGCGCCGTGCACGCCCTGCTGGGCGCGCTGGACCTGGTCCTCGACCAGGACGCCGACCGCACCACCCCCCTGCTGCTGATCGGCGGCGGCGCCCGGGGCACGGCCTGGCAGCAGACCGTGCGGCGGCTGTCGGGACGGCCCGTCCAGGTTCCCGAGGCCAAGGAACTGGTCGCCCTGGGCGCGGCGGCCCAGGCGGCGGGCCTGCTGACCGGTGAGGACCCGGCCGCCGTCGCCCGCCGCTGGAGGACGGCCGACGGCCCCGTGCTGGAGCCGGTGGAGCGGGACGAGGCGACCCTGGCCAGGATCTCCGGGGTACTCTCCGATGCGGCCGCGCTGCTGGAACGGGACACCCGGACCGGCTGACGGGCGCCCGTCGGCCCGCGCCGCCCGCACCGACGACGGACACCGACCCAGGACGACGAAGGCATGACCGCACCGCTGCACCAGGCCCGCCCGGCCGGTCCCGGGCGCGCGCTGCCCGACAACACCCAGCAGGGCATGCGCCGCCGCAACCTCGCCCGGGTCATGCACACCGTCAGCGCGGAGGGGCCGCTGTCGCGGGCGGCGATCGCCTCGCGCATCGGGCTGACCCGGGCCGCGGTGTCGACCCTCGTCGACGAGCTCATCCGCACCGGGCTGCTGCAGGAACTGGGCCCCGAGCGGCCCGGCCGGGTGGGCCGCCCCGGTTCGGCGCTCGCCGTCAGCGGGCACGGCCCCGCCGGGGTCGGCGCGGAGATCGGTGTCGACCACCTCGCGGTCTGCGTGGTCGACCTGCGCGGGCGGGTGCGGGCACGGGCGGTGCGCCACGGCACGAACCGGAACCGCGCCCCCGAACCGGTGCTGAAGGACCTCACCGCGCTGATCCGCCAGGTCGTCGCCGAGGCGGAGCGGCAGGACCTGTGGGCGGCGGGGCTGTCGGTCGCCGTGCCCGGCCTGGTCTCCTGGGACGGCCGCACGGTCGTACGGGCCCCCAATCTCGGCTGGCACGACACCGACCTCGGCGCCCTGCTGCCCGACGGCCTCCCTTTGACCGTGGACAACGAGGCCAACTTCGGCGGGCTCGCGGAACTCTGGCTCGGCGAGGACACGCCGCGCGACTTCCTGCACGTGTCGGCGGAGATCGGCATCGGTGCCGCGGTGGTCGTCGACGGATGTCTGCTGCGCGGAACGCGCGGCTTCGCGGGCGAGCTGGGCCATGTGCCCGTCGCACCGGAGGGTCCCGCCTGCCCGTGCGGCGGACGCGGCTGCCTGGAGCAGTACGCCGGGGAGGAGGCCGTGCTGCGGGCAGCCGGCCTGGAACCGGGCGAGGACCGGATCGGGCTGCTCGCCGCGCGCGCCGCCGCGGGCGACGAGAGGGTGCGGCGGGCCCTGCGGGACGCCGGCACGGCGCTGGGCGTCGCGCTGACCGGCGCCGTCCATCTGCTCGACCCCGGCAGGGTCGTGCTGGGCGGCGCGCTGGCCGGGCTCGCGCCCTGGCTCCTGCCCTCCCTGGAGGCCGAACTGGCGAGCCGGAGCGCGGGGCGGGCCTGCCCGGTGTCCGTCTCCCGGCTGGGTCCCGAGGGTCCTCTGCTGGGTGCCGCGCACGCGGTGGTGCGGGGCGTCCTCGACGACCCCGCGGCGGTGGCCGAACTCGCCTGATCCCCGGCCGGCCCGCCCCTCCGAGCAGGACGGACCCTCCCCCTC
>NZ_MUME01000042.1 GCF_002155915.1 Streptomyces thermovulgaris | reverse complement strand
GGTCTGCCTGACCTACGGGGCGTCGGTCCGCGGCTACGCGCCCCGCTTCGCCACCGTGCCGCTGCCCGTCCTCATGGAGGCCTTCGCCGGCCTGGACATCGAGGTGGTCGCCACCCTGACCGAGGAGGAGATCGCCGAGGCGGGCCGGATCCCGGACAACGTCAGGACGGTCGACTTCATCCCCTTCACCCAGCTGCTGCCGACCTGCTCGGCGATCGTCTACCAGGGCGGGGACGGCACCTTCGGCTGCGCCGTGCCGCACCGGCTGCCGCAGCTGATCAACCTCTCGCCGAAGTGGGGGGAGATCGCGGTCGCCCAGTTCGTCGAGCGCCGGGGTGCCGGTCTGGTCATCGACGACGCAGGGGCCACCGCCGGGGAGGTGCGCGCCCAGCTGCAGCGGATCCTCACCGAGCCGTCGTTCCGGAAGAACGCGGACGCGCTGTGCGAGGAGCTGATGGCCATGCCGACCCCGCACGACCTGGTCCCCGTGCTGGAGGAGCTCGCGGGCCGCTCCTGACGGCCGCCGGCGGGGTGCGGGCCGCGCTCCGCGGGGCGGTGCACGGCCGCTTGAGTGGATCTCAAGCCCTCTCGCCCACGCTGTGACGTGCGGGGGGACTGCCCTGAAGCGGCGCAGCCCGCACCCACTGTCTCTACCAACTGGAAGGCACCGTGAAGCGATTCTTCAAGGTCGCGGCTGCTGTCCTGGTCCTGGGCCTGCTGACACCCGTCGCTGCCGCCGACGAGGCCGACCGCGCCGGATCCACGCACCGCCGTGTGTCCTTCGCGAAGATCGGCTCTCCGTCCGCTCCCTCGGGCAAGGGCAGTTTCCGTTTCGGCGTGTCCAGTTCCGCGACCCAGATCGAGGACCGCAACGAGAACACCGACTGGTATCTGTGGACCCGGCCGGCTCCCGAGGGCATGGGCAAGAGCCCCTTCGTCGGCGAGGGCGTCGAGGGCTACTCACGCGCCCTCGAGGACGTCGAGCTGGTCGAGGACCTGAACGTCGACTCGTACCGGTTCAGCATCGAATGGGCCCGCATCGAGCCCGAACGCGACCGCATCGACGAGGCCGCGCTCGATCACTACAGCAGGCAGATCGACGCGCTCATCGCCAAGGGCATACGCCCGATGATCACCATCCATCACTTCTCCAACCCCGTCTGGGTGGACAACCCCAGGGACCCCGACTGCGCCAACGGCCCGTCGGACACCAACCTGTGCGGCCTCGACCACCCCGAGGGCGGCCCCCTGGTCGTCGAGGAGATGGCCGAGCACGCCCGGCTGCTGGCCGAGCGGTTCGGCGACCGCGTCGACGAGTGGGTGACCCTCAACGAGCCCATGGTCTACATGATGTTCGCGCACGCCTTCGGCGCGGGCCCGCCCGGCAAGGCCGCCTTCGTCGACGGCTTCTCGACCAGGTTCGTCCCGGCCGTCCGGCAGTACATCAACGCGCACGTCGCCATGTACAGGGCCATCAAGCAGGCCGACCGGCACGACGCCGACCGTGACGGCCTGCGCGCCTCCGTCGGGCTGACCGTCAGCACCAAGCAGTACGTCGCCGCGCGCGACGGGGAGGTGAGCACCGAGCCCCGTGACATCGCCGCCCGCGACCGCTTCCGCTGGTTCTTCGAGCTGAACTTCATCGAGTCGCTGTGGCGCGGCAGCTTCGACGCGGACTTCGACGGCACCGCCGACGAGCGGCACCCGGAGTGGAAGGGCACTCTCGACTGGCTGGGCATCCAGCTCTACGACCGCACCAGTGTCAGCGATCCCGGCCCCACTCCCGGTCCCACCACGGTTCCCCACATCAACGTCGACGTGTGTGCCGCCCCGCCGTGCCACCGGCTGCTCGACCCCACCTACTTCGTCCCGGACATGGGCTACGAGTCCGATCCGCAGGGCCTGTACCCGGTGCTGAAGGACTTCGCCGCCCGCTATCCCGGTCTGCCGCTGCTCGTCACCGAGTCGGGCATCGCCTCGGACTCCGGCAAGCGGCGCGCCGAGTTCACCGTCCGGGCGCTGGAGCAGATCGACCGGGCCCGCTCGGAGGGCGTGGACGTGCGCGGCTACTACCACTGGAGCCTCATGGACAACTTCGAGTGGCTGCACGGGTACGGCCCCCGCTTCGGCCTGTACTCGGTCGACCGCACCACCATGGAGCGCACCCCGACCGAAGCCGCGGAGCTGTACAGCGCCATCGCGAAGTCCCGCACCCTGACCGACAAGGTCCGCCGGATCTACGGCGGCAGCGGCCCCCTCACCCCCGAGCCGGACGGCGGCACCGAGGCGTCCGCGCCGGCCGCGGTGCCCGGCCGGCGCGACTGAGCGGACCCGGTGGAGCGGGCCGGCCGCTCACCGCGGGCAAGGCGGTTGACCAGTGCCGCTGACTTCGCCCCGCTGGAGCCGATCCAGCGGGGCGAAGTGCTCTGTGCGGGAAGCGGGGTGCTCTGCGGGGGAAACACGGATGCCGTCGGCGAGACGGGCCACGCCCTGGAATTCCCTCTGGGGTTCCCTGCGGCGGTTTCCCCGTACGGCGAGGAAGGTTTCCCCGTGCGGCGAGGAAATGGGGAACTGCGGGGCCTGCTCCTGCCACGCCGTGCGCCTGCGAAAACCGTGTCAGCCCAGGGCGCCGGCCAGTGCGGCCGCGGTTCTCGCGATCAGTGTGTCGTCCTGTACGGCGTCCTCGTCGAACGTGCGGGACAGGATGGCGAGCACGAGCGGTGTGCCGTCCTCCGTCCAGGCGATGCCCACATTGTTGTTGGTGGCGTAGGCACCGCCTCCCGTCTTGTCCGCGACCGTCCAGGTGCCGGGCAGACCCGCGCGCAGACGGGTGCCGCTGGTCCGGTTGTGCAGCAGCCAGTGCGTGAGCCGGGAACGGTCGGCCCGGCTCAGCGCGTCGCCGAGGACGAGCCGGGCGTAGGTACGGCCGATCGCGCGCGGGCTCGTGGTGTCCGTGATCCGCCACGGCTCCGCCGAGTTCAGCTCCGTCTCCCAGCGGTCCAGCCGGGTCACCGGGTCTCCGAGCGAACGGGCGAAGCGGGTGATCGCCGTGGGGCCGCCCAGCTCGCGCAGGAGCAGATTGCCCGCGGTGTTGTCGCTCCAGCGGATCGCGACGTCGCACAGCTCGGCGATCGTCATCCCCGTGGCCAGGTTCTCCCTCGTCCTGTCCGAGTTGTCGACCAGGTCGTCCGCGGTGTAGTGGATCCGGCGGGACAGCACCTCGCCGTTGCGGTCCAGGTCGCGCAGCACCGCCGCGGCCGCGAGCGGCTTGAACACGGAGCAGATCGGGAACAGCGTGTCGGCACGGTGCCGGATCGTTCTCCCGGTACGGACGTTGCGGGCGTAGACGCCCAGCCGGGCCCCGTACTCCTCCTCCAGTGCGCGCAAACGGCCGGTGACGCCGTTCGACGCGTGGGCGGACGGGGCCGTGAGCAGGGCCGTGGCGGTGGCCGTACCGGCCAGGAACAGCGTGCGCCGGCTCACCGGGGATCCGAGGCGGCCTCTGGTCCGTAACATCGTGCACCCCTTCGTTCTCGGGACTCACTCAGGTCTCGGCAACTCCCCATGACCGACGCAGCATCCCGTCCCTCGGTTGCGCTCCCCGCCCCCGTGGACGCGGAAGCGATCGGCACTGTCGTTTCTTCGGGTCTTCGGGGCAGCCGTGACGGAACCGGCGAGCGGGACACGGCTCACACCTCGCCGCGTGTTTTCATCACCGCCTTGTTGAGCCCCCACAGCCCGATGCCGACGACCAGCAGCACACCCGCCCTGATGTAGACGTCGACGGGCCGTTCGGACAGCGGGCTGGCCAGAAGCACGGCGGTGATCGCACCGAGCACCGGCAGAACCGTCGGTGCACGAAAGTGTTCGTGCGCCACACGGTCGCGACGCAGTACGAGAACGGCGATGTTGACCACGGCGAAGACGCACAGAAGCAGAAAAGCCGTGGTGTCGCCGAGCCCCGCGATCTCCCCGGTGGACACCAGGCCGGCGGCAAGGAGCGTGACGAAGACAATGCTGACCACCGGAGTGCGGCGCCGGGGAAGAACACGTCCCATGGCGCGCGGCAGAATCCGCTCATTGGCCATGCCGTAGCACAGGCGGGACGCCATCATGATGTTGATCAGGGCCGAGTTGGTGACGGCGAACAAGGCGATCAGCGCGAACAGTTTGGGCGGAAAGCCGATGCCGCCGGCCTTGACCACTTCCAGCAGCGGACCGCTCGAGCCCTCCAGCACGCGGTAGTCGACGAGCAGGGAGGAGAACAGCGCGACCAGGACGTAAATGGCACCGGTGACGGCGACGCCGGTGAAGATGGCACGCGGAAACGTACGCACCGGATCCTTGGTCTCCTCGGCCATGTTGACGGAGTCCTCGAATCCGACGAAGGAGAAGAAACCGAGGGCTGTCGCCCCCAGCACACTGGTGATCAGCGCATAACCGGTGCCCTCCGCCTGGAACTCCCCGAGACGGGAGGGTTCGCCCTCACCGGTCAGGACCGCCCAGGCACCGACCACGAGAATGACGAGCAGACCGGTCAGCTCCACCAGGGTGAGGACCACATTGGTCTTCACGGACTCCGACACGCCCCGCAGATTCAGGGCCGCCAGGGCGAGGATGAACAAAAGCGCCACAAGGGTGGGCGGGAGGAAATCCGTGAACTCGGCGAGATAGTCGCCGCTGAAGGCGCGGGCCGCCGCACTGGCCGACGAAAGGCCCGAGCACACGACCATGAAAGCGACGATGAAGGTGAGGAACGGAACCTTGAACGCCTTCTGGGCGTACAGCGCGGCACCGGCCGCCTTCGGATACTTGCTGACGAGTTCGACGTACGAGGCCGCGGTCAGGAGGGCCACGACGAACCCGAGGGCGAACGGCAGCCACAATGCACCGCCGACCTTTCCGGCGACCTTGCCGACGGTGGCATAGATACCGGTGCCGAGAATGTCGCCGATCACGAACAGAACCAGCAGCCCGGGGCCGATGGCCCGCCGCAGCGGAGTGTCGTCCGCCTTCTCCGGTGAAGCCGCGGCGTCCTTTCCCTCTGTGGACACGAAGACTCCCCCTTGAGGCGTTCTGCAGCGAACAACACCTTGCCTGCCCCGCAGGCCGGTGCGTGACACCTGGGTGTACTGCAATCGGAGGCACGGCCGTGCCGGCGGTCCTGTGCGCCGTCCGCCCGCTCACCGGCCGGACGCGCCGCCGTCCCTGCCGTCGGCGTCGTCGTGCCTGCCGTCGGCTTCGTCGTCTCCTTCGGCCCCTTCGTCCGGGGCGCTCTCCGTCCCGTGGAGCAGGCGGGTGGCGAGACGGTAGTCGACGAGGATGTCGCGGTAGTCCCGGCCGGGGACGACCGTGCCGGGGAGGTTCGTCCGCTCGCTGCGGGACGAGGACTCCCGTGCGCCGGTCCCGGGGAAGCCGACGGCCGTCCGGGGCTCCTCCCGGAAGCGGAGACGGTCACCGCGGACCGTCGCCGTGAACGAGATGTCCGGCTCCGGGGACGCGCCGGGTTCCCGGTGGCCGGCCGTTCAAGGCGGCTCGTCCCGCTGCTCCGGGGCACGGCGGCGGGTGGGCGGGGTCCGCCGGGGCCGGTCCTCCTCGCCGCCGTCCTCACGGGAACGGCGGGTCCGGGCGGTCCGGCCGCGTTCGGCACCGCCGCTTCCGCCGGCGGACTTCCGTGCCGTCCCGGCCGTCCGCCGGGCCGTGCCGCGTCCGGTCGGCGCGGTGCCGCGCGTGACGCTCCGCGCCGCTTCCGAGGCGTCCTCCGCGGCGCCCTCGACGGTGTCCTCCGCGGTGTCGGCGGCCTGCTGTGCCGTGTCCTCCGCCGCCCGGCCGGCCGCCTTTCCCGCAGCGCCGACCGCCTCACCGGCGGTGTCCTCCGCCTTCTCCGCGGTGCGCCCGGCGGTCCGGCCGGTCTCCCGGACCGTGTCCTTGGCGCTCTCGCCGACGTCGCCCACGGCTCGACCGGCCTGACCGCCGACGTCCTCCACCGCGCGCCCGGCACCGCCACCGACATCCTCCACGGCACGCCCGGCACCGCCACCGACGTCCTCCACCGCGCGCCCGGCACCGCCACCGACGTCCTCCACCGCGCGCCCGGCACCGCCACCGACGTCCCGCACGGCGGACCCGGCGCCCCGGCCGACGTCCTCCACCGCCGTGCCCGCGCCCTGCCCGACCTCTTCGACGGCCCTTCCCGCCCCGCTGCCGAGTTCGCCGACGGCCTGCCGGGCACCGCCTCCGACGTCCCGCACCGCCGATCCGACGCCCCGCGCCAGTTCCTCCAGGATCTGCGGGTTGCGGTCGAGGGTGGTGAGCACCCGGTCGATGATCCTCGCGACGTTGCCGAGCCTCACCTTGAGCTGGGCCTGCGCCTCCACGCCCGAGATCTCCAGGTGCACCCGGCCGAGGGCGACGTCGGCGCCCACGTTCAGCTTCAGCAGATCCAGTACCTCGGCCTGGAGCGAGACATGGGCCCGCAGGTTCTCCACCTCCAGGTCGATCGTGTCGACCCTCAGCTGCGGGACGTCGAGGAAGACGTCCGGTGCCGGGCCGGCTCCGCTCTCGCGGGCCGACGTCTCCTCACCGGGGACGCCGGCGCCCTCCGCCCCGCCGTCCTCGTCCTCCTCGTAGGGACCGGGTTCGGCGTACCCGTCGGAGGTGTCGGTCTCGTCCTCGTCGTACCGTTCGGGCTCCTCGACGGGCTCGACGGGACCTTCGTCGTTCTCGGCGTCGTCGTGCATTCCCGCGCCTCCGCGCACTCGACGAGTCTTTTGCCCCTTTTCATCCCAGTATGGTGCGCCACTGCGCGGAGGCATCGGCCGCGGAGGGCCTCCGTCGCCGCAGGCGCGTGCACGCCCGGCCGCGCCGCGGCGGGCCGCAGGGGAACCCGCGGGCCGGAAGCGGTGGCGGACCGGTGGGCCGGACGGGTGACGACGGCAGTGCCCCGCCCCGGCAGACACCGGGGCGGGGCACTGCCGGGCCGGTCCCGTGGTCCGGATGTTCCGGTCGTCACGGTCCGGTCGCCGAGCCCCGGGAGGAGGAGCCGCCGCCCGTGGGTCTGCGGCGGCTCCGTCCGGCCGGTGCTCAGCGCCACTCGATGAACACGGCGAAGTCACCGAGAGTGGCGGACTCCCCGGTCCGCTGGATCTTCTTCGGCGTGGAGCCGGGCTCGGTGCCGCAGAGGAAGTAGTCGCTCGCGGTCCCCTTCGGGGAGAGGAAGGCGAACTTCTGTCCGTCGGGGGAGACCACCATGCCGTAGTTCCTGTGGTCGTTTCCGGGAACGACGGGTACGGGCTTCGCCTCCGAGGCGATGTCGAGCACACCGAACCTCTGCTCGTAGGTGTGCTTCGTGTCGCACAGCACCGTGTCGTTGTCGAGCCGGCCCACCTGCCCGCTGCCGCAGGGGACGGAACGGCCGTTCTCCACGGGGTCCCCGCCCACCGCTCGGCCCTCCGCCGGGGCCGGAGGACGCGCCCCTCGGCCAGGAACCGCTGTCCGTCCGGCGAGAGACGGGCGCTGTCGGCCAGTACGGCCCGGTTGCCCGTCCCCACCGTGATGAGACGGCTCCCGCCGATGACGTCGACCTCCAGCCGGTCGACCGCCTTGCGGTCCCCGGCAAGTGCCCGGCTCGCGACCCGGCCCCTGGTCGAGACGCCGGGCTCGTCGGTCACGTCGTAGGTGAACCAGAGCGCGCTCCCGTCCCGTGCGAGGGCCGCGTTGTCCTCGCGGGGGTCTCACCGAAGTCCTCGTTCCCGGTCGGATCGGTGGACTTGCCCGAACGGTCGACGTGGCCGACATGAGTCGCTCCGGTCCGCGGATCCTGGGTGACCACGGCCATCTTCGTGAAGTCCTGGTCGAAGAGCGATCTGATGGCCGTCACGTCCCCGGCGTCGGCGGGCCGTTTGTCCGGCTCGCAGAGATTCCTCACGGCGGTGCCGGGCCTGGCCCTGTCGGACTCGACGACCGCCGTGCCCGGCAGCGGGAACTCCGTGTGCGCCACGTGCTTGAAGCTCCGCGGGTGCCGGCCGTCGACCCTGATGGCCCGGTTGCCGCCGCTCCCCGGCGCGCACGTCGCCGTGATGATCACGTCCTGTCGCGGGAAGCCGTCCCCGACGCCGGTCTGCGACGGGCTCCGGCCGCCCTCCGCTCCCGGCTCCTGCCGGCCGCTGTCCGAGGAGCAGGCGGTCAGGGCCGCCGCCAACACCAGTGGGAGGAGCACCGCAGTCGTCCTCGGCGTATCAACCATGCATGTCCCCCAGTTCGGTGTGGCCCGCAGCGTACGGAGGGCCCTGCTTCGCGGCCACGCCCTTCATCCGATCGTCGCCGGCTGTTCCCAAGGCGCCCTCATGTCCGGCGCGCGTCATGTGGAGAAGCCGGCCGGCCCGACGCCCGCCCCCGGGCCGGTCACGTTCGTACAGGACGGTGCGCGCAGGGTGTCCTGGCCGACCGGGCCGGGCCGCGACCGCGTCTCGCGCGAAGCTCCGCCGGGACGGCGGCGCACAACTCCCCCTCGCAGAAGGCGGATCGGAGCCCGGGCGCGCGGCGGCGCATGGCGAGGGGCTGCGGGGCGGTGTCCGGTGGGGTGTGCCGCGCGGGAGCCCGCGTTCCCCCGCGGCCCGGATCGGGTCAGATGCCGAAGGGAGCGGCGTAGCGGACGGTTCCGCCGGGGAGCGGGTGGTCGGCGTCGAGGCTGAGCGCCATCAAGGCGTCGTCCGGGACGTCGACGGTCAGGCGGATGCCGTGCTCGGAGGCGCGGGTGAACCCGAACCGCGGGTAGTAGTCCGGATGCCCGAGGACGACCACATGGTGCTCGCCCAGTGACCGTGCCGCGTCCAGGGCCGCGCGGATGGCCGCGCTGCCCGCACCGGTCCGCTGCCGTTCCGGGCGGACGGCGCACGGGGCCAGGCACAGGGCCGGTGCGGTGCCGATGTGACAGCGGGTCAGCAGGGCGTAGCCCACGGGGTGGCCGGTCGTGTCCGCCGCGACGAGGGAGAGTCCCTCGATCCAGGCGGCCGGGTCGGCGCGCAGGGCGTCGACGAGGTCGGCCTCCGCAGAGGTGGGGAAGGCGGCGAGAAGGATGTCGCGGACGGCGGGGACGTCGGCGCGGGTCTCGGCGCGCGTGATCCAGGTGTTGCCCATGACGAGGGAGGATCCGTTCAGGAGATGTCCGTGCGGTGACCCCGCGGGCTCACGTTCCCGGCGGGGTGGACGGAGGGGTGAACAAAAGGGATCAGGCCACGGCCCGGGACGTGAGGGGGACCCGGGCGCCGTGCACGGCGGCCCCGGACGCGGTCATCGGCCCCACCTCCCGGCTCTCGGCTTCTGCTCGGGCACGAACGACCGCAACCTTATACGGGGTACGGCTCCCGCGGATACGGCGTCGGGCGCGCGGACGCCCGGGCACGGCCGGCAGAGCCGGTGGAGAGGCACGTGGTCCGCACCTTCGCGAAGGCCGGGGGGGTAAGGTCGGGGAGGGCGTGGGCCGGCTGCCGCCCGGGCCCGGCAAGGGGGAAGGTGCAGGGGGATGCGCAGGGGAGCCGTCGCCGCGGCCGTGAGCGTGCACAGGGCCCGCCGTGCCGGGCGGGCGGAGACACCGCGAGAAGGACCGGCGCCCCGGTCGGTCGTCCCCGTCCAGGAGGGCATGGCATGACGACGGTGCTGGACATCGACGCCCGCGGTATGCGGCACTGCGAGACGACGGCTCTGGGGGTGCTGCTGCGGCACCAGGGACTCGACCTGTCCGAGCCCATGCTCTTCGGTCTGGGCTCCGGTCTGTCCTTCCTCTACTGGGACAGCAGGACCATGGACTTCCCCTTCCTCGGGGGCCGGGTCAAGCCTTTCGAGCTCACCAGGAACCTGGCCGCCGTGCTCGGGCTGGAACTCGTGGTCCGGGAGACCACCTCACCCCGCAGGGCCTGGGAGAACGTGGTGTCCTCCCTCGCCGCCGGCCATCCCGTCGGACTGCAGCTCGACAGTTACCACCTGGACTACTTCACGTCGAAGGTGCACTTCGGCGGTCATGTCGTCGCCCTGTACGGCTACGACGACCACAACGCCTACCTGGTGGACACCGACCAGCAAGGCGGGGCGGTGTCCACCAGCCTGACCAGCCTCGCCCGGGCCAGGGCCGCACGCGGCCCGATGAGCGCCAGGCACCGCTCCTTCACCCTCACCGTCCCAGAGGACCTGCCCTCCCCGTACTCCCGGATCGTCCCCGCCATCACCTCCTGCGCCCAGGCCTTCCTTGACCCGCCCATCGCCAATCTCGGCCACCGGGGCATCGAGAAGGCCGGGAAGCTGGTGCGCACCTGGCTCCGGCGGACCGACACCCCGCAACGGGACCTGCCCCGGGCCGCCCTTCTGATGGAGAAGGCCGGCACCGGCGGCGCCCTGTTCCGCAACCTCTACCGCGACTTCCTCGCCGAATGCGCCCACCTGCTCGACAGCAGCCATCTGCGCACCGGCCTCGGGCTGTACACCGAGGCAGCCGTTCTGTGGACGGAAGTCGCCGCGCTGATCGAACAAGCCGGTGTCTCAGGCAGTGCGCAGTACCTCGACCAGGCAGGCGCCGTCCTCTGCGATCTCGCCCGCATCGAGCGCGAGGCCATGCAGGCGCTGAGCCGTCTGAGCTGAGCCGTCCGAGGAGTACGGCTCCCGCCTCGCTCCGGCCCTGACGCCCCGCGCGGGGCCTCGTTCCCGAAGCTCCGGAAAGCCGCTCCCGTGCCGCCCGCTCGGGCACGATGCGGCGAACGGCGTCGCACGCCCCGGCTCGAGCCGGTGCCGTCTGGGCACGGGACGGCCCGGACGTGCCGCGACGGGAGCACCCGGCCAACCGGTCGATCCGGGCGGATCCGGACCGCGGGGAGAGCGGCGCGGACGCGCGGGACCCGAACGGCGGCGAAGACACCCGGGGGTGGGGCAAACCACAGGCGGTCGCCGGAGGACGTCCCCCGCACAAGACACCCGTTGCCCGCAGTGAGCATCCGCCCGGCCCCCTCTACGGTGATCGACCGTGTTCCCCGTGTCCCCGCCCGTCCGGCGGACGGACGCCGCGACCGTCCTCGTCCCACCCGTCGTCGACCACGGCTTCCCCGCCGTCGCGCAGACCGTGTTCCGCGAGGAACACCCTTCAGGAAGGACATGTTCATGAGTCGTCGCACCGCGCTCTGCGCGGTCCTCGCCCTGGCCGTTTCCCTGGTGTCCGCGCCCGCCGCCACCGCGGCCGCGGACACCGGCGATCCCCTGGCCCGCTTCCGTCACCAGCCCCTCACCTGGAAGAGCTGTGTCCAGGGGCCGGACGACGACACCGGCAAGGAACTCCAGAAGGCCGGCGCCGAGTGCGCCGACGTCACCGTCCCGCTGAACTACGACGACCCCGGCGGGCGGACCGTCACCGTCGCGATCTCCAGGATCCGGGCCACCGACACCCGTCGCCGCATCGGTCCTCTGCTGCTCAACGGCGGTGGTCCCGGCGGTCCGACGCTCGGCGACCCGCCGTGGGTGCGCCAGGCGATGAAACAGGTCGGCGCACGCTACGACATCGTGGGGGTGGACCCCCGCTTCGTGGGCCGCAGCACCCCGCTGGACTGCCGCTGGCCGACCGGCACCTCGATCCACGGCGCGGGCACCGGCCGTGCCGGGTTCGACCGCGCGGTGGCGTTCGCCCGTGATCTCGCTCGGCGCTGCCGGACGTCCGAGGGTTCGGTGCTGCCGTACGTCACCACGCGCAACACCGCCCGCGACATGGACATCATCCGCTCCGCGCTGGGCGAGCGCAGAATCTCCTACCTCGGTTACTCCTACGGCAGTTACCTCGGCGAGGTGTACGCCACGATGTTCCCCGGCCGTGTCGACCGCATGGTCCTCGACGGGGTGATCGACTCCGGCCGGTACTCGCCCCGTCTGCTGCGGGGCACCGAGAAGGCCAACCGGCAGGCGCTGGCGGACTGGGCGTCGTGGACCGCCGCCCGGCACACCACGTACGGTCTGGGCCGCACCCGCGACGCCGTACTGGCGACGGTGAACCGTGTGCAGGCCGCCGCGACGCGCAAGCCGCTGAAGGTGGGCTCCCACCAGGTGGACGAGCACACCGTTCCGGTGATCGTCCTCAGCGGTCTCTCCCAGGACGACGACGACGCCTACGGCGCCCTGGCGCAGGCCGTGCGGGACATGAGCCGTGCCGCCCGGGGACGGCATGTCGAGCCCGGCCCGGAGTTCGCCGAGACACTGAAGTTCGTGGTCACGGGTTCCGCGTCCGCCTACGGCAGCGTGCAGTCGGCCATCCTGTGCGGCGACGTGGCCGCGCCACGTGATCCGGAGGTGTACTGGCGGGACATCCAGCGCTCCCGGGCACGGGATCCGTTCCTCGCCCCCGTCACCCGGAACATCGGCCCCTGCGCCTTCTGGGACCCTCCGCGTGAGGCCCCGACGACCGTCAGGAGCGACTTCCCGGCGCTGCTCGTCAACGCCACCGGGGATCCGCGCACCCTCTACTCGGGTGCCGTCGCCCAGCGCCGGAACTGGCCCAGCTCGCGTCTGGTCACCCTGCGGGGCACGAGCCAGCACGGGGTGTACGGGGTGTTCGGCAGTGCCTGTGTCGACGCGCGCGTCAACGCGTACCTCGCGACCGGCCGTCTGCCGGCCGAGGACGTGACCTGCGAGGCCCAGGGACGCCCAGGGTGTCGTTACGGACCGGGCCGGCCCCGGTGAACCGGTTCCCGGTGACCGGGGCGAGCGGGGGTTCGGCGCGTGCAACTGTGAGGCGGGAAGAAACGGGGACGAGGGACGAGGAAAGCGAGGATCCCGTGCTCACCGGACGGTCGTATGCGGCGCTGACCGCCACCGACCTCGCCGACCGGGTCAACCGCGGCGAGGTCACGGCCCGCGAAGCCGTCGACACGGCGCTGGCGCTGGTCGCCGAACGCGACGGCGCGCTGCGCGCGTTCACCGCCGTGTGGCCGGCCTGGGCGCGGGCCCGGGCCGGCCGGATCGATGCCGCGGTGGCCCGCGGGGTCCGTCTGCCGCTGGCCGGTGTGCCGATCGGGGTCAAGGCCGGCGAGGGGCCCGGATCGTTCCAGAACCGGCGGCTGGTCGCCGCCGGATGCGTGCCGGTCGGGGCGACCTCGGTCCCCCGTGCCGGCACCGCCTGGCAGACCTACGGCCGCACCGACCGCGGCCCCACCCTCAACCCCCGCAACCCCGCCTGGTCGCCGGGCGGTTCCTCGGCCGGGTCCGCGGTCGCCGTCGCCGCCGGTCTCGTTCCCCTCGCCAGCGGGTCCGACGGGGCGGGGTCGGTGCGCATCCCCGCCGCCTGGTGCGGCATCGTCGGGTTCAAGCCCACCAACGGCCTGCTTCCCGCCCGTGACCGTGCGGGCCTGAACAGCCCGGGCGTCCTGGTCCGCACTCCGCGTGACGCCGTCGCCTACTTCCGTGCCGTCGTCCCCGCCGGCGCGCCCGGTCCCCGTTCCTGGTCCGGGCCGCCGACGGTGGCCTGGACGTCCACGCTGGGGTACGCCGCCACCGAACCGGAGATCGCCGCCATCGCCCGGGGCGCCCTGCGCCGGCTCGCCGCGGCCGGTCTGTGCCGTCTCGTCGACCACCCGGTGACGCTCCACGACCCCGCCCCGGCCTGGACCGCCCTGCGCGCCGGCACCTCCGGCCGGGACACCGACGACCTGATCGGGGCCAACTCCCGCCGGCTGCGGGAGGTCTTCGAGCGGGTGGACCTCATCGCCACCCCGACCGCACCGCATCCCCCGCACGGCCACGACGGGCCGGGGGACCGCATGAATGTGGCCCTCACCTGGGCCTTCAACATCTCCGGCCATCCGGCCCTCACCCTGCCCGCCGGGACCACCCCGTACGGCGCGCCCGTCGGCCTTCAGCTGATCGCCCGTCACCACGCCGACCTCCGGCTGCTGGACACGGCCACCCGGGCACACGGTCACAGTGCGCCAACTCCCCTTGTCTGACGGCCGCTTGCCACATCACCCCCTTGGGAAACGCCGCCGTCTCCTCCACGTTCGATCGCGCCCCACCGGGGCGGGTCCGCATCCGCGCTCAGGAGACACCGAGGAAGAATTCGTACGGCCTTGATCCACCGCACCACCCTGACCCCCACCAAGCCGGAGCCGCTCACCGGCTGGCTGCCGAAGCAGAGTCGGTATGCGGGCGGCACGGGAACACCGGACCTGGTCATGGCCGGCGGGTTCCGCCTGGACGACCCCGGGGGCGCGGTCGGGATCGAGTTCCTGATCGTGGCGGATGCCGCCGCGCGGGAGCCGGTGGTGCGTCTGGTGCCGATGGGCTGCCGCGGTGCGCCGCTGGAGGGCGCCTCCGGCGAGGCGCTGATCGGCACCGCCGGGCACGGGGTGCTCGGCACCCGATGGATCTACGACGGCGTCCACGACCCGGTGGTGACGGCGCAGCTGCGCGCCCTTCTGCGCGGTGAGGCGACACCGCAGCACCGGAGCAGGAGCCACACTCCCGATCCGGCCGTCACCGTGCGCGGAGCCGGCCCCGACGACGGGCTCGAGGTGCGGCTCAACCGCGTTCTGCGGCCGCTGGAAGCCGCGGAGAGGCCGTCCCGGGGCGTCGTCGCCGGGTGGGTCCGGCCGGACGGATCGGCCGCACGGGGAGTCCTCGCGGCCTTGGCACCCCGGTGAGCCCCGGTACAGCCCGGTAGGACCCGGCGGGAAGCCGTACGGATGCCGTGGGCGCCGGAGCCGTGCGCGCAGCGCGGGACACCCGGTCGGCGGTGGGCGTGTCCGTTCAGTCGTCGTCCCGGGGTGCGGGCTCGGCGAAGGCACCGGCGGTGGCCGCGAGGGCGGTGCTCGCGGCCACGTGGTCGGGCAGGTGCGGGTCGGGGGGCGTACGCAGAAGCAGCAGCTGGTGGTACAGCGGTGCGGTGGCGGCGACGAGGAGACGCCGGGCGTCGGTGTGCGGCGGGACTTCCCCGCGCCGCACGGCACGCCGTACGACGGCCTCGCAGCGTGCGTAGCGGTCCTCCCAGAACCGCCGCAGGGCGCGGGCGGCCTCCTCGGATCTGAAGGAGGCGGCGATGAGGGCCGCGGTGACCGGCGGCTGTTCCGTCAGGGCCGCATGGATCCCGTGGGTCAGCGCCGCCAGGTCGCCTCGCAGGGAGCCGGTGTCCCGGGGCTGCCAGTCGTCGTCGCCCGCGGCGTCGAAGACGTCGGCGAGCAGGCCGCCGACATCGCGCCAGCGCCGGTAGACCGTGGTGCGGTGCACGCCCGCGCGGGCCGCGACGGTGTCCACGGTGAGGTTGTCGTACCCGTGTTCCACGAGTTCGGCGCGGACCGCGTCGAGCACTCGTGCACGGATGCGCGCGGTGCGGCCGCCGGGGCGACGCCGTGGCGGCGGCTCCGGCCCGCCGCCTTCCGGCGGCGGAACCGCGGAGGGCTCCGCCGGATGTCCGGTTGCCGGCCTGGAGGACGTCATGGCAGCATCTTAACGCAACAGTTGTCGCACTAGTGGAGTAGTTGTCGCACTAGTGGAGTCGTCGATGCTCATCCGAAGCATTCACCCGGTCCCCCGGCCCATGACGGCCGTCCCGTCCTCGAATGCTTCGGAGTGCCCGCATGCCCACGCAGATCACCGCGCTCGCCGTCGGCAAGTCCTTCGACGGCCGTCCCGTCCTTGACTCGGTGACGTGCTCGTTCGCCCCGGGCGAGCGCACGGGGATCATCGGCGAGAACGGATCCGGCAAGACCACGCTGCTGCGCCTGCTCGCCGGATGCGAGCGGCCCGACCGGGGAGAAGTCGTCGTCCACGCCGACGGAGGCGTCGGCTACCTCGCCCAGGACGAGCGGCTGCCGCCCGAGGCGACCGTCCAGGAGGTCGTCGACCGGGCCCTGGCCGATCTGCGCGGAATCGAGAAGCGCATGCGCCGTCTGGAGGCGGCGATGGCCGAGGGCGACCGGTCCTGCATGGCCGAGTACGGCGATCTGATGACGGTCTTCGAGCTGCGCGGCGGCTACGAGGCCGACGCCCGGGTGGAGCGTGCCCTGCACGGTCTCGGCCTGGGAAACGTGGCCCGGGACCGCACCGTGGGCAGTCTCTCCGGCGGGGAGCGGGCCCGGCTGAACCTGGCGGCCGTCCTGGCGGCCGGCACCGAGGTGCTGCTGCTGGACGAGCCGACCAACCATCTCGACGAGAGCGCCCTGAACTGGCTGGAAGAGCATCTGCGCACACGGCGCGGCACCACGGTGGCGGTCTCCCACGACCGGGTCTTCCTCGAACGTGTCGCCACCAGCCTGCTGGAGGTGGACGCGGACCGGCGCACCGTCGTCCGGTACGGGGGCGGCTACCAGGACTACCTCGCCGCGAAGGCCGCCGCCCGGCAGCGCTGGGCCCAGGCGCATGCCCGGTGGCAGGCGGACGTCGACCGGCTGCGCGAGGCCGCCGCGACCACCGCCCGCCGGGTGGCTCCCGGCCGGGCGATGAAGGACGGCGACAAGATGGCCTACGACCGGGCGGGAGGCCGGGTGCAGCGGTCGCTGGCCGGCCGGGTGCGCGCCGCCGAGGAACGGCTGCGCCGTCTCCTCGCGCACCCGGTGCCGCCCCCGCCGCAGCCGCTGCGGTTCACCCCCGTCCTGCGGGCCCGCCGTCTGGAGGGCCCGGTGCTCGAGGCCGTCGACGTCACCGTCGCGGGCCGGCTCGACCGCACGAGCCTCACGGTCTCAGCCGGTGAACGCGTGCTGATCACCGGGCCGAACGGAGCGGGCAAGAGCACCCTGCTGCGCGTCCTGGCCGGAGAGCTCGTCCCGGACGGCGGGCACGTCGTCCGCCGCGGCAGGATCGGCTGCCTTCCGCAGGAGCCGCAGTGCGGCCGGCCGGACGAAACGGTCCTGGCCGCCTTCGCCCGGGGCCGGGGCGGGGACCCGGCCGGGCACGCCGAACGGCTGCTGTCCCTGGGCCTGTTCGACCGTCACCGGCTCGCCGTGCCCGTCGGCGGCCTGTCCACCGGGCAGCGGCAGCGTCTCGCCCTGGCGCGGCTGGTCAGCGAACCGGCGGACGTCCTGCTGCTCGACGAGCCCACCAACCACCTGTCCCCCGCCCTCGTGGAGGAGCTGGAGGCCGCTCTGGCCGACTACACCGGCACCCTCGTGATCGTCAGTCACGACCGCCGGCTGTGCCGCCGGTGGCAGGGCACCCGGTTCGTCATGGGTGCCTCCGTGACGTCCGCCGTCGACGGCTGACGCCTCACCGAGTCCCTTCTTCGCATGGAGTTCTGATGCCCCGTCGCCCTGCTTCCCTCGGGCGGATGTCCGTCCGCGCCCCGGCATCCGGCCCCTACGCCCTCACCACCGGTCCCGACGAGGCGCTGTGGATCACTCTGGTCCATGCCGGGGAGATCGCCCGGCTCACGCCCGACGGGCGTCTCGACCGCCATCGGCTCGACTCCGCGTCCTGCGGTCCCTCGGTCATCACCGTGGGCCCCGACAAGGCCCTGTGGTTCACCCGTACCCAGGACCACCGCATCGGGCGGATGACCGTGACGGGACAGGAGTCCTCCTTCCCGCTTCCGGCCCCGGGCAGCGGGCCGTTCGGGATCACCTCTGCCCCCGATGACGCGCTGTGGTTCACCCAGCTGCACACCGACCGGATCGGCCGCATCGACACCGAGGGCCGGGTGACCGAGTTCCCGCTGCCGGCCGGCGGTGCCGTCCCGTCGGCCATCACCACCGGCCCGGACGGCGCGCTGTGGTTCACCCTGAACCGGGCGAACGCGGTCGGCCGCATCGGCCTCGGCGGAGACGTCCGTCTCCATCCGCTCCCCACCGGGCACGCCGCGCCGGTCGGCATCACGCGCGGCGTGGACGACGCCCTGTGGTTCGTGGAGATCGGTGCCGGACAGATCGGCCGGATCGGCCCGGACGGCCGGATCCGGGAGTTCCCTCTCCCGGACCGCACCTGCCGGCCTCACGCGATCACCGCCGATCCCGCCACCGGTGTCTGCTGGTTCACCGAGTGGGGCACGGGCCGCATCGGGTCCATCACTCCCGGTGGCCGTGTGGAGGAGTACGAGCTGCCGGACCCCTCCTCCGAACCGCACGGCCTCGCGGTGGGTCCGGACGGTGCCCTCTATGTCGCCCTGGAGATCGGGGAGATCGTCCGGCTGGAGCCGTAGGCAGCCGCCGTCCGGACCCGGCGAGCGGTCTCCAGGTCCTCACGGGCGGCCCGTCCCTCCCCGCACCGCCGGCGGGGCGCTGCACCACGCCAGGACGTCCGGTCCGCACGGCGCCCAAACGCCCGGTCCGCCGGTGTCCCCACCGGTCCGGTGGCGGGCGGGACTTCGGCCGAACGGATCGTCAACATCCGGGTGGGCGGGGGCGGACGGGTCCGGCAGTCGCCGGAGAGCGTCGGCCGCGGGTCACGCGGCGCGGGCCGCGGGCCGTGCCAGGCGCTGGGGGGTGGGCAGGGTGTCGGCGGGCCGGACGCGGTAGATCGTCCTGCCCGGTTCGACGAGCGGCTCGCCCAGTGCTATTCGCCCGGTGGAGTGCAGGGCGTCGCAGGCGTCGGTCGGCAGGGCGACGTAGCAGCTTCCCCTGCCGGTGCGGGGGTCGAACGGCTGCCAGTAGCTGTACCTGCGGCGCCCGTTCCCGTGCACCGTCAGGAACACGGGCGTGCAGGGGTCGGAGATGATGCGCAGCAGTTCGCCGTCCGTGACACCCAGGGGCGGGAGAGGGGCGGCGGCGCGGCTGCGGTAGGGCAGGACGACGGCCTGTGCCGGGCGGGGGACGGACTGCATCAGCGTGGCTCTCCTGAAGGGGGACTGAAGATCGATTACCCAGCACGGGCAAAGTTGATCTTTCTTGCTGGGGGCATTTTCCCTCATCAACCGGCAATGCGCCAAGGCTTCTACGGCCAACTCCTCGACAACTTGGACAAGTTCATGGCCGAGAGTCATCGGTGCCCGGGTGGGACCGGCCGCCTTGGCACGCGCGCGTTCGCCCTCGGGGGCCGCCCCGGCGGGGCGGACCCGCCCAGGCGGGCAGGGCGAATCCCGTACGGACGGCGCCGCACACCCCCTCGCCCCACCGGCCGCCTCGTCTCGGGGGAGAAGGGGACGAACTCCGCCTGTTCTGCCTCGCTCATCCGGCTCTGGACGCCACCGAGGCCCTCACCACACCGAGCAGTTCGGCGATCGTCACGGCGCGCCGCTGCCGGTCTTCGGGGGCGCTTCCCCGAAGGAGCGGGGAGTCGGCCGGCCGGTGTCCGGGCGCTGCTGCCGGTGGGAGCCCGGGCCGGCAGGGCCGCCGGATCCGCGGTGGGTGCTTCGGGACGGTCGCCGCAGGAGGACGGGCCGTGCCGTGCGCCTCGCGCGGATCCGTCCGGGAAGAGCCTCGCTGAACGGTCCGCCCGGTGAGCCCGTTAGTGAAGGAGGGAAGGCCGCTCCCCGGCCTTCCCTCCTGTGGTACACCGACCGATCCGAGGAGCAACGCACCGATGAGCACCGCACGCCTGAACGACTGGCTGACGAGCCGGCAGCCTCTCGTTCTGGGCCTGTTCCGTATCGTTCTTGGTCTGCTGTTCACCAGCGAGGGCGCCGCCACGCTCTTCGGGGTGCTGGGCCGCAAAAGCAGTCCCGTGGGCGAATGGCCCTTCTGGTACGCCGGGGTGATCGAGCTGGTCTGCGGTGCTCTCATACTCCTCGGAGTCGCGACGCGCAGCGCGGCCTTCCTCAGCTCGGGCAGCATGGCCTTCGCCTACTTCACCGAGCACCAGAAGGACGGGCTCTTCCCCCTGCAGAACGGCGGCCTGGGATCGGCGTTGTTCTGCTGGGGCTTTCTGATGCTGGTCTTCTTCGGTCCGGGGTCCCTGGCCCTGCCGAACCTGTTCGGCCGCGGCGGCACCGTCCAGGACTCCGCCCGGCCGGTGCCCGGACAGGTCCGGTGACGCGCGGTCCGCGCCGTCACCGGGATCCGGTCGTGCACCGGTCACCGGGCGGGTGAGGCGGCCGGCGGTGCCGCCCCCGGCGGCAGGGGCCGTGCCGTCCGGGGTTGTCCGCCCAGGGGTGTCGTCCGGGGCGAGCAGGCGGCCGCCGTGCGGACGGCCGTTGCCGGGGCGGGCACCGGCGCCCTCCCCCGCCCGGGCCCGGCCTTCCGTCACCGGCCGGGCGCGGGGGGCACGGCTTCGGGCTCCAGCGGCCCGCGGTGCTCACTTGCCGTCGTCCGACGCGGTGCCGAAGGCCACGAGACCGTACTCGTCGAACCGGTTGACCTGGACGACAAGGCCTCCCGAGGCGAGCAGCCGGTCGGGGTCGCCTGCCTGGTAGGGGGCGGGGAGCCTGCCGCTCTCGGTGACGGTGCCGTCGGCCAGGGAACGGCGCCGCACCGTGAACGACCAGCCCGGCCCCTCCGCCTCCTCGCCCTCCACGGTGTACACCGAGTCCCCCTGGATGCGCAGCGGTTCGAGCTCGAGGACCTCTTCCCGCATCCGGGTGCGCCAGCGCACCTTCCCCGTGGTGAGGTCGATCGCCGCCAGTCCCCGGGCCGTGCCGCCCGGGCCCGCCTCGACCTCCGTCACCAGCACCCCCTTCGCGACAAGGCATCTGATGAGACGCAGGGTGCCGAAGGGCTGCTCGACCGGGAGATCGACCGGCTTTCCGTTCCCGTCGGTGCCGAGAACCCGCAGGTGCACGTCACCGGACACATCGGCGTACCGGGCCACGACGGGCTCGGCCGTCACCAGCTGCACGGGGGTGGCCCCGCTGCGGTCCACCTCGTGGGAGAAGCGGGTCCTGCCGGTGACGGCGTCGAGTACGACGACACGTCTGGCGTCGATGTCCTCCCGGTCGCACGTGTCGGACACGGCGATCGTGCGCACACCGGGGACCGCGTCCCCCACTCTGCAGTTCCCCCGGGGCCAGGGGTACGTCCACAGCTGCTTGCCGGTGGTCCGGTCGAGCCCGAGCAGGCCCCTTTCGCCGGAGACCACCATCGTGTCGCCGGACACCGAGGCGACAGCCCTGGGAGCCTCGCCGACCTTGCGGTGCCACAGCAGTGTGCCGGTGGCGGTGTCCAGGGCCGCGGCGACGTCGCAGACGGCCGGCGAGGTGTGGGCCCTGCCGAACCGGACGAGCCCCACGCCGCCGCTGGTCGCCGTCTCCGCGTCCGAGGCCCCGCAGGGAACGAGCCCCTTGGCGGGCGGTGCCACGGTCCACTTGGAGGCTCCGGTGCGCGGGTCGAAGCCGCGGATGCCGGAGGCGTCGATACGGACCAGCACCTTGGGGGTCAGCCAGGCGCCCATGACCTCCGAGTCGACCTCGCCGACCCCCGGCTGCGCGGTCCACACGACCCGGCGGTCCCCTTTCGCGGTGACCGCCGGGAGCGGATCGGCGCCGTCGGCGGCGGGGGCGACACCGGTCCGCTCGCCGCTCCCGCCGCCCGCGCTCCGTTTGCCGTCGCCCCAGCCGGACAGCTGGGTCACGCCCACGGCGGCCAGCGCGGTGACGGCGACGGCGGCGGCCGCGGCGACGAGCGCCCCGCGACGGCGCCGGCGCGGCCCCGGCACGGCGGTCGTGCCCGGTTCCGTGCCGGGTGCGGGCGGGGGCGCGGGCGGGGCGATGCGGTACGACGTGGGCTCCTCGGCCGCGCGGGCGGGAACCGGACCGCCGCCGCCCCGTACCCGCGACTGGGCGGCACGGGCGGCGGCGATCACCTCGCGCGGAGCGGGTCTCAGCGCGGGGTCCTTGGCCAGGCAGCGCCGTACGAGCGCGGTCAGTTCCCCGGGCACGCCGTCGAGGTCGGGCTCCTCGTACACGGTCCGGTACGCCAGGACCGCAGGCGGGCCGTCGCCGAAGGGCGGGCGGCCCGTCGCCGCGAACAGCAGCACGCCTCCGAGGGAGAAGACGTCACCGGCCGGCCCGACCGGCTCCTCGGCGACGATCTGCTCGGGCGGCGCGTAGCCGAAGGTGCCCAGCGCATGGCCCGCGCGGGTCAGTTCCTCCGAGTCCGCCGCCCTGGCGATGCCGAAGTCGATCACCCGGGGGCCGTCGTCGGCCAGCAGCACGTTGGACGGCTTGAGGTCCCGGTGCACGATGCCCGCCGCGTGGATGACGATGAGCGCCTCGCCGAGCGCCGCGGCGAGCGAGCACAGCTGCTCCACGGGCAGCGGCCCGTCGCGGTGCACGGCGGCGCTCAGCGAGGGACCGGAGACGTACTGGGTGGCGAGCCACGGGGTCCTCCCGTCGGTCCCGAAGTCCACCAGTGGCACGGTGAAGAAGCTCAGCACCTTCCCCGCCGCCTCCACCTCGCGCCGGAAGCGCCCGCGGAACTCGGGGTCGGCCGCGAACTCCTCGTGGATCAGTTTGACCGCCACCCGGTGGCCCTCGGCGTCCTCGGCGAGGAACACCCGTCCCATGCCGCCCTGTCCGAGCCGGCCGAGGAGCCGGTAGCCGCCTATCCGCTCCGGGTCCTCCGGCTCCAGCGGGGCCGTTTCCTCGCTCACGGCCGGCTCCCCGGTGCGCGGAACATCATCACTCCCTTGGTCAGCAGGTTGTGCTCCCCGGTCATCAGCGCGAGCCGGTTCCCGTACAGGCGGACGCCGTGGAACTCCGCCCGGTCGGGCAGCCGGGGCAGTTCTCCGGCCGCCGTGGGTGTGCCGTCGTCCAGCGCGTACCGGACCAGGGCGGTCGTGCCCGGCTCCTTCACATGGACCACCAGGACGCCGCGGTCGTCGACGCCCGCGATCACCGGCCGGCTGCCCGGGGGCGCCTGCCGGTGCCAGCGGATCTTCCCGGTGCGGGAGTCGAGGGCCGCGACCCCGTCCATGCCGGTCTTCCGTTCGCCGTCGTACTGGGTGAGGGTGACGACGGTGTCGCGCCATCCGAAGAAGGCGGGGGTGAGCTGGAAGCGGTTGCGCATCCAGGCACCGAGCGTGCCCTGGGGCTGCGCCTCGCGGAGCTGCGGGCCCGGCTTCCCCTCGTTGCCGAAGACCATCATGGGGCCCTCGGTGCCGCCGATCGGCCCGGGCAGACTGACGACGGGGGGCTCGGCCGTCTCGACGTGCGTCACGGGCACGTCGCCGGGGACCGCGGAGGTCCAGCGGACACGGCCGTCGGCGGCGTTCACCGAACGGACCGTCGTGGGGCGGGCCCGGTGCCGGGACTCCTCCGTCGCGGGGCAGGTCAGCGCCTCGACGATGCTGGACTGTCCGACCGCCATCCCGTTGATCACGCACTTGTCGCGGCTGCCCGTGTGCGACCAGGCGGGGGCGCCGTCGCGCAGACGCCACGCGGTCACCAGGTCCCCGGTCATGACCACCACGCGGTCCGCGGCGATGCCCACCTGGTCCGACTCGATGCCGCCGGTCGCGTACATGTCGCCCGGCCGGCGCCGTTCCCACAGGGCGGTGCCGGTGGCCAGGTCCACCGCGACGACACGGTTGCAGTCGTCGGTTCCGCGGTTCACGCCCTCCTCGTTGGCCGGACCGAAGATCACGGCGCCGATGCCGCCCGGTGCGGTCCGGGAGGCGGCGCAGGGGACCATCCCGGGGGCGGGCGGTTTCAGCGTCCACAGGACCCGGCCCGTGTCGGGGGACAGTCCCTGGACGGAGCGGCGTCCGACGCGGGCGAGCACACGGTCGGTGAGCCACGCCTCCTGGGCGTAGCTCGCGCCGTCCTCCGTCGCCTTCTCGTACTCCTCCCTGGTGTCGTCCTGGAGGATGATGGTGTCCTGCCAGGAGAGCGACCAGACGCCCCGGGGAGCGACCGGGCCGAGAGCGCTGACCGGTTCGGCGAGCGCGGGGACCGAGGGCGACGGCCGGGCCGCCCGGTTCCCGGTGCCGCCGTCGGCGGACGGGGCGTCCCCGCCGCGCAGCATCGGCAGGACCACGGTCAGGGCGCCCGCGAGAAGGACGGCCAGCACTGCGGCGACGAGCAGGACCCGGCCGCGGACGAGCCGGCGGGCCGGGGCGGGCGCGGATACGGGCGTGGACGAGGACGACGCGGGAGCGGACGGGGAAGCGGGGCGGGGAGTCCGGTCCGGGTCCGGCTCCTTCGCGGAGGGCGACGGTCCCGGGCCCAGCGGCACCGTCGGGGCCTCCGGGGCCGGCGGGGCCGCAACGGGCTCCGGAGGCCGGGGGGATCCGGGCTCCGGCTGCCGGGGGGATCCGGCGAGCACGTCCCTGATCCGGCGCGGTGCGGGCCGCTGCGCCGGGTCCTTGACCAAGCAGGAGGCCAGCAGCGGCAGCAGCGCGTCGGGGACTCCGTCGAGGTCCGCCTCCTCGGTCAGCGTCCGGTGGCCGACCCGGTGCGCGGGCCCGCCGCCGAACGGGTGTCTGCCGGTCGCCGCGTACGCGAGCACCGCGCCCAGCGCGAACACGTCGCTCGCCGGGCTCCCGCCCTCGCCCGTCAGCTGCTCGGGCGCCATGTATCCGGCCGAGCCGACCACGAGACCGGTCGCCGTCAGCCGTGTCCCGTCCAGGGCTCGTGCGATGCCCAGGTCGATCACCTGGGCCCCCTTGTCCGGATGCAGCAGCACATTGGACGGTTTGAGGTCGCGGTGCACCAGGCCCGCGGCGTGGATGTCCTCCAGCGCACCGGCCAGCGCACGGCCGATCTCGCGCAGCCGGTCCTCCGTCAGCGGGCCGGAGGACCGGATGACGTCGGCGAGCGTCGGACCGGGGACGAAGGCGGTCGCCAGCCAGGGTTCGGCGGTCTCGGTGTCGGCGTCGACCAGCGGCACGACGAAGGGGCTGTCGACCTTCCGTGCGGCCGCCACCTCGCGCCGGAACCGCGCCAGGAAGCCGGGGTCGCGGGCCAGCCGGGCGCGCAGGACCTTCAGTGCCACCGGGGGGCCGCCGGGCGAGTCGGCCCGCCGGGCGAGGTGGACCTCCCCCATCCCCCCTTCACCGAGCAGACGTTCCAGGACGTACGGTCCGACGCGGCGTTGCGCGGCGTCGTCCGCGGTGCCCCGTTCTCTGCGCTCCTCACGCACGGCTCAGGCTCCCCCCGTCGCTCGTCGACGGCGATCGTAGTCGTTCTCGTGCCGTCACCGGAGGGGGCGTCACCGGAAAAGCCGTTGTCAAAAGGGGAGTTGCCGAAGGAGCCGGGGGTGCCGGTGGCGATGATGCCGCCGGGGTTGAGACGGGTGGTCGTCGAGGTGTGCTCGAATGGGCCGACCGGGTCGGAGAGCAGGTCGCCGGTGTTGTCGGACGGCATGACCCCGCCGTCGGCGGCGAGCCGGACGTCGGGGGCGGGGCGGACGCCGTCCGGCAGCTCGTCGGGGGTGACCGGGTACGACGGGCCGGCCGGGGTGCTGGAGTCCCACGTCCTGCCCTCGGGCCGCTCACGGGTGCGGGACTGCCGGTCGCGGCACGTGATGCCGTTCAGGACGGTGGACCCGGCGATCGCCTGCCGGCCTCCTCGCCCCGGCGCGGTGCGGGGGCCTCGCACCGGGGCAAAGCGGCCGGTCAGCCGCCGGAACCGGTCCCGACGGTGTAGACGTCCTTGACCTTCACCTCGGTGACACCGCGTCCCTCGGGGAACACCGCGCGCCAGTCGCCGATGACGTGCAGTTCGTCGGTGCCCATCACCCGGACGACCATCAGCCCCTCGTCGTACGCCCGGTACGCCTTCCACCACAGGTTCACGAACGCCTGGGAGCGGATCAGGTGCATCCAGTCGGTGCGGTACAGCTCCCGGTTGTAGTTCGACTCCCCCATCGTGGAGACGAACTTCGAGTACATGGCCTTCACGTACTCCAGCGTCACCGTGTCGTTCTCGGCGATCGCCCGGTCCCGGGCGTTCTTCAGTGCGACACGGAACTTCTCCAGCAGGTTCTCCGTGGCCCCGGAGGTCCACGACTCATGGATCTCCGGGGGGTCGCACAGCCCGTACTTCGGGCCGGACAGGCGCAGCAGCAGGCGCAGGGTGGGCTCGGTCACCCACAGCGGGCCCGGCTCGTCCCGGCTGCCGATCGGGTTGGGCAGATGGGCGTCGTGCTCCCAGACGGGCGGGGTGATCAGGTGGACGCCGGCGCGGCGGCGGTCGTGGTGGTTGCCGGTCGAGTGCTCCAGCCGGCCGATCGGCAGATGCGTCTTGAGCGCGGACAGATAGGCGCCGTTGATGTCGAGCGCGGTCACCTCGTGCTCGCCGGGCGGCAGTTCGGCACGGGTCCACCGGGGCCGGGCCTCCCAGATCTGGTCGGCGCCGCGGGCGGTCTGCTTGCGCAGGATGTCGGGCAGCCACGGGTAGGCGATGATGTCGTACCGGCCGCCCTTGCGGGTCGCGTCCAGCAGGGCCATCGCATCCGGGATGGCCCGCTTCACCAGCGCCCTGGTGGCCGCCTCGGCGTCGCCGGAGTGCGCCTCGAGGGCCTGTGCCACGGCGGCGGCGATCAGGTCCGGGGTGTCGGCGGTCCTCACCCGGCGGCCGGCGGGTACGACCTTCACCCCGCGCGCCGCCCCCTCCGGTCCGCCGGCGGGCTCCGGCCGGGCGGGTCCCCGTCGCGGGGCAGGTTCCTTCGGCTCTGCGGGCTCCGTCGCCCGCGCGGGCGCGGCCTCCCGCGCAGGCCCGGCCGTGCCGCACTCGCCGGGGTCCAGGTGCTGCGGAAAGCCCGCGACCTGGTGCAGGGCGGGCTGCCCGCACAGCACACAGGGCCGGGGCACGGTCAGGGCCCCGACGTCGTCCTCGCCGCCCTCGTCGTTCCGGCCCGCCTGCTCCGTCCGGTCCGTCCGCTCCGTTTCCGCTCCGGCCTCCGCGGCGGCGGCCCCCACCGGTTCCCCCGCCGGTGCCTCCCGGGCCGGTGCCTCGGCCGCGGCGGCGGCCAGTTTTTTCCGCGCCCCCTCGAGGAAGTACGCGTACTTCTCGCGCACCTCGCCGCTCGGGTCCCGTCCGGACTCCCAGCCGCCGACCGTGGACGGGCTGACGTTCAGGGCCTGCGCGAGCCGGGCACGCGAAAGGTTCAGTCCCTCGCGCAGGGCGCGCCGCTCCTCGGGAGGCGGCAGCGGGACCTCTCTTCCGGCCTCGGCGAGCAGGGCGTCGATCGCACCGAAGTCCGTCATCGGGCCGCCCCCTCCCCCACGGCCGCGGGGCGGGCGGTGCGGGAGTGCCGCCCGGGAGCGCGGCGGCGCTCCCGGGGCAGTGCTTCCACGGCCCGGGTCGGTCCCGCCAGGAGCTCGAGGACGTCGATGCCGTAGTGCGCGGCGACCGCGTCGCAGTCGGTCAGGCTCCAGGCGGTGATGCCGGACTGACGACGGCTCACCTGGGCCTGGCCCACTCCCAGGGCGGCGGCGAGATCGGTCTGCGACTCGCCGGTCGCGTGCAGGAGCGCGGCCACCGCGGCCCGTACCCGCTCATCCAGACTCATACCCACGCCGCCGATCGTACTGCGCGAAGCGCATGAGGTATGCGCACAGCGCATCACCGTTTCCGGGTTTCCGAACCGGGGCGGAGCAGGTCACCGGCCGGTCCCCTCCGGGGCTCCCGGAGGCGCCCTCCGGCTACCGGGCCGTGTCGGGGCGGGATTCGTAGTACAGGCTGTGGAAGCGGCCGGCCTCCTCGTGGCCCGCGGGGTCGTGGCCCAGCTTCCGCACCGCCTCGACCGCGTACTGCTGCTCCCGGGCGTCGGTGAAGCGCCGCTGCGGGTAGGTCCGGGAGGAGTCGACGGTCGTGCGCAGGCCGTGCGCCGCCAGCGTCCGCTCGACCGGCTCGTACGAGACCGTCCGCAGCACGAACGCGCTGACCCACACCGGCCGCCGGGCGCCGTCCAGCAGTGCGGTGAAGGTGCGGTCGGTGATGTAGCTTCCGCCCCCGGTCAGCGTGACGAGGCCGACCTCCGCGAGCGCGTGGTTCAGCTGGGGACTGGGCGGCCCCTGCTCCAGGTCGTCGGTGAACGCGGCGTCCAGCAGGCCCACCGCGAGCGCGTACTGCACGGCGGGCGCCGAGACGTCCAGGCCGATCACCGGAACCGCGTCCGGCCGGCGCCGCTGGGCGTAGAACTCCTTGTCCCAGGCGATGAGCTCCGCTGTCGACATGTCCTGGGCGGTGCGGGAGGTGTACCGCTCGGCCATCTCCGCCAGGGTCACGTCGTGGTTGAGCAGCGCGGCGTTGATCCCGTACGAACAGCACAGATCCAGCACCGTCGGCCGGCTGGAGCGGCCGTCGTCGGCCGCGGCCCGTTCGGCGGCGATCCGCCGGAAGACCGGCTGGGCGTGGTGGGGGATCTCGTACTCCAGCGGAGCCAGCCGCCCGAAGTATGCACGCGGATCCGGACGGTCGTAGATGTCGTCGAAACGCGACTTGCCGCCCGTCGCACGCCCGGAGCCGTCGGTGCTGGTTCCGGTCATACCCTCTCCTCCTCGCACAGAACTCACCTGCCCCTCCATCATGTCCGGCCTCCTGTGTCCCGGCACACCTCACAGCGTTCCCGGTCTCGTGTCCAGGACTTCCGGCCTCGGGGGCGGGCCGGCCCGCCCCCGTTCCCGGCCGGCCGAACGGTTGCGGGCGCACACTGGAAGCAGAAGGCCCAGCCCGATGCGGAGGTGAGCCATGAGCACTCTCGAGGAACACATCGACGTCGCGGTTCCGCTCGACAGGGCCTGGGAGAGCCTCCACAGGGTGGAGGACTATCCGCGCTTCGTGGGCGGAGTGCGGGACGCCCGCTCCCGGGCGGAGGGCCGGGCGCATCTCGACGTCGAGACCGGCGGCCGGCTGCGGGAGCTCGAGGCCGAGGTCTCCGACCGCCAGGAGGAGCACGTGATGGAGTGGCACACCACCGGTGCTCCCGAGCTGACGGGGTCCTTCTCCCTGCGCCCGATCGACGAGGGCCACACCCGGATCCAGGCACGGATCACGTACGAGCCCGGCACCGTCAGGGAGGTCTTCGGCGGCCCGAAGGGCTTCGCCCAGGCGAACACGATCGAGCGGCTCGTCCGCAGCGACCTCGAGCACTTCAAGGAGTACGTGGAGCACGGAGGGTGAACGACGGCGGGGGGAGGCCCTGCCGACCGGGTCTCCCTCCGCCTTTCCCGCCGCGCCCGCGGGGGCCGGCGGCGTCAGCCGGCTCCCGAGACGGCCGGCTGCGGCTCGCCCGGGACGGTCTCCGCCTCGCCGACCGGGGAGGCCGAGACGCTGTCGTACTTCGCGCGGTCGAGGATCTCCTCGCGGGCGGAGACGAGAACCGGAACGAGGGCCTGCCCCGCGACATTGGTGGCGGTACGGATCATGTCCAGGATCGGGTCGATGGCGAGCAGCAGGCCCACGCCCTCCATCGGCAGGCCGAGGGTGGACAGGGTCAGCGTCAGCATGACGGTCGCCCCCGTCAGTCCGGCGGTGGCCGCCGAGCCGATCACCGAGACGAAGGCGATGAGCAGGTACTCCTTGATGCCGAGCTGCACATCGAAGATCTGGGCCACGAAGATCGCGGCGATGGCCGGGTAGATGGCCGCGCAGCCGTCCATCTTGGTCGTCGCGCCGAACGGCACGGCGAAGGAGGCGTAGTCCTTCGGGACGCCGAGACGGACCGCCGACTGCTGGGTGACCGGCATGGTGCCGACCGAGGAGCGGGAGACGAACGCCAGCTGGATGGCGGGCCAGGCGCCCTTGAAGAACTGCAGCGGGTTCAGCCTGCCGACGAGGGCGAGCAGCAGCGGGTAGACGCCGAACAGGACCAGGGCGCAGCCGATGTAGATGTCGGCGGTGAAGGTCGCGTAGTCACCGAGCAGGTCCCAGCCGTACTGCACCACGGCACGGCCGATGAGGCCCGCGGAGCCGATGGGGGCGAGCAGGATCACCCACCACAGGGCCTTCTGCAGCAGCTCGAGGACGGACTCGGAGAGGGCGAGGACCGGCTGGGCCTTCGGACCGGCCTTGAGGATCGCGACACCGGCGACGACCGCCATGAAGACGATCTGCAGAACGTTGAGCTCGGTGAACGGCGTGACGACGTCGGTGGGGACGATGCCGGTGAGGAAGTCGAGCCAGCTTCCGGTGCGCTCCGGCTCGGCACCGTCCGCCGGGGTGAGGGCGGAGCCGGACCCCGGGTTGGAGACCAGGCCGACCACGAGGCCGATGACGACCGCGATCAACGAAGTGATCATGAACCAGAGCAGGGTGTGGCCGGCCAGACGGGCCGCGTTGTTGACCTTCCGCAGGTTGGTGATCGACACCATGATCGCGAAGAAGACCAGCGGAGCCACGGCCAGCTTCAGAAGCTGCACGAAGATGCCGCCCACCTTGTCGAGGGCGGTGGCGAGCCAGGACACGTCGTAGGTCCGGGCGACGAAGCCGAGGAGCAGGCCGACGACGAGACCGAGCAGCACCTGCGCCCAGAAGGGGACAGATATTCGCAAACCGGACTTGTCTCCGGACTTGTCGGTCGGGTCGGCGGTGTTCACGGACACGGGCACACTCCAGCAGTGACGTGCGGGACAGGGGGTTCGAGCGGAACGCACGGGAGCAGTGGCCGTGAAAGGGCATCAGCAGGGCCACTGCACCGAGGAGTTCGCGGTCAGGCAGGACGGACCGCGGACGGACAGCAGCCGAGGGCGGACAGACAGCGTCCCAGGTCGACATGCAGACGCGTCACGAGCGGTACGCCCATGACGACGCGGCAGACGCCGTGGGGGACGTCTGCGCGATGCGCGGCTGCTGTCTTCATGCCGGAAACGCTAACACTTGTCCTTTGAGAACATCAAAGGAGGTCTTTGATGCGACGTCCTGTTCCCGCCCCGGTGTCCCGTTCGCACTCCGGCACGGGCGCCCGCGCGCGGCCCGCCTCCGCACACGGCACGGAACCGGCCCCCGCCGCCCTCACCGCCCACGGGGCAACGGAGCAAAGCGAATCGGCCGTGCACCGGCATGCCTCGGCGGACGCGTGGTGAAGCGCGGGAAGCGTGATGGAGAACGAGCGGTTGTGCGATGAGGAACAAGAACAAGGGGGAAGAACGACGAGCACAATGTGAGGTGCACCATGGTGGACGAGACGGAACTGCGGCATCTGCGCCGCTGCGTGGAACTGGCGGCCGAGGCGCTGGAGGCAGGTGACGAGCCGTTCGGCTCCGTGCTCGTCTCCGGGGACGGAACGGTCCTGGCCGAGGACCGCAACCGCACGGCGGGCGGCGACCGGACCCGTCACCCGGAATTCGAGCTGGCACGCTGGGCCGCGGCGCACCTGACTCCCGCGGAGCGGGCGGCGGCGACCGTCTTCACCTCCGGCGAGCACTGCCCGATGTGCGCCGCCGCGCACGGCTGGGTCGGACTGGGCCGCATCGTGTACGCGAGCTCCTCCGAGCAGCTGACGGCCTGGCTCGACGAACTGGGAGTCCCCCCGTCCCCCGTGCGGCCCCTGCCGATCCGGGAGATCGTCCCCGGTCTCGAGGTGGAGGGTCCGGTCCCCGATCTCGCCGAACAGGTGCGCGAGCTGCACCGGCGGCGGTACCGGCCCTCCTGAGCCGTACGGCCCCGCAGGGCGCGAGCGCGTCCCGGGGCCAGGGCGTGGGGCGGCGCGCACGGCGCCGGTCCGGCATCCCCGTGCCGGACCGGCGCCGTGTGCGTCGTGCGCATCGGGCGCGTCGTGTGCGTCCGTGCGCCGTGCGGACGCGGTGCTCAGGCCGAGGGCCGGGCGCTCGGCTGGATGTTCGCGTTGAAGCGGAACAGATTGCCCGGGTCGTACGCCGCCTTGACCGCCGACAGCCGTTCGTAGTTGCCGCCGTAGCCCGCCCGCAGGAGCTGTGTGCCCTCCTCCAGGAAGCCGGGGAAGTTGAGGTAGACCCCTCCGGTGGAGAAGCGGCGCAGATCGGCGAAGGTCTCGCGGACCCAGGCCAGGTTCCGCTCCGAGTCGGCCTCCTGGGCCCAGTTGGCCTCGATCCCGAAGAGGTAGGGCGCGCCGCGGTTGGCGAAGGCGGTCTCGTGCTCGGCGACCCGTGCCATCGCGCCGCCCTGGTACCAGACGTCGATGGTCGAGTCGGGCGAGGGCGCCGCGGCGGCGTGTGCGGTGAGGCGCTCGATCAGCTCGTCACCGAGCCCGGGGGCGTTCACGGACTTCCAGTAGTAGAACATCCCGTCCGGGTAGTCCTCGTCCAGGAACGTCTGCGCCTGGACGTAGGAGACGGCCTCGCTCAGGTCGCAGAGGGGTTCGGTGATCTGCCTGAGCGGTCGCAGGGCACGCTCCCCCTCCTCGGCCGCGCCCTCGCCCGCGGCACAGGACACGGCGAGAAGCGCCACGAAGGGCTTGCCGTGCACCGCCTCCGGGAACGCCTCGACCGCGGGTATCCGCCCCAGGACCCCGAGCGGTGCCGCCTCCCCGGGCACGTCCGCGAGGTGGCGCTCGCAGGCCCTGAGCACCTCCGCGGCGTGTTCCTGGGGGTAGTAGACGTTGCAGAGGAAGACCTCGGGCCCCACGGGATGCAGGCGGTACTCGAAGGAGGTCACGACGCCGAAGTTGCCTCCGCCCCCGCGGATCGCCCAGAAGAGGTCCTGGTGCTCGTCCGCGTTCGCCGTCAGCACCCTGCCGTCGGCGACGACCACCCTGGCGGACACGAGGTTGTCGCAGCTCAGCCCGTACTTGCGCCGGAGCCATCCCATGCCTCCCGACAGGGTGAGCCCGGCGATGCCGGTCGCCGAGACCACTCCCAGCGGGACGGCGAGCCCATGGCGCTGGGTCGCGCGGTCGAGGTCCGCCAGGGTGCAGCCGCCCTGGGCACGGACGGTACGGCCCTCGGGGTCGACGTCGACGTCCGTCATCTCCGACAGGTCGACGACCAGCCCGCCGTCGCAGACGGCCTGGCCGGCCACACCGTGCCCGCCGCCGCGCACCGCGAGCGGCAGCCCGTTGTCCCGGGCGAAGTTCACGGCGGCGACCACGTCGTCCTCGTCGCGGCACCGTGCCACGCACGCCGGCCGCCGGTCGATCATGCCGTTCCAGAGTGTGCGCGCCGCGTGGTAGTCCGGGTCCTCGGGGAGGACGAGGCGGCCGTGCAGCCGCCGGGCGAACTCGTCCAGGAGCGGGCGCGGCAGACCCGGACCGCCGGGCTTCCCGGGGTGCTCGCCGCCGGCCGGCCCGCTGCCTGCCGTGTCCGCGGCGCCGGAGTGCATCTCGTCCATGGGGATGCTCGCCTCCCCTCTCACTCCAGTCCCGCTCCGGTCGTCGCACCGGAGCCTCACTCCAGCATCGCGCCGGCCGGGCGAAGGCGCATGTCACCGGACGGAGGCACGGAAGCCCCCGGAGGGACGAAGGACGGCGGGGACGCGCCGGCGGGACTCCCGGGGGATCCGTTAGCCCAACTGGCGGAGCGGACCACGGGCCCGGGCGCCCTTCCGTGATTCCATCGCGCCAGGAGGCACCGGACACGGCCGATCGGCGACAGCACGGAATCCGTTCTCGGTCCGCCGTGTCCCGGCGCCGCGCACCGGACACCACCCCCCCCCCTGC
>NZ_MUME01000419.1 GCF_002155915.1 Streptomyces thermovulgaris | reverse complement strand
CCTCGTCCGCTCCTCGTCCGCCCCTCGTCTGCTTCCCTCCTTTTCCCGTCCGCCCTCCGTCCTCCCCTTGTTCTCCTCCTGTTCCTCCCTTGTTCTCCTCTTGTCCGGGTCCTGCCCTTTCCCCCCGTCCGTCCTCCGGTGCCGGCTGCCCGGTTCCCGCCCCCGCTCTCCGTTTCCGTAACCGTGCGAGTACAGCTCGAAGTGATTTAGTGGCAGACTGCGGCTCCTGAAGAAGGTGTTGGGAGGCTGGCGAACGTGAGCGCGGGAGAGCCCGGATCGGTGGTGCGGCGCATGCTGCTCGGCTCGCAGCTCAGGCGACTGCGTGAGGCTCGGGGCATCACACGTGAAGCGGCCGGATACTCGATCCGTGCCTCGGAATCGAAGATCAGCCGGATGGAGTTGGGCCGGGTGAGCTTCAAGACCCGAGATGTGGAAGACCTGTTGACCCTGTACGGCATCACGGACGAGGCGGAGCGCGCCTCGTTGCTCTCCCTCGCGAAGGAGGCCAACGTCGCGGGCTGGTGGCACAGTTACTCGGACGTCCTGCCCAGCTGGTTTCCCACCTATGTGGGGTTGGAGGGTGCGGCGTCGCTGATCCGTGTCTATGAGGTGCAGTTCGTGCACGGGCTGCTGCAGACCGAGGAGTACGCCCGTGCGGTCGTCCGCCGCGGCATGCGGGGCGCGAGCGAGGACGATGTGGAGCGGCGGGTGGCACTGCGGCTCGAGCGGCAGAAGTGCCTCGTCTCCGAGAACGCGCCCGATCTGCACATCGTGCTGGACGAGGCCGCCCTGCGCCGCCCCCACGGTGGCCGGGAAGTGATGCGCGGTCAGCTGCAGCACCTGATCGAGATGTCCGAGCGGCCCAATGTGCGGCTGCAGGTCATGCCGTTCAGCTTCGGCGGGCACTCGGGGGAGTCCGGGGCCTTCACGATTCTCAGCTTCCCGGAGGCCGACCTGTCGGACGTGGTCTACCTGGAGCAGCTCACCAGCGCCCTCTACCTGGACAAACCCGAGGACGTCGCCCAGTACGCGAGGGTCCTCCAGGAGCTGCAGAACGACTGCCCCAGCCCGGACGAGAGCCGCGATCTGCTGCGCGGGCTGCTGCAACTGTCGTAGCGGATCCGTCGTGGCGGACCGCCGCGGAAGGCCGTCGCGGGGGCGTGTCACCGCGTCGGGACTCCACCGCCGTGACGGATTTCTCCGGTGTGGAGGACTTCTCCGGCGTGGGTTTTCGGCCGAAAGTCTTTTTCCGCTCCAACTCCTTTCGTGCACAAGTACGATGACGCCACATCAGACCGCAGAAGTGATCGGGAGTTGCTCGGATCCCGACTGCTTCGACCGCCTCGGCAGCAGGGGATTGAGGGATCAGATTGGCGTCCTACTTCACCGACCTGGCCCAGCAGTACATCGACGGTGAGTGGCGCCCGGGCAGCGGTTCCTGGGACATCATCGACCTCAACCCGTACGACGGCGAGAAGCTGGCCTCGATCACCACGGCCACGGTCGACGAGGTGGACCGGGCCTACCGGGCCGCCGCCCGTGCGCAGAAGGACTGGGCCGCGGCCAACCCCTATGCCCGCCGGGCCGTTCTCGAGAAGGCGCTGCGCCTGGTCGAGGAGCGGGAGCAGGAGATCACCGAGGTGATCATCGCCGAGCTCGGCGGCACGCACACGAAGGCCGGTTTCGAGCTGCACCTCGCCAAGGAGTTCCTGCGCGAGTCGGTCCATCTGGCACTGCGGCCCGAGGGAAGGATTCTGCCGTCCCCGGTCGACGGCAAGGAAAACCGCGTCTACCGGGTGCCGGTCGGCGTGGTGGGCGTGATCAGCCCCTTCAACTTCCCGTTCCTGCTGTCCCTGAAGTCCGTCGCCCCGGCCCTCGCCCTCGGCAACGGCGTGGTGCTCAAGCCGCACCAGGACACGCCGATCGCCGGCGGCACCCTGATCGCGAAGATCTTCGAGGACGCGGGGCTGTCGGCCGGTGTGCTCAATGTCGTCGTCACGGACATAGCCGAGATCGGCGACGCCTTCCTGGAGCACCCGGTCCCGAAGGTCATCTCCTTCACCGGTTCCGACAAGGTCGGCCGGCACGTCGCCACCGTCTGCGCCTCCCACTTCAAGCGCACGGTGCTCGAACTCGGCGGCAACAGCGCACTGGTCGTCCTCGACGACGCCGATCCCGACTACGCGGTCGACGCGGCCGTCTTCAGCCGGTACGTCCACCAGGGCCAGGTCTGCATGGCCGCGAACCGCGTCCTGGTCGACCGTTCGATCGCCGAGGAGTTCAGCGAGAAGTTCGCCGCCAAGGTGAGGACGCTGAAGGTCGGCGACCCGAGCGATCCGGGGACCGTCATCGGGCCGGTGATCAACTCCATCCAGGCGAACGCCCTGTCGAGCGTGGTCGAGCAGGCCCTCGCGGAGGGCGCCACCGCCCTGGTGCGCGGCAGCATCCGCGGCAACCTCGTCGAGCCGTCCGTCCTGACCGGCCTGCCCGCCGACTCCTCCCTGCTGCGGCAGGAGGTGTTCGGCCCGGTCGCCTTCATCATCCCGTTCGACGGCGACGAGGAGGCGGTCCGGATCGTCAACGACACCCCGTACGGGCTCAGCGGCGCCGTCCACACGGCGGACATCGAGCGGGGCGTCGCCTTCGCCCAGCGGATCGACACCGGCATGTTCCATGTGAACGACGGCACCGTCCACGACGAGCCGATCGTCCCCTTCGGCGGTGAGAAGCACTCCGGCCTGGGCCGTCTGAACGGCGAGACGACCGTGGACGCCTTCACCACGGTCAAGTGGATCTCGGTGCAGCACGGGCGGAGCAGGTTCCCGTTCTGAGAGCCCCGGGAGTCCGGCGCGGGAAGTCCCGGGAACCCGGCGCGACTTCGTGCTCTGCCCGACGGGTTCGCCACCGGTTCCCGTCGGTCCGCCGTCACTGGTTCGTCGCCGGTTCGCCGTCGTGGGCGGCGGCGACGGCGAGGGCGGCACCGGTCCGTCGCCCGGTGGCGGCGGCGCCGGGCGGACCTGGAGCGGTCCGGCCGGGCCGGCGGCAATACCCTGGAGCGCATGTCAGCGATCCGTCTGCTGGTGCTGGGAGCCGTCCGTCAGCACGGGCGGGCCCACGGCTACCAGGTGCGGAGCGACCTGGAGTACTGGGGCGCGCACGAGTGGTCCAACGCCAAGCCCGGCTCGATCTACCACGCCCTGAAGCAGATGGCCAAGCAGGGGCTGCTGCACGCGCACGAGACCGCCCCCTCCACGGCCGGCGGTCCGCCCCGCACCGAGTACGAGATCACCGACGCGGGCACCGAGGAGTACTTCCGGCTGCTGCGGGAGGCCCTGGTCGCCTACGAGCAGAAGGTGGACTTCCAGTCCGCGGCCATCGGCTTCCTCGTCGACCTGCCGAGAGACGAGGCGATCGCCCTGCTCAAGGAGCGGATCCGGCGGATCGGGCGGTGGCGGGCCGCCGTCGTCGAGCACTACCTCCCCGAGGGCGGCCCCGAACGGCTCGGCCACATCGGCGAGATCATGAACCTCTGGCTCCACCGGGCCGACTCCGACGCCGCCTGGACCCGGGGTCTCGTCGAACGTCTCGAACGCGGCGCCTACACCTTCGCCGGCGAGGGCGAGCCGTTCATCGGCGTCCTGGCCGAGGGCCAGGAGAACCCGTACGCGACGGGGGAGCGGCACCCGGAGGACGACCGCTGACCGCGGCGGACGCGCACGCCGGGGCCCGCGGCCCGCGGCGCGGCCGGCACGGGGCTCCTCAGTGGTGGAAGCCGGTGGCCGCCTTCCTGTCCCGGGTCTGCGGATGCGGCTGGCGGCGCAGGTCCGGCAGCAGCCGGGCGAGGTCCTCGACGAACATCTCCGCAAGATCCGCCGAGAAGCCGTTGCGGCAGACCACGCGCAGGACGGACAGGTCCTCCCGGTTCGGCGGGAAGGTGTACGCGGGCACCAGCCAGCCGTTCTCGCGCAGGCGCCGGGAGACGTCGAACACGTCGTACGACGTGATGTCCGCCGCCGTGGTGAAGGCGAACACCGGCAGCTGGTCGCCGCGGGTCAGCAGCCGGAAGTCGCCGAGCGCCTCGATCCGTTCGGCGAGGCGGCGGGCCACGTCCCGGGTGGACTGCTGCACCAGCCGGTAGCCCTCGCGGCCCAGCCGCAGGAACGTGTAGTACTGCGCCACCACCTGGGCGCCCGGCCGGGAGAAGTTGAGGGCGAAGGTCGGCATGTCGCCGCCCAGGTAGTTGACCCGGAAGACCAGCTCCTCCGGCAGCGCCTCCCGGTCGCGCCACAGCGCCCAGCCGACGCCCGGGTAGACCAGCCCGTACTTGTGCCCCGAGGTGTTGATCGACGCCACCCGCGGCAGCCGGAAGTCCCACACCAGGTCCTCGTCGAGGAAGGGCGCGACCATGCCGCCCGAGGCCCCGTCCACATGCACGGGGACGTCCAGGCCGGTCCGCTCCTGCAGGTCGTCCAGCGCCGCGCACAGCTCGGCGATCGGCTCGTAGGAGCCGTCGAAGGTGGAGCCGAGGATGCCGACGACCCCGATGGTGTTCTCGTCGCACAGCTCGGCGGCGGCCTGCGGGTCGAGGTGGAAACGGTCGCCCTCCATGGGGACCTGACGGGCCTCCACCTCCCAGAAGGTGCAGAACTTCTCCCAGCACACCTGGACGTTGACGCCCATGACGAGGTTCGGCCGCACGTCCCGCGAGGGGTAGCGGTCGGCGTTCCGCTTCGCCCACCGCCGCTTGAGCGCCATCCCCGCGAGCATGCACGCCTCGCTCGACCCGGTCGTCGAACAGCCCACGGCGGCCGACGGATCCGGGGCGTTCCACAGATCGGCGAGCATGGCCACACAGCGCCGCTCCAGTTCGGCGGTGCGCGGGTACTCGTCCTTGTCGATCATGTTCTTGTCGCAGCACTCGCTCATCAGCCGGCCGGCCTGCGGCTCCATCCAGGTGGTGACGAACGTGGCCAGGTTCAGCCGGGAGTTGCCGTCCAGCATCAGCTCGTCGTGCACGAGCTGATACGCCGTCGCGGGCGGCAGGGGAGCGTGGGCGAGCCGGTGCTTGGGCGGGGCCTCGGCCATCTCCACGGCCGGGTCGGCCGCCGCGTAGAAGGGATTGACGGCCAGGGGGCGCTCGTCGGACTCCTGATGTCCTTGGTGAAGCGGCACGGATGTGTCTCCTGGGGGTCGGGCGGGATCTGAAGGGGGGAGGGGAGGGTCAGCGGATCGCCCTCCCGTCCTGCGACAGCTGCATCCGCGGCCGGCCTGGCTG
>NZ_MUME01000418.1 GCF_002155915.1 Streptomyces thermovulgaris | reverse complement strand
CACCGGGGCCGGGCGGCCGGCGGGGGGACGGAAGACAGGGCGGCGCAGGGCAGGACGACGGAAGATGGGGGGACGGAGAAGAAATCGCGGAGAGGCTGTCGGCCATGCCGGGTGCAACCGTCGGGCGCGCACGGAAGTCACGATGAGTGCCAGGGGGTGTGCCCCAAGTGGCGAATCGAGGGCGCGAGGGAGCAAGGAGGGAGCGCAAGGATGTTCGCCCGTAGCTGAGGGAATGGGCGCGCGCGGCATGGACTGTCGGTGCGTGCGGGTAAGACATGCCTAGTGGGAGGGGTCGACGCGCAGGCGGCACCCGGGCAGCCGAGTCTCACGTTCGCCATCGGCGTAGTGGCGACTGGGGTATCTGCCTGGCCTGCGGGAACATCGTCTCGCACCATCGGGTTGGAACGGATGTCGGCAGTCGAGGTCAGGAGGCCAAGGACGGTGTCGGCAGTTGGAATGAGCGGTCCCCGCTTGCGGGACTAAGCTGCGGAAGGACAGGGAGGGGAAGTACCCCCCACTGCCTGACCGCTCTGAGGAGCGATTAACGATGTTCGAGAGGTTCACCGACCGCGCGCGGCGGGTTGTCGTCCTGGCTCAGGAAGAAGCCCGGATGCTCAACCACAACTACATCGGCACCGAGCACATTCTCCTGGGCTTGATCCACGAGGGTGAGGGTGTCGCCGCCAAGGCCCTTGAGAGCCTCGGGATTTCGCTCGAGGCGGTCCGCCAGCAGGTGGAAGAGATCATCGGCCAGGGCCAGCAGGCGCCGTCGGGTCACATTCCCTTCACCCCCCGTGCCAAGAAGGTCCTGGAGCTGTCGCTCCGCGAGGCTCTTCAGCTGGGCCACAACTACATCGGCACGGAGCACATCCTGCTCGGCCTGATCCGCGAGGGCGAGGGCGTCGCCGCCCAGGTCCTGGTGAAGCTGGGCGCCGACCTCAACCGGGTGCGGCAGCAGGTGATCCAGCTGCTCTCCGGTTACCAGGGCAAGGAGACCGCCACGGCCGGCGGGCCTGCCGAGGGCACGCCCTCGACGTCCCTGGTCCTCGACCAGTTCGGCCGGAACCTCACCCAGGCCGCTCGAGAGGGCAAGCTCGACCCGGTCATCGGGCGCGAGAAGGAGATCGAGCGGGTCATGCAGGTGCTGTCCCGCCGGACCAAGAACAACCCGGTGCTGATCGGTGAGCCCGGCGTCGGCAAGACCGCCGTCGTCGAGGGGCTGGCCCAGGCCATCGTCAAGGGCGAGGTGCCCGAGACCCTCAAGGACAAGCACCTCTACACCCTGGACCTCGGTGCCCTGGTCGCCGGCTCCCGTTACCGCGGTGACTTCGAGGAGCGCCTGAAGAAGGTGCTCAAGGAGATCCGCACCCGCGGCGACATCATCCTGTTCATCGACGAGCTGCACACGCTGGTGGGTGCGGGCGCCGCCGAGGGCGCCATCGACGCGGCGAGCATCCTCAAGCCGATGCTGGCCCGCGGCGAGCTGCAGACCATCGGCGCGACCACCCTGGACGAGTACCGCAAGCACCTGGAGAAGGACGCGGCCCTGGAGCGCCGCTTCCAGCCCATCCAGGTCGCCGAGCCGTCCCTGCCGCACACGATCGAGATCCTCAAGGGCCTGCGCGATCGGTACGAGGCGCACCACCGCGTCTCCATCACCGACGAGGCGCTGGTCCAGGCCGCCACTCTGGCCGACCGGTACATCTCGGACCGCTTCCTGCCGGACAAGGCGATCGACCTGATCGACGAGGCCGGCTCCCGGATGCGCATCCGCCGGATGACCGCGCCGCCGGACCTGCGCGAGTTCGACGAGAAGATCGCCGCCGTCCGCCGGGACAAGGAGTCCGCGATCGACTCGCAGGACTTCGAGAAGGCCGCTGCCCTGCGCGACAAGGAGAAGCAGCTCCTGGCCGCCAAGGCCAAGCGGGAGAAGGAGTGGAAGGCCGGCGACATGGACGTCGTCGCCGAGGTCGACGGCGACCTGATCGCCGAGGTCCTCGCCACGGCCACCGGCATCCCGGTCTTCAAGCTGACCGAGGAGGAGTCCAGCCGCCTGCTCCGCATGGAGGAGGAGCTGCACAAGCGGGTCATCGGCCAGGACGACGCCGTCAAGGCGCTGTCCCGGGCGATCCGGCGTACGCGTGCGGGTCTGAAGGACCCCAAGCGCCCCGGCGGCTCGTTCATCTTCGCCGGCCCGTCCGGTGTCGGTAAGACCGAGCTGTCCAAGGCGCTGGCGGAGTTCCTCTTCGGCGACGAGGACGCGCTGATCTCCCTCGACATGTCGGAGTTCAGCGAGAAGCACACGGTCTCCCGCCTCTTCGGCTCGCCCCCCGGCTACGTGGGCTACGAGGAGGGCGGTCAGCTGACGGAGAAGGTGCGCCGCAAGCCGTTCTCGGTCGTCCTGTTCGACGAGGTCGAGAAGGCCCACCCGGACATCTTCAACTCGCTGCTGCAGATCCTGGAGGACGGTCGCCTGACCGACTCCCAGGGCCGGGTCGTGGACTTCAAGAACACGGTCATCATCATGACCACCAACCTCGGCACCCGGGACATCTCCAAGGGCTTCAACCTGGGCTTCGCCGCCCAGGGCGACACGAAGACCAACTACGAGCGGATGAAGAACAAGGTGTCGGACGAGCTCAAGCAGCACTTCCGGCCCGAGTTCCTCAACCGTGTCGACGACGTGGTCGTCTTCCCGCAGCTGACGCAGGAGGACATCCTGCGGATCGTCGACCTGATGATCAGCAAGGTGGACGAGCGCCTGAAGGACCGGGACATGGGCATCGAGCTCTCCCAGTCCGCCAAGGAGCTGCTGGCCAAGAAGGGCTACGACCCCGTTCTGGGCGCCCGGCCGCTGCGCCGGACGATCCAGCGCGAGATCGAGGACGCGCTCTCCGAGAAGATCCTCTTCGGCGAGCTGCGCCCCGGTCACATCGTGGTCGTGGACACCGAGGGCGAGGGAGAGGACCAGGTCTTCACCTTCCGCGGCGAGGAGAAGTCGGCGCTGCCGGACGTCCCGCCGATCGAGCAGGCGGCCGGCGGAGCCGGGCCGAACCTGAGCAAGGACGTGTAAGGCCGCCGCGGCCGTCCTGGACCGCACAGGACCGACAAAGGGGCTGCCCCGGGACTTCGAGTCCCGGGGCAGCCCCTTTGTGCGCCTCGTGCGCCGCGCCGGGCCGGTCAGGACAACTGGCCGTCGTAGTCCGGCAGCTTGAAGGTCCTCTCGGCGTGCCCGCCGGACAGGTCGGACGGGCTGTTGCCGATGTTCGCGATGATCGTGTAGCCCTTGGCCTCGATGGCGGCGCGCTGGGCGGTCTTGTAGTCGGCGACGTCCTTGAACAGGTCGAGCAGGCCGCGGACGTGGAGGCCGTCGACGCGGTAGCCCTCGTGCGTGAGGTTGAACCGCGTCACGTCCTTGAGGATGCCCGGGCGGGCCGTGACGAAGAACAGGGAGACACCGTTCTCCTGGGCGTACTGGGCGGCCTTCAGCACGGGCTTGTTGGCGGGCTGGGGGAAGCTGAAGCCGAAGTCGGTCTCCAGGGCCGTGTTGTCGATGTCGAGCACGATGGCCTGCTTCTCGCCCGGTCTGCTGTTCGCGATCCGCTGCCGCAGATAGGGCATGGCCTCGTCCATCACGGCCTGGCAGTCCCGCTGCCAGGTGTCGTAGTCGACCTTCTCCGCCGCGGCCGTGGCGGCGGCCGTGGCCGTCGCCGTGGTGCCCGTGGCGGAGACCGGAGTGTTCGTCGCGGCCTGGGCGCCGGCGGGGACGGCGAACACCGTGGCGGCGACCGTGGCGAGGACGGTCAGGCGGGCGCGGCGCGTCCAGGTGCCTGTGGTCATGGGGGTCCTCTCGCGTCCGTGACACTGGTTTGTTGTGTACATGGGTTTGTTGTGTACATGATGCTCACGGAGCGGGGTGGCGAGAGGGGAACCGAGAAATTACCAGAAAGTAACTCCGCTGAGACCGGCACCACATGAAGCCGGTCACAGGAAAAGGAGGCAGAATTCCGCCTTTTGGTGACAAGGCGCACAGAGGGTTTGTCCCGGTACTAGGACATTTAGTACGGAGTGGCGATCGAGAAATCGGACAATTCGGGCGATGGGGCAGGCCGTCATGGGCCCTCTACAGGGCATTTGTCCCAAATGGGCTGGTCGTCAAGAGACGTACGCCACTGCCCGCTCTTACTACTTTGCCTCGTAGTGAGGGTGTTTGAGCGTCGATGAGCGGCGGGGTTACCAAGGGATCGCCGCCCGGCGAGGCCAGCTCTTCCTCCGGGTGGTTTCCCCGTCCCCCACCCCCAGAGGTTTCGATGTTCCAGCGCGCCACGTTCCGTTCCGCCCGTCCGGCCAAGCTCCGCACCCGTGCCGCCCTCCTGGCGGCCGGCCTGGGAGTCTCGGTCGCCCTGGGTGCGGGTGCGGGTGCAGCGTCCGCCGCCGGGACCACGGCGGCTCCCGCCGCCGTCTCCGCCAAGTCGGCTGCCACCTGGGTCACCCCGGTGAAGAACTACAAGCTCACCGCCGGCTTCAACCAGAACGGTGCTCGCTGGGCGAACAAGCACAGCGGTCAGGACTTCGCCGTGCCGGTCGGCACCCCGGTTCTCGCCGCGAGCGCCGGCACCGTCGTCAAGGCCGGCCCCAACGGTGCCGGTGACGGCCCCGCCTACGGCAACGCCGTCGTCCTCAAGCACGCCAACGGGAAGTACTCCCAGTACGCGCACCTCTCCCGCATCGATGTGAAGATCGGCCAGAAGGTCGCCGCGGGCCAGCGCATCGCCCTGTCCGGCAACACCGGCAACTCCACCGGTCCGCACCTGCACTTCGAGATCCGTACCACCCCGAACTACGGCTCCGCGGTCAACCCGCTGGCCTACCTGCGGCCCTGAGACACCGCCCGCCCGGCTCCGATCGCCGCACCGTGCCGCCGCCCGCTGGAATCAGCGGGCGGCGGTGGTGTGTCAGGACGCGTGCGCGTCCCGGTGCGCCTGGGTCACCAGGTCGACGGCGACCTCGAGCGCGGCCTTGCGCCGTTCCTCGAGGTCGCCTCCGAGGTCCTGCATGAGGAACATCCCGGCGTGCAGCGTCAGGAGGGCGGTGAAGCAGCGGACCTGGTCGGTCATGGTCGCGTCCGGGTCGACGATGATGTCCTTCAGGCCGCGCATCCGCTGCTTGAAGGTCTCCCCGATGCGCAGCTCCCGGACCGTCGCCTGGTTCTCCTGCATGAAGCGGAACAGCGGCGCGGCCCCGGCGAGCGCCTGGTCGTAGCGCCGGACGATCTCCTGCTTGGTCTCCAGCGTGTGCGGCTGCCGCCGGCCCCACTCGATCAGCTCCTCCATCGGCCGTGTGAGGCTCTCGAAGAGGCTGACGAGGATCTCCTCCTTCGTCTTGAAGTGGTAGTACAGGGCCGCCTTGGTGACGCCCAGGCGCTCGGCGATCTCCCGCAGGGAGGTCTTCTCGTAGCCCTGCTCGGCGAAGAGTTCCAGCGCCACGTCCAGGATGCGCTGGCGGGTGTCTCCGCGGCGCCGCTGCTTGGTGCCGTCCATGGTGGGGCTCATCCTCGTACTCCTCGCGCTCACTGAGAACCTACCTGGCGGCCGGCCGCCGAAACTTACTTGACGACCGGCTAGTGGCGGTCCTACTTTTTCGGAGTGTAATCAACTTGCCGGTCGGCAAGTAAGTGGCAATCGGATGGGGGAGCAGTACACATGGCGGACACCGTGGCGGCCGGGCCGGACACCGGCCGGAGCGGCATACGACCCAGGAGCGTGCGGGTCGTCCTGCTCGCACTCATGATCGCGATGATGCTCGCGATGCTGGACAACATGATCGTGGGCACCGCGATGCCCACGATCGTCGGTGAGCTCGGGGGGCTCGAGCACCTGTCATGGGTGGTCACCGCCTACACCCTCGCGACCGCCGCGGCCACACCGCTGTGGGGCAAGCTCGGCGACATGTACGGGCGCAAGGGCGTCTTCCTGACCTCGATCGTGATCTTCCTGATCGGCTCCGCGCTGAGCGGCATGGCGCAGACCATGGGGCAGCTGATCGGCTTCCGCGCCGTCCAGGGCCTGGGCGCCGGCGGCCTGATGGTCGGGGTGATGGCCATCATCGGCGACCTGGTCCCGCCCCGTGAGCGCGGCAGGTACCAGGGCATGATGGCCGGCGTGATGGCGCTGGCGATGATCGGCGGTCCGCTGGTCGGCGGCACGATCACGGACAACTGGGGCTGGCGCTGGGCCTTCTACATCAACCTTCCCCTCGGCGTGGTGGCGCTCGTCGCGCTCAGCGCCGTACTGCACCTGCCGAAGAGGCGGGCGCAGGCGCGGATCGACTACCTGGGCGCCGTGCTGCTGACCGTCGGCATCAGCGCCGTCGTGCTCGTCACCACCTGGGGCGGCACGGAGTACGCCTGGACCTCCGCACGGATCGTGCAGCTCGCCGTGATCGGCGTCGTCGCGCTCACCGGATTCGTGTTCTGGCAGACCAGGGCGGCCGAGCCGGTCATGCCGCTGCACATCTTCCGCAACCGCAACTTCAGCCTGATGACGCTGGTCGGCTTCATCACCGGCTTCGTGATGTTCGGCGCGGTGCTCTTCCTGCCGCTCTACCAGCAGGCGGTGCAGGGCGCCTCCGCGACCAACTCCGGTCTGCTGCTCCTGCCGCTGCTCGGCGCGACGATGGTCGTGTCGCTGATCGCCGGCCGGATCACCACCAGCAGCGGCCGGTACAAGGTCTTCCCGATCCTCGGCAGCGCGCTGATGGCCGCCGGGCTGTACCTGCTGTCCCTGATGGACACCGGCACCACCCGTCTCACCTCCGGCCTGTACATGGCCGTCCTCGGCGCCGGCATGGGCTGCCTGATGCAGATCACCATGCTGGTCGCGCAGAACAGCGTGGAGATGAAGGACATGGGCGTGGCCTCCTCCACCGTCACCCTGTTCCGTACGCTCGGCTCCTCCTTCGGCGTCGCGATCATGGGCGCGCTGTTCAACGACCGCGTCCAGCACGAGATGGCCGGGCGGGGAGGCGCCGTGGGCTCGAGGATCACCGAGCACTCCGCGCAGCTGGACGCGGCGAGCCTGGCCAGGCTGCCGGAGCAGGTCCGGGAGGCCTACCAGCACGCGGTGTCCTCCGGTACGCACTCGGCGTTCCTGCTGGGCGCCGTGGTGGCGGTCGTCGCGCTCGTCGCCGCGGTGTTCGTCAAGGAGGTCCCGCTGAAGGGAGCGGGACCGGCGCAGCAGGGCCAGGACGGCGGGCCCGGGGCGCAGGCGCAGGAGACCGTGACCCAGGCCGTCTGACCGTGCGCCGCCGCCACGGCCCGAAGGACACCTACCGCTCCCGGAGCAGGGGACGGCTCCCCGTGTCCGCCGGTGCGCGCTCCGGCAGCCACAGCACGGCGACCGCGCCCTCGGCCGGAACGTGGTCGGGGGCGCCCGCCGGGCGGACGTTGCGGAAGGTCAGCCGGGCGCCGAGGACACGGGCCTGGCCGGTGGCGATGGTCAGACCGAGGCCGTGGCCGTGCCCGGCGCGGTCCCTGCTGCCGGTGCGGAAGCGGCTCGGGCCCTCGGCGAGCAGCTCCTCGGGAAAGCCCGGCCCGTGGTCGCGCACCCGGACGACCCGGCCCTCCACGGTCACCTCGATCGGCGGCCTGCCGTGCCGGGCGGCGTTGGCGAGCAGATTGAACAGCACCCGCTCCAGACGCCGCGGATCGGTCGTCACCCTCGACTCGTGCACCACGCGCACCTCGACGTCCGGGTCCTTGGCCGCCACCCGCCGGGCGACGAACTCGCCCAGCAGGACGTCCTGCAGCTCGGCCCGCTCGGAGGCACCGTCGAGCCGGGCCACCTCCAGCACGTCCTCGACCAGGGTGCGCATGGCCCTCGCACGGTCCAGGACCAGCTCCGTCGGCCGGCCGGGCGGCAGCAGCTCGGCCGCCGTCAGCAGCCCGGTCACCGGAGTGCGCAGCTCGTGCGCGATGTCCGCCGTGACCCGGCGCTCCGCCTCCAGCCGCTGCTGCAGGGCGTCCGCCATCGCGTCCACCGCGCGCGCCAGGTCGTCGGTCTCGTCCCGTACGACACCGCCGATGGCGTCCTGCACCCGTACGTCCCGCGCGCCCTGGGCGACCTGGTTGGCCGCGGTCGCCGCCTTGCGCAGCCGGCGCGAGAGCCCGCCCCCGATCAGCACCCCCAGCGCGCTGCCGCCGAGCACGACCGCGATGGAGCCGATGACCAGCGCCTGGTCGAGGTCGTCGAGCATGTTCGCGCTGCGGTCGGTCACATGCGTGCGCAGGGACAGCACATGGCCGTCCGCGACCGGGACGGCCGCCCAGATGAGGGCCGGCCGGTCCCCGGGGTCGCTCACATACGTCGCCTGCCGGCCCTGCTCGACCATCCTTTGCAGCTCGGGCGGCAGCTCCGGGTCGTCGACCCGGACCCCGGGGAAGTTCGGCCGGCCCGACAGCTCGTAGCTCCGCTGGGCGATCCGGACCCGTTCGACGGCCAGGTCGCGCGCGTTGTCGAGCATCGACATCCGTGCGGCGTTGTGCACCACCAGGCTCAGCGCCAGCGCCACCAGCGCGCCGACCAGTGCGATCGCCGCGCTGAGCTTCCACCGCAGCCCCGTGCGGATCCCCGTGCGCCGTCCCGGGCGCCCTGGGCGAGCCAGGAGCGGACGCCGTGTGATTGCCCGCATGGCCGCTCCGCTCAGGCTTTCAGCTTGTAGCCGAAGCCGCGGACCGTCTCGATGCGGTTCTGGCCGATCTTCGTGCGCAGGCGCTGCACATGGACGTCGACCACGCGGGTGTCGCCGCCCCAGCCGTGACCCCACACCCGCTTCAGCAGCGTGTCACGGGACAGGACCGTGCCCGGTGCCGAGGAGAACTCGAGCAGCAGCCGCATCTCCGTGGGCGTGAGCGCCACCGGCCGGCCGGCCCGGTGCACCTCCATCCCCTCCGTGTCGACCTCCAGGTCGCCGAAGGTCAGCACCCCGCCGTTTTCCGCCGAGGGATCCCGGCCGTCCCGGGCGCCGGCGGCGTGCCCGAAGCGGCGCAGCACCGCGCGGATCCGGGCGACCAGCACGGCCCCGTCGAACGGCTTGGTCACATAGTCGTCGGCCCCCGCCTCCAGGCCCAGGACCACGTCGATCGGGTCGGCACGCGCGGACAGCATGATCACCGGCACCGTCGACTCGTCGCGGATGCGGCGGCACAGGCTGACGCCGCATCCGCGACGAGTCG